>CAZRRT010000013.1:0-32033 GCA_964602605.1 uncultured Ruminiclostridium sp.
TAACATTTGGTACAAGATCCTCCACAATGGTAGAGTCGGTTTTCTTTACGTTTTCCACCATAGTCCTTACGTCCTGACGGCTGAGTATCTCGGAACAATGCGCCTTTATAACCTCGGACAGGTGAGTTATCATTACCGAAACGGGATCTATCAAGGTATAGCCCGCAATATCCGCCATAACCTTTTTGTCCTCGCTTATCCACTTTGCGGGAATACCAAAGGCAGGCTCAATGGTGTCAATTCCTTCAACAGGTCTTGTAACCTCTCCGTTGTCAAGTGCCAACAGGTGGTCTACAAGGATTTCACCTCTTGCAACCTCCTCACCTTTTATTTTAATAACATATTGGTTTGGGTTGATTTCAGGGTTGTTCCTCATTCTCACCGAGGGGATTACCATACCCATATCAAGAGCAAACTGCTTTCTGAACAAAACCACGCGGTCGATAAAGTTGCCGCCGCTTTTTTCATCTACCAAATGCAAAAGGCTGTATCCAAACTCCATTTCAATTTGTTCAACGTTTAAAAGCTTAAATACATTGTCTATATCTCTGTAATAGTTGCTGTCGCCCTGTGCGTTTGCCGCTTTGATTTCTTCAAGCCGCCGTTTTTCCTCTGCTTCCGCTTCAAGCGCAAGCTCCTTTTTCCTTCCTCTTGAAATAGCATATCCGCCCATAATAAGCGCAATACCCAACATAATCAAGATCGGCTTTGGAAATCCCGGCACTAACATAAGTGCAAGGCACACGCCGCCTGTAATAAACATAACGGTGGGATTTCTTGTGAATTGAATTTTAATGTCCTCGTTAAAGCTGCCCGTTGATGCGGAACGGGTTACAACCATACCTGTTGCAACGGAAATCAGCAATGCGGGAATCTGGGAACAAAGACCGTCGCCTACCGTCGCCAAAGAATATGTGGACATAACGGTGTTTATATCGCCGCCGTTTACAAGTCCTATTACCGCGCCGCCTATAAGGTTGATCAGCGCTGTTATAATTGAAATAATGGCGTCGCCCTTTACAAACTTCGTAGCACCGTCCATAGCTCCGAAGAAATCGCTTTCACGCTGTATGTTTGCTCTGCGTATTTTTGCTTCCTCATCGGTGATTGCGCCTGTGTTAAGGTCGGCGTCTATTGCCATTTGCTTACCGGGCATAGCGTCCAAGGTGAAACGTGCCGCAACCTCGCTGACACGCTCCGAGCCTTTGGTGATAACCAGGAAATTAACCAATACTATAATTATAAAGATAATAAATCCAACAACAGGATCGCCTCCCATAACGAAGCTTCCGAAGGTTTCAATAACTCTGCCCGCATATCCCTCGCTTAAAATACCTCTTGTGGTGGAAACGTTTAGGGACAGTCGGAAAACGGTGGTAATAAGCAATATAGTTGGGAATGCGGAAAATTCAAGGGGTTCTTTTATGTACATTGTCATCAGCAATATGATGATTGACAGCGAAATATTCACAAGAAGCAGGAAGTCAAGAACTGCGCCTCCCGCCACATCATTTAAGGGGATAATCAAGGCAAGGACAATAAAAATTACAAATACTGCGAAAACGTTGCCGCTTATTCTTTTAATCATTTACTGTCCTCCTTCCTTAAAAAATGCGGTTTGCTTGTGTACATTTCTTATTTATACGGTTATTTATTTGATTATTTGCAGTCTTAGTAAAAAATCAAGTCTTAACCTCACGCCTTGCCCGTCTTACTCTTCTGCTTTCGTCGGGAGCGGTGTTGTTTATAACAGGCTTAATACCTTTTGCGTTAAACATTTCAGTTAACACTACCGCAACCGCCGAGTACAATTCCACGGGTATTTCCGCTCCAAGCTGCACGGTGTCATAAAGGCTGCGGGCAAGAGGGCGGTTTTCGGTGACATACACGTCGTTTTCCTCCGCCACCTTGACTATTCTCAGCGCCAAAGCGTCCATTCCCTTTGCCACAACTCTTGGTGCGCTGTAGGCATTTTTGGATTCGTATTTTAAAGCGACGGCATAATGAGTGGGGTTCCTTACCACAACATCGGCTGTGGGAACCTCCTGCATCATTCTCCGCTGTGAGATTTCACGCTGCTTTTGCTTTATTTTGCTTTTTATTTGCGGATCTCCTTCGATTTGCTTATACTCGTCCTTAACCTCCTGCTTTGACATTTTCAGCTTTTTCTCATACTGCCACCACTGAAAAACATAATCTCCCGCCGCCACAAAGGCAAGCACGATAAAGATAAGCATTACTATATCAAAAATTGAGGACGTAATATAATAAACCGCCTGAATCGGCTCCATATCCGTTAATCTGCCAAAATAAACCAATCTGTCTTTTATCTGAAAATAAGCTATTACGCCTATTATTGTAAGCTCCAATAATCCTTTTATTACATTTACAAACGATTGAAGGGAAAAAAGTCTTTTAAATCCTTGAATAGGGCTTAACCGTGAGAATTTGGGCCGAATGGATTTACCGCTGAACAAGCCTTTTGTCTGTGCCAATACCACAATTACGGAAACAAAGCCCATAATCAATGCGGGAGGAGCTACTATCATAAGACAGTATTTAACCACCTCAAAACCGTTTCTTCTAACAAAAACATCGTCAAAGTCGGTGACGCTTCCCAAGGTGGAAAGATAATCCTTTAAGACCTCACCCATAGTGTCGAGCATAAAACCGCCGAACAGCCTTAATATCACAAAGGAGGCAACAACGGAAACGGCAATCATCACCTCGTTGCTTTGAAGCACCATACCTTCCTTTTCACGCATATCACGGCGCTTTTTCGGGGTGGCTTTTTCGGTTTTTTCCTCGCCTGCCGTAATAATCCCCCCAATTCAACCTTAGTCTACAAGACTTAATATCTTACTGTCCTATTAGACCGATCATATTATCCAAATTAGTGAACATAAGCCCCATAAGATAGTCCAAAAAGTCCGACATAGGCTTTGCAACCGCCAAAAGCACTAACAAGCCTACCACTATTTTAAGCTGAATGTTCAATACGAAAATCTGAATAGTGGGAACAGCTCTCATCATTACGCCGATAATAAATTCGGTGATAAGCTCCGCCGCCAATATGGGCATTGCAAACTGCACCGCCAATGTTAATACCACTCCCAAATAGTCCACTATAAAGCGTATTAAATTCAATGTATCGGGGGTGAAGCTGTAGCTGATGGGCAGTATGTCATAGGAGGTGACGAAAAGCTGAACGTATTTTAAATGTCCGCCCACTATAAAGAAGTACAATATAAATAAATAGTAAAACAAGTTTGCAAACAGCGGCATTTGGATACCCGTCATAGGGTCCATAGCTTTAGCCATACCAAAGCCGATTTGCGTATCCATTACCTCGCCTGCGTATATGATTACCGTCAATATCAAATTGACGAAAAATCCCAAAACAAGACCGATCAAAAGCTCCTTAGCCAAATCCATAGCCATAGCGAACACGCCCGAGTTAACATAGACAAGGCTGTCCCCCATATAGCTCATAGTAACCATTGACATAACAAGGGTCGTTCCTACTTTTATTCTTATAGGAACATTCTGCCTTGAAAAAATGGGGTTAAAGGTGAATATTCCCGATACACGGGCGGTCACCATAAGAAAGGCGACAAAATTGCCCATTATCCATTCCCACAATTCGTTCAAAGCCTTTACCTCGTCAATTTCTTGTTATTCTATTCAAAATTATCCTAACGGCGTATTTGACATCAAATAAAAAATGTTATTGAGAAAATCCATAACCGAATTCATCATCCAAGGACCTAAGGCAAGCAGGGTTAACGCTACCACTATTACCTTAGGTGCGAAGGTGAGGGTTTGCTCATGCACCTGCGTCGCCGCCTGAAGAATAGCGATTATCAAGCCTACTAACATTCCCACCAAAAGCAGCGGCACGCCTAATTTAAAAGCAAGCCATACCGCTTGTTTAAAAATTTCCATTGCCAAATCCTGAGTCATTGCATAAAACTCCTTTTGCTGCAATTACAAAACAGCAGCTTTGCTACAAGTTAAAGGAAGAAACAAGACTTCCAACTAACATCTGCCAACCGTCTACCATTACAAACATCAGTATTTTAAATGGCAGAGAAATCATAGCGGGTGGCAGCATCATCATACCCATTGACATAAGGGTGGAGGAAACTACCAAATCTATTACAAGAAACGGGATAAACAGCATAAATCCCATTTGAAAAGCCCGTGTAAGCTCGCTGATTATAAATGCGGGAATAACTACCTGAAAGCCTAACTGATCCTTGTAGTTTTCAAGGGTTATTTCCTCCACATTTGCAGCTACGGGGTTATCGGTATTTACGGATTCCTCCGTGTAAATGGTGATTTTCTGCAAATCCAAGAAGAATTTCATATTTTTATTGGTGGTCTGCTTCAGCATAAAGGTTTTCAAAGGCTCTCCCGCCTTTTGGATAGCCTCGGTGGTGGAAATTTTGCCTTGTGAATAAGGCACATAGGCGGTTTCGTTAATCTCCGAGAACACAGGCCACATAATGAATATTGTTAAAAACAACGCAATACCGGTAAGCACTAAGTTTGGAGGGGTGGTGTTGGTTTGCATTGCGGTTCTTAAAAAGCTTAATACTATAATAATGCGGGTAAAGCTTGTGAGCATTATCATAAAGGAGGGCGCAACGGACAATAAGGTGATAAGGATAATTACTTCTATTGGCTCTGATGCGTCTATTCCTATCAAGTCGTACAATGCCGATTTATCGTACCTGTTGACAATTTCCTCACCGTCGGGAGTTTTGTCCCCCGATCCCGTTACAATAGGAGCTGTTTCGTTTTCATTGTTATTATCCTGTGCGGAAACAGCCACTGCCATTACAGCTCCCGTAACAATAATGCAAAGAGTAATCGCCAATGAAACAAAGAACTTGCCAAAGAGCTTTTTATTCTGTTTTGCTGCTTTTTTTAAAAGCTCCTTCATTTTAATTCTCCTTGTTCTCTCGTTACCGATCATCATAATCATCGGTATCATTATCGTTATTTTTTTCCTTGTTTTTAAAAAAGGTTGAGGTAAATACCGATTTAAAATCGGGGGGCTGTTCCATACTCATATATTCATCCTCGGAAATATCCAAGTCCTGAAGCTTATCCACCCTTTGAGGAGTAACGCCAAGCAGCATTATCTTTCCGCAAACACTTACAATAAGCAGCATACTGTCCCTGCCGATATTTACTCTGTCAAGCACCTTAAGTCTGTTTCCCGATTTTACGGTTATGCCCTTATTCAGCTTTTTAAGCGCATAAAACAGGAAAAATATCAGCCCTAATACTCCTAAAAATGACAGAAGCCATTGCAACCAGCCCAAATCTTTTCTCCTTCAATCAAACCTAAGCTCTGAATTTTTTCCTATACTGTTTTTAATCAAACTACAAATTTTTTCTATTTTGCAAAGCACGATAGCGGCGGTGAACACCTACAAATTCAGTTCAATGCTTATTTTATCAAAATCCTCGATTTTTCACCTTTACCTAAAAGCTTTTTATAATAATGTCTGTATTCAGATTAACAATCAGTATTACATAAAGATTAAAATAAATAGCTAAAAAAGCCGAACAAACAGCCTTTTTTAAAAGGCTGATCTGCAGCTTTTTTATGAATTGGAAGATTTTTCCCAAGCTTATCAAATGCAAAATTCCCGACATACCGCAGAAGTGCAGGCTTGTCGGGAAATTATACTCATCAGCCTAAAATCTTTTGTACGGTCTGAATGATACGTTCTGCCTTAAATGGCTTTACTATAAAGTCAAGCGCACCTAACTTAATGGCTTCAACTACCATTGCTTCCTGTCCCATTGCGCTGCACATAATAACCTTTGCAGCGGGATCCTTTGCCTTGATTTCCTGTAATGCTTCAATACCTGTCTTATTGGGCATTGTAATATCCATAATTACCAATGCGGGCTTTTCTGCGTTGTAGGTATCAACTGCGATCTGACCGTCGGCAGCTTCAATAATGCTGGTGTAACCGTTTTTCGTGAGAGCATCTCTGATAAGCATTCTCATAAATGCTGCGTCGTCAACCAAAAGAATCTTCTTGTCCATAATTCTTATCTCCTTTGTATTAATCCTTGCTTAATGTATCAATGAGTTTTGATTTAATGATCTCTGTGATTCTTACGGCAAAGTTATCGTCGATAACAACCACGTCACCCTTGGCAATCAAGTTTCCGTTTACCACAATGTCCACAGGTGCGCCTGCCTGACGCTCCAGCTCGATTATAGATCCCTGTGAAAATTCCAAAATATCCTTTACTTTTCTTCTTGTGCTTCCGATTTCCACGGATATTTGCAAAGGAACATCCATAAGCAGATTAAGATTATCCTTTTGCTCTCCCGTAAGCTGAACGGAGGGTTCTGCAAATGTTTGGAACTGTGCGTTTTGTATATTGATTGGCGTAGGTGCGGGTGCTGCTTGGTATCCGTATGCCCCTTGAGGTGCGGGATAGGGATAAGGATAAGGTTGAGGCGGATATGGATAGGGATAACCGGGCTGCTCTCCCATATTTGCTGGAGCTGCGGCTTCGGGAGCAGGCATAGGAGCAGGAGCTGTCGGTGCGGGAGCAGGTGCAGGAGCGGGTGTGGGTGCAGGTGCTGCTGCGGGCGCTGCTTCCTCCTTTGGAGCTTCTTCTTCAAGTCCGACGCCAAGCATTTTATCAGCGATTGTCTTTGCCAAATCTGCGCTCATAACCGACGCAAATTCCGATTTTATTACTCCGTCAATGGTAAGATCAAAGGTTACAGATACAACAGTGTCCGACGGTTCAAATTCCGTAACGTCAAAATTACTGCTTACCTCGTCCATAATAATGGGCTTTGGTGTGGATATATCTACTGTAAATCCCAAAAAGTTGGAAAGTGCGGTTGCGCTTGCGCCCATCATCTGATTCATTACCTCAGATACTGCGCTTATATTCAGTTCGTCAAATTCAAAGTCGGGTGAAACCACCAAAGGCTGTCCCATAAGCTGGTTTAAAATCAGCTGAACGTCGTCCTGCTTCCAAACCATCATATTTGTGCCGCTAAGACCTTTTATGTACTGAATTTTAACGCATACGGCAGGCTCTAATCTGTGGTACTCCATTTCCTTTGCTGATTTAACCTCAACTCTTGGAGTAGTGATCCATACCTTTGCGCTTAAAAGCTCGGAAACGGCAGTTGCTGCGCTTCCCATACTAATATTCAGTATTTCACCTATGGCGTCCTTTTGTATGTCGGTAAATTCATAATTTTCCATGGACTAAACCTCAATTCTGTAAACATTTTCGATTTTAACGGCTTTTTTGTTGTTAAATATTCCCGGCTTTCCGTCAAACCAATCCTTGTCACCTATTCGCAGCACAACGTTGCTGCCTATATTTTTATCCAACGGAATAATGTCGTTCACCTGCAAATGAAGCACATCTGACATCTGAAGCTGTGTTTCGCTTAAAACCGCCGTTATTTTCAAGGAGGACTGGTTCAGTGCGGTCATTATGGACTCCCGCCGCTCAGCCTCTCTCTTTGGATCGTAGCTCTTTCTGGCATTCTTCTGATTCTTGGTGACATAATTCATCATTATCTCGTCAAGGTTGATTGCCGGCATACATATAGAAAGAATTGATTTGTTTTCGTCGTTTACCGTTACTTCGAGAGCCACAATAATCATTGTATCGTCATATCCGACAGAGGAAATAACTCTTGAATTTGTTTCAAGCCCCGTAAGAGAGGGGTGAATAACCAAGTAGTTGCTCCACGGCTCTTCCATCATTTTCGCCATATCCAAAACAACTTTTCTCATTACGCTGGTTTCAAGCTCGGTAAAGTCGCGGTCAAGCTCTGTGCCTGTTCCTCTGCCGCCCAAAAGGCGATCAATCATTGTAAATGTAAGGGAATTTGAAAGCTGTACTATTGTAGTAAATTCCTCGACGTACTGGGAGTTGATTCCTAAATCCACAAGCCCCATAATTACATAGTCGGGAAGAGCGTTGTTATATTCAAAATACCGCTGTTCCTCTATGGAAATCAAGCTAACCTTGCAGTACAGTCTGAGCAAGCCTGTCAGATAGGATGAAAGCAATCTGGCATAGCTTTCAAAAATTGTTTCAAGGCTACGGATTTTTTCCTTAGTGAATTTCTTCGGAGAGCGGAAATCATATTCCTTGACTTGGACTTCTTCACTCTCTGATGCAGTTTCGATAACCTCTCCCGAAAGAGCTTGATTAAGTAAGGCGTCAATTTGTTCTTGTGTCAGGGTTTCCGCCAAATAAAATCGCCCCTTTCGTGCCTTTTATTTTAAACTTCAATTTTGCTGTCAAAATATTTTTTACAGCATACCCTAAACTGTTTTTGTGTTAACCAACAGCATTATGATAATGTTTGCTGAAATTGCTTCGCTCCTATTATGAAATAACAATTTATTATAGCATATTATTTTTTAAAAATCAATAATATTTTTTAATTTACTATTCACTTTTTTGAAAAACTGTGAACAGATGCTAAGGAATATATTAAACTTACACGATTTGTAGGATAAAATTCACATTATTCCCATTATTCCCATTACGACGCTTCAGTGGTTTTAGGCTCGCCTGTAACTATATTGCCGCTGTCGTCTGTTTCGTGAATCAAATCATCGGGAATTCCCGTAACCTCGGGCGGTATCTCAGGTCCGCTTTCATTTCCCGCCAACGTGCCGTCGGGATTTACGGTAGTGCCATACTTGTTCTCCAAATCGCTGATTATCTGATCCACCTTTTCCTTGTCGTCGGTCTTATCAAAGCCGCCGCCGGAAGGAAGTATGCCGTAATCATACTTTAATATATCCTGCATTGTTGCGTAGCTTATGGTGTTATTCTTATTCTTGGTGATTGTGATTTCAACACGGCGGTTCTGACTTTTGCCTTCCTCCGTATCGTTGTCGGCTATCGGCTTGTGAGGACCGTAAAATGCGCCTTGCAGTATGTTGGAGTCAACTACCCGCTTCCAATCCACATATTTTAATACCGAGGAAGCTCTTGCGCCCGACAAATCCCAATCGTTTATTTCGCTTACCGCAGCCGCAGTATGACCTGATACCACGATTTTTCCTATGTATTTATTTACCGCTTTAATTCCCGGCAAAAACGTACCGATTGCCTTTCGTCCCTGATTGGTAAGCTCTGCGCTGTTGGGTTTAAACAAAACGCCGTCCTTAAATCTTATTGTTACAGTACCGCTGGAGCTGACTTCAATGGATATGTCGTCAGCAAACTCGCTGGACGCCGCTGTTGAGGAAAGCCAGCCTGCCAACTGATTGAAGTTGGATGGGCTGTTCGTAATGTGATTATCCTGATTTTCGTCGTCGTCTATTGGAGGCGGTTCAAGACTGTTTCCTTTGTTATCAACCGAATTATTTGATAAATTGGGATCTTTATCCATTACGAACGGATTTATATATTTACCCGAGCTTCTGACGCTTTGGAAAATCCACTGCCATTTTGTTTCGTCGGGTGTGGAAGCCGCATATAGCATAACGAAAAAACACATTAACAGGGTAACCATATCCGAATATGTATTCATCCACATATTAGGGTCTATCTTCGGTCTATCCTTTTTCTTAGCCATTATGTTTGCCTCCTTCCTTAATGTCGCTTAATAGTGTTTATGCTTCTTATTGCTTAACAAATGATAAATAATACTTTAACAAACAGTATATCACAATTTGTTATAATTTGCAAATGGAAAAATGTTCAAAATATAACCACTGCAAAGATGTCCCCCGCCTCTAAGGCGGCGGGCTCCATCTTAGGTTCAGTGGGGGTAAAATCCCCCACTGAACCTCGAAATTGCTTTGCAATTTCGGCAGCTTGTTTAAGCTGCGCTTTAATCTGAAAATCTGACAACCGATTATTGTAAATTTTCGGCATCTTGTGAGAGCGGATTATTTGCTTTCTCCGCCGTCCTTGTTCTTAATATCCTTATCTGCAATCATAAATTCAAGTTTTTCTCTTATCAGGCTGGGGCTGAAACCTGCCACAATAGCCATTGAGCCTTGACAGATAATCTCCATACAGAATATTTCACTGTTGTTTGCCGCCTGAAGCGCACTGTCCAAGGGTGAGAATATTACGTTTGCCAAAAGTGATCCGTAGAAGGTTGTAACAAGGGCTGTCGCCATTGACGAACCCAAGTTGTCAGGGTTCTCGTTCATTACCGCCAACATGTTAATCAAGCCAACCAATGTACCCAACATACCGAAGGCAGGTGCAAGGGCAACGCCTTTTTCAAAGAATGCCCTATTGGCTGCGTGACGGTCATCGGTAAAGCTGATTGCTTCTTCAAGCATTTCACGAATCTTCTCCGAATCGTTTGCGTCCACCAACAAAAGCAAGCTCTTTTTCATAAATGGGTCTTTCGCCTTGTTTGCGCTGTCCTCAAGGGCAAGAATACCTTGGCTTCTTGCAATTCTTGCGTAATCGCAGATTTCGTCTATGTATTTTTGGGGATCGTATTTTGGCGGGAAAAGAGCAATTTTCAAAAGCTTGGGAACTGCCTTCAAGGTTGAAAGCGGAAAGCTGGCAATAAGTCCGCCCAATGTACCGCCCACTGTTATGAATATACTTGATACATCCACAAAGTTGCCTAAATCACCGCCGGACACAATACCGAAAACGGTAAGACCGAACGCCAATACCCAACCTATAATAATTGTAATATTCAAAATAAACCCTCCGTTGTGTTTTTTTGCAGTTCTTTTTTACTGCCTGTATATTTACGCATTTTTGCGGGTTACTCAGAATTATTATCTCCGCCTCTTCTTGTAAGAGAGCGTCTGCTGCTGCGGTTAAAAGCTATTATGCTGTCCATTATCTCGTCCATTGATTCCTGAACGATATAGCTGTGTCCGTTGTTGAGAATTATAATCGTGTCCGGATTATGAGATACCGATTCAATATTATTCTCATTAAGCATAAACTGTTTTCCGCCCAATTTTGTAAGAAATATCATAATTATCCTTTACTGTTCATTTTCTGCTTATTATCTTCTTAAAAAAATAAACATTATAGTGGGAAGTGAGAATAACTTCCCACTATAAAGTGTAAAAAACAAATCAAATCAAATAAATCAAATATAATGAAAATGAAGTTGAAACTGTCTGTTGAATTATCTCTTAAGGTTTACAAGCTCTTCAAGCATTGTATCGGTAACCGTGATAACACGGGAGTTAGCCTGGAAGCCTCTTTGTGTGATAATCATATCGGAGATTTCCTGGGACAAATCTGCGTTGGACATTTCCAAAGCGTTGCCCACAATAGCACCTACGCCTACGTCATTAGGAGTTTTTACAACGGGATCGCCGGAGGAAAGGGAAGGCTGCCAATAAGATGTACCGACCTGATCAAGTCCCATTGGGTTCTCAAATACCGCTAAGTCGATACGACCCATTGCAATAGTGCCGTGTACTGCGTGAACACCGTAGATAACGCCGTCGTCGTCAATGTATATCTTGGAAAGATCCTTTGTGGTCTGATCTGCCGCATAGCGTCCGTCAGCAAGTCTTACGGTGTCCATTGCGTCTGCAAAGTCCTTGAAGAAGCCGTTTACGCCGCCTGTGAGAGCGGTTCTGTAGTTCTTGTCGCCGATTTTTGCAACTTCTGCTGCACCAATAGAATCGGTGGTAGGATCAAGCGGGTTCCAAGTTACCGTACCGTCAGCAGCTGTTACTTTGCTTTCAACCGCTAATTTTATTTTTTTGCTCTGATTATTTCCGGCAGCGTCGTCTATTGCCTTTTGAAGCTCTTCGATAGTTACATCTCTCTTGGGTACAGAAATTGTAAGAACTCCCTCGCTCCACTTAGCAAGAGGCTCGGTAAGCTTTTCGTTCATTTTTATATCAATTTCGTATCCGTTAGGTTTGTCGCCGCCTTGCTGTGCAGTGTAGGTTATTCTTGTGTTGCCGAATTCTATGGTGTTTTGAGCGTGAATGGGCTTTTGAAGAATGCCGTCTACGCCGCCTGCGGTAGTGCCGGTGATTGCAGTACCCATTTGTGCCGCTGCGCCTGCTGCTATATCTGAACCCATTACCGATAATCTTTTTGCTTTATCTCCGCCTGCGGCAGCTGCTATTGCGTTTTCTATCTGTGCCGCTGTAGTAGCGTTATTGTTTGGAATGACAATAGTAAGAGCGTTGTCTGTCCAATTTGCGGTTACCTCATCGGTGTTGGCAGCCGACCGAAGATTTATGGTGAATCCGTTTCCGATAACTCCCTCATCGCCGGCGGTAAAGATAAGGTTGGTGGCAGTGCCTCCTGCTGTGGCAGCAGGAATTGTAAATGTAGCCGATGCCTTTACGGGAGTAACTTCCCAAGGCAGAGATTCAAAATCAAAGTCTAAACCAAAGCCTGTACCCAATTCAACATTTCCTTTTGCGATTGCATCGTCAAGTGCCTGCTGGAATTCGGTAACATTCTTATAATCTGCGGAAAGATCCATATGAACCTTAAGACTCTTGCCGTTTTGAACAGCAAAAGGAGTTTCTCCGTCCTCAAGGTCAATTATGGTAAGAGCGATATTTCCCTCAGGTCCTATAAGTCTGTTGGAAATGGTGTAATTGTAAGAATCACCGTTAAACTTAAAGTTCTTGCTTACGCTTGCAGCCTTATCCTCAATGGGAGGAACGTAAAGGTTGATTCTGTTGCTGGATGCGTCTACATTTGTGGGATCTCCGCTTACGCCCAATACAATATTGCCGTTGGGGTCGCAAAGGTTGCCGTAGTTATCAATATGGAAAGAGCCGTTTCTGGTGTAGTAAATTTTTCCCACCTTATCCATAACTCTGAAAAATCCGTCGCCTTGAATAGCGCAGTCTGTGGGAATATCGGAAAATGTAAGACCCGATTGTGTCATTACCTGCTCGATTGCGCCCAAATTTGCGCCGTAACCGATTTGGTTTGCGTTGCGTCCGCCCTTCACTATATCACCGGTGGTAGCGTCGCTCTTGTTCTGATAGAAAATATCCTTAAAGGTAACAGTGCTTGCTTTGTAAGCTGTTGTGTTTACATTGGAAATGTTGTTGCCGATAACGTCCATTCTCTGGTTGTGAACCTTAAGACCTGCCACACCGGAGTAAAGTGATTTCATCATAGCTTTATAGTCCTTTCTGTAGGGACTCACCGTTTTTCTTTTTGGAGGGCGTTTCCCCCGTCTGTATTTATCACGTTTAAAGACTCGGGGGATTTCCTCCCTGCTCTCCTTCAATCATTCAAGAGAGCGATATTTCCTTTCGGTCCAATATCATACAATAACGGTTGAGTCAATGTTTGTAAATACGTTTTCTTTCAAGTCTGCCTGTGAAATTGTGGTAATAACCTTATTGTTAGCCACACTCACGATATACGCCGTGTTGTCAATCAGGATAAGCGACTGTCCGCAGCCCTTTTGCGCCGCCAATTCCACGCCCTTGTTAAGCCTTTGGAGAGCGTCGTTTGAGCTGACGTCTATCTCTCTGCTTTCAAGACGTTTTATTGCGTGGTTGCTGAACTGCACTGCGCTTTTACCTGCAATAAGCGTTTTTAACTCGTCTGCAAAGGAGTTGCCCCGTTCGTTTACCTTTGGCTCGGTATTTTGTTGGGGAACAGCAGCTGTTTCAACAGGCTGACTTATGATACTTTGATTTCTGGTTTTCAGAAAATCGTTAAGCAGCATAACTCTCGCCTCCGTTTCGCAAAGTTATGAAATGTTTAAGCTTTAATTCTTTTCGCCGTCTTCCTTGACAGTGGTTTTTCGTTTTTCCCGTTATTATCGGAAATTACGGATTTTCGGTTTTTTCCTGTTCGTCCGTATTGTTATCCTCGGGGTTAGCGGGGTCTAAGGGTTTTGTTTCGGGGTTTTTGGAGGTGTCATCATCGGTTTTTTCTGTGGGCTGTGAGGGATTTTGAACTTTAAGCACGCTGTTAAGGCTGTAGGAATAGCCGTTTACAACCACGCGGTATTCGCCGTTTTTCACCTCAACGCTGTCCACTGTTCCAATATCCAAAACGCTGTTGCCTTCCTCGGTCAATGAATTTACAGTAACCTGTTTTCCGATAAGGCTAACCGCATAAGCACCGTCAGAACCCATTGATGTGCCGGGAATGTTGCTTGTGCCTCCCACAACGTTCATTACGTCCTTAAGCTTATACCTTTCGCCGTCGATAACCACCTCGATGTTCTTTTCATCGCTGATGTCAACGCCTGTAACCACGCCCGTAACCACATTTATATCTTTTTCCGATGTACCTGTGGTGGCAACGGTAACGGTTTTTCCCGCTAAGCCTGTGGCGTAAGCTATTGTGTTGTAGTAAAGGCTGTCGGTGTTTGTCTGAAGCGCTGAAAAGCTGGCAAGCTGCGATACGAACTCGGTGTTTGAGGTTGGCTCTAAGGGATCTTGGCTGGTCATTTCCGCCATAAGCAGCTTAAAGAAGGTTTCCATGGAAATCATGCTGTTGGAATTGCTCTCTTTAAAATACTCCGCATATTTTCTTTGGGTTTCTTCCGAGCTGGTGGTGGGATTTACGTTATATGAACCCATATTCTCTCCTTTCTGTAAAATTTGCCAAATAATGTTTTGCGCTGAATTGAAATCGGATTTTTGATATTGCTTTTAGATAGCCTGTTTAAGCAGTTCCGCAAATTTTCCGTCCTTATCGGTATTTTCCTCGTCATTCTGTCTGACGTAAGGATTTTTGCTGCTGCCGTCAAAGCTTTGGTGCTGTCCCGCTCTTTCGTCCTGCTGTGGAGCGTAAACTACCTGATACTTTTCAAGCTGTGTTCCGCTGTCCTTTGCTGCCTGCTGCACCGCCTCCATTTTTTGGGAGAGAAGCTCCGCCGTATCTCTGTTGTGGGCGGTAACTATAAGACTTACCTTTCCCGCCTCCTGCGCTACCTTCATTGTGATTTTGCCCAAAGATTCGGGGTTTAAGGTCATTGTCACGGTTGTAACCGCACGTTCAAGCTTCGGCATATTTGACAGATTGTTCAGCATTTCGGAAATTATTTGAGAAATAATCTGTTTTGTGCTGTTTTCGCCTGATACAAAGGATCTTGCTGCGGGAGCGTCAATCTTTATGTTTTCCACCGATACGGATTCCAAAATGTCCTTAAAATTGCCTTCCTTGTCTAAATCCTCTGCGGACTTAACATTTTGAGCCTCGCCCTTGACGTTTTCGACCGCCTTGCTTCTTGCTGTTCCCGATTGAGAATTATTATCGGCATTATTTTCAGCAGCTTCGGAAATCTCATTGGACTGCTTAATTCTTTCTTCGGTATGATCGGTGTTATCCTTTATTCCAAACAAGCGTTTTAATTCGTCCAATTCCTTCGATGCACCCATAATCTTGTTTTTAAATCTGCCGATTTGAGGAATATCTGCGTTAACCTTTTCCAAATCCGATTGAGAAGCGGTTTGAACGTCAATCTTTAATTCCCGGGGATTGGATTTAACAGCTTCATAAGCGGTTGCTTGAATTGCGGCAGATTCAATGTTTTCGATATTTTGGGCATTTTCGGTTTTTTCGGAAACAATTTGCTGCGGCTTATAATCAGCAGTTGTTTTAATATTTGCTGCATTTATGACGTTTTCGTTTTCTTTAACTGTTTGAGTGTCGGAAGCATCAATGGTTTTCGTTGCTTGGACGTCGGAAATATCAGCAGCTTTCGTTGTTTGAGAGTCGAAAACTACGGTATGCTCCAACAAATTTGCATTGTCTTTGGAGTATGCGTTTATTTCCGATAAATTAACAGCTTGCTCCGCAGAAGTCTGCACATATTCGGCTGCCATTGAAACGGGCTGACTGCTGTCTTGAAGATTTTCTTTTGCATCAACCTGCATAATGCTTATTCCAAAAGCAGTAACATAAATCGCAAGCGTTCCGTCGGTTTTATCCGAATCCTCGGTATCCTTTGATTCGTTCTTTTGGGAAGCCTCAATCAGATTTTCCACCAGCTGTAAAAGCAAATCGCCCTTGTCCTTTTTGCCGTCTTCTAAAGCAGTTTTCTTATCGTCCTTGTTTTCATCGTTTCCCGTTATCCTGTCGATAAACTTAAAAAGGAAATTAAGAACCTTTTCCTGATACTCTTGTTCCTGCTTTTCAGGATCGTGCATATTTGACGCAGCGTTCTTTATTGCCTGTGCCAACATACTTCTCAGCTGTTCTGAAACAGAAGGCTCATCGGCATTTTGCAAATCCTTGCTCAGCTTTTCAAAAACCTTTTTTAGGAAATCTCCGTCAACGTAATTAAGGCTGTTATTCAAGCCCTCGGGATCTGTTTCATCGCCGATATAAATTCCCTTTGCGTTAATTTGCAGCAAGGTTACGTCACCGAAAACAAGCTCTCCTCTGCTTATAAGATCCGACAAGCTGCCGCTGTAAAGCTGACCTTGATAAGTATTGCTTACATTTTGGCTTCCGCTAAATAACCCGTTCTCCGATTTCTCCGCATTATCGGCGTTTTCATCAACAGACGTTTTTCCTTTATAGAAAATAGGCATAAAGGTTGTTGTGTGAATCTCGGGATCGACGTAAACCCTATCGGCTTGGTTGCTGTCCGTCGGGATATTTTCCTCATTATTTGTATGAGGAGCATTGTCTGCAAGCTTTGCAGCCGCCTCTGCTGATGCTTGTGGAATCGGGTAAACAAAGCCGTTGTTTTGGTTTTCGCTTGTTTGTGCGCTATCCTTATTAGCATAATATGTACTGCCTGTAAGGTCTATGGCGGCAGCTGTTTGAGGATTTGCATAAACAGCGTCAATACCTTGATTTTCGCCTGCTTGGATATTATTTGCGGAAATTTGTTCCTCAGCCGAATCCGTTGAAATTATTGAAAGTCCGGGATACAAGCTCTTCAGCTTTTGAAGCAATAACGACTGCTTGCTTCCGTCCACTGCTTCTTCCTGCGGATTCAGCGATTTTTCACCCACAGCTTCCTTTATTGCCGTTGGATTATTTTCCTTATTCGAGGAAGAATTTTGTAAAGGATTGGTTTTGTCGTTGCTTTGACTTACAGCGTTTTCAGGCTTAGCAGGTTTAGAAAGCGTACCCTCAGCCTCTTTTGAAGTCTGCTCCCTATTCCCAACGGGCTTAACGGAAGCTTTCGCCGTTTGGTCGGAAGAAAAAGCATCGCTGTCGGAAACGGGACGCCTTACATCGGATTGAACCTCAAGCCTTGGCTTTACGGGATTTAAAACCGCATCTCCCGGCTCATAGGGCTTGGTAAATTCGGAACGCTCCGACCAATCGCCTGCTATCACCTCTTTCAGCCTTGCGGAAAATGCTTTGGTCTTGCTTGGAAATACTTTTTCGCCCGCAGCTAACTGCTTTGATTTAAGCGGGGCTATTCCTGTGCCTAAATTGCTTATTTTTATATCTTTCATTCTTTTCACCTCCTTTCAATATCGATTTTTCGTCGTTAAAGACATATATTGAAAAGGAATAAATCCTTATCAATCAATATTACCGGTATAACTGCATTACATCAATTTTTCGATTTTCAATTTTGAATTTTGGAATTTTAATAGTATCGCAAAAAAGTTATAATTAAGGAATGGTAAACAGAAGTATTAAATTACAAAATAGAATATATCAATATATAATTATACTCATATTTTGTTAAAAGTCAACCGAAAACAAATAGAAATTTGTATTCTTTGACAAATTTTTCTTTAAAGCGATAAACTTGTTATCTCCATATTTTGAAAGTTGTTTTGGATTATATACACTATATAGAATGTTAAAGTTTAGAATGATTTACATATGTATTCACATTTAATAATTTTCACTTATATTATTATAAAATTTCATATATTTTGTACATCAATTTTTACTGAGGGGTTGGCTTTGCTCCAAAAAATTCCTCGATAAAGTTCTCGTTTTCTTTAAGCTCCGCCTGTTTGTACTCCTCTAACTGATGTTCCTCTAACTTTTCCATTTTTTTCACTTCCCGGGTTGCTTCCAAAACCTCTTGCAGCTTATCTTCTATCTGCTTTTTCTTGTCTTCTATCTCGCCGATTTTCATTTCAAGAGCCTGTTTTTTAAAGGTGATAAAACGATTTGCAACCGATATTTCATTGGGATATGCGCCCTTGCGGTAAAGTCTTCGCAGCTCCTCGGTTTTTGCATAAATTTCCCGCCGTATTTCCTCCGCCTGATTTTCCAGCTCCTCCAAATCCGCTCTTAATGAGGCAAGATCGTTTTTCTCCATTTCTTCGATTTGGATACGGTACTGCTTTATTCTGTCAAGTGTGAATTTGAATTTTTTCAAAGGCAATACCTCCATTTCCAAAACGTGTTTTTGCTTTATTTCAAAGTGCAGGTTAAATAAGTCGCCCAATTATGGTAAAAAACGGCAAACTAATTTGACATTTACTGTAAGCAGCAATTTCGAGGTTGGGCAGGGGACAGTTATCAGCTCAGACCGCTGTGCCGACATTCTTGTGGATTATTCGGCGCTTCAATGAGGGGCAACGCCCCGAATTTATGAAAAATCCGGGGGGCGCAAGCCCCTCAGGGTTTCAGTGGGGGATTGTATCCCCCACTGAAATACTGAATGGAATCCGCCGCCTAAGAGGCGGGGGACATCGGATTTTGATTATACAACCGATTCTCTGCGGTAATCTGTAATATCCGTTTTTAATCTTTGCTGCAATTCCCTAACTCTTATTTCTTTATTGATAATTGCTTTCAGTTCTGAGTCGGTAACTCCGATAAATTCCACAAATTCCACCTTTCCGTTGGGAGTTTGCAGGGTATTCACCAAAGGATCGGGCATTGTAATAAAGCCCGTAAGCTTTGATTTTTGATAGCGGTCTATTCCCTCCGTCTGTCCTGTGTACACATATTCGTTGGGCAGGAACAATTCGCCGTTATTAAAAGTAATTTTTGCAATATTTTGCAGATTACCGCATATGCAGCGAAGCTCTTCTTCCTCGTTATCCGTATTGTAGCAGCCTTTTTTCAGCTTAAAGGTAAATTCCATTCCATAGCCGCTGTATTCCTTATCCTCGGATTCCTTTTCATACAGCTCCGACAATCCGAATGTCACAAAGTGCCAAAAATCGCCGCCGTCATAAACGCTTATACCGTCCAACGGATCAGGACCGCCCAATCTCCACGGAATAATTACGCCATAATGCTTTGGATTCGTCTGACCCGGATATATTCTTTCAAATTCCGCAATAACAGCGTCCCAGCCTGACATATTTATTTTTTCTTGGGGAATTTTATTTGTATTTTCATTTTTCTTAAAAATCTTCATTGTTTTCCTCTTTTCCGAATTAGATGAGCTAAGGCAAAAACGCATATCATAAGTCTGCGCTCGGACGGCAATAATTGTGCGGCATCACCCTAACATTGCCTATAACCGCTGCAAAGATGTCCCCCGCCTCTTAGGCGGCGGGTTCCATCTTATGTTCAGTGGGGGTAAAATCCCCCACTGAACCTCGAAATTGCTTCGCAATTTCAGCAGCTTGTTTAAGCTGCGCTTTAATCAGTTTACCGCTTCCTTTAAAAGCTTAATTGTTTCATCTAAAGAAAACGACTGATCAACGCCCTGTGTTAAAAATCCGTTTATCTTGTCAATCTTTGCAATAGCCTCGTCCAATTTTGGGTTAGTGCCGTGCTTATATGCGCCTATGTTTATCAAATCCTCGTTTGAAGTGTACAATGCAAGCAGATTACGCAGCTTTCCCGCCGCCTCCTTGTGATCCTCGCTGCAAATAATGCTCATCAAACGGCTTATGCTGGGCAGTATGTCAATGGCGGGATAGTGGTTTTGCGCCGCAATTTTTCTTGACAGCACAATATGTCCGTCAATAATACCTCTTACCGTATCGGAAATAGGCTCGTTGGTGTCGTCGCCCTCTACCAAAACCGCATATATTCCCGTAATGCTGCCGCCCTCAAAGCAGCCTGCTCTTTCAAGCAGCTTTGGCATATCGCTGTATATGGAGCTTGTATAGCCTCTCATTATAGGCGGCTCACCGATAGACAGTCCCACATCTCTCCTTGCCATAGCGAAACGGGTAAGATTATCCATCATCAAAAGCACGTCTTTTCCCTGCTGCATAAAGTATTCGGCAATAGCAGTGGCAGTAAGGGGACACTTGCTTCTCATCATAGCGGGCTGATCACTGGTGGCAACCACCACAACGGAACGTTTCATTCCCTCCTCGCCCAAATCGTTTTCAATAAACTCACGAACCTCACGCCCACGCTCTCCCACAAGTGCGATAACGTTAAGGTCTGCTTTTACCTTTTTTGCAATCATGCCCATAAGAGTGCTTTTGCCCACGCCTGAGCCTGCAAATATACCTATTCTCTGTCCTTTTCCCAAAGTGCAAAGTCCGTCGATGGCTTTAACGCCCAGCTCCAACGGCTCCGATATTTTAGGACGGTTTAAGGGATTCACCGGTATTCCCGATATGGACATTTCCCCTGTATAATCGATATTTCCTCCCTCGTCAAGGGGATTTCCGATAGCGTCCACTATTCTGCCGATAAGTGCGTTTCCCGTTCTCACCATAAGCTTTTGTCCCGTGTTTTCAACTATGCTGCCCGGACCTATTCCCTCAATATCGGTGTAGGGCATCAGCAGCACCTTGTTTTCCTGAAAGCCTACCGCCTCCGCATATATGTAATCGTTGGGATAGCCTTTTTTAAAAACACGGCAAACATCGCCGATGTTGCACTGAGGACCGCTTGCCTCCACAGTCATTCCGATAATTTTTTCAATCTTTCCCATTATTCTTCTGGATTCAAAATTTTTAATATCTTCGGTAAAGCCTTTTAAGTCCATATTTGCCCCTTTTATATTTCGGAAGATTTTAAAATGCGTTCATAAAATATTTATTATGCAAATAATTATTGAAATCCTTATCCAAAGATGTTTTTATTTGCATAACAATAGGATAAAAACATATCAATTCTATTCTATACAAATTCATACCGATAATCTTTTGATAAACAAATAAATCAATTTATATGTTCTCGGCGGATAAAGCGGAAAATAAAACAGTTATCAGCATACCCATAAATTATCAAAATCCAATATTTATAACCACTGCAAAGATGTCCCCCGCCTCTTAGGCAGCGGGTTCCATCTTAGGTTCAGTGTGGGTAAAATCCCCCGCTGAACCTCGAAATTGCTTCGCAATTTAGGCAGCTTGTTTAAGCTGCGCTTTAAAGCTTGATAACAAACCTGCCCCAACAAATAAGAGGCTGATTCAGCCCCTAAATGTCCTTATTCGCTGTCCTCGTCATCCGTAACGGGAACTTGTTCTTTTGTGCCTGCCGAATTTTGCTCGGCTGCTTCTGCGGCTTGAACTGTCGCTTTTTCAGGCTCTGCGTCACGATACTTTCCGCTGCCCAATTCCTCTATCATTTTAAGCTGGGTGGAAACGCCTGCGTCAAGGATTTCGGATTCCGTTTCTATCTGCAAAGTGCCTTTTTCTCCGTCCTCAATCACTTCAAAGGACACCTCGGAGGTGGGAGAAAAGCATTTTTCAAAAGCCTTTAAATCCGTTTCCACATTGTCGCTTAAATCAAGTCTTGACACAGTTACCTTTACCGTCTTTGCTTTGCGAAAGTCCTTTGCTGCATTTGTTATCATTCTTTGAAGAGCGCCCTTGTCCTTTTGAGTAAAAACGGTCATAGTGATTTTTTGGGCAATCTCCATAGCCATATCGAAAATAGCACGGCGGTTTTCCGTCATAAGCTGATTTCTTTCCTTTTCAAGGCTGCTGCAAATTTCCTGCAAGCTTTTTATAGCTGCTCTGCACTCGTTTTGTGCGTGAGTGTAGCCGTCCTCTCTGCCCTTTCCGTCGCCCAAAACATAGGCTTCCTTGTAGCCCTCGTCATAGCCCTGCTTTCTTCCTTGTTCAGCGGCTGTGTTTACTCTTTCCTCTGCTGACGACAGAATATCGTTTGCCTTTTCTTCCGCATTTTCAACTATCTTTTCCGCCTGCTCCTTTGCATGGGCAAATTCCATATTGGATTTTACCCGCATTTCCTCTGCAAACAGTTCTCCGTCCATACGGTATTGTGCACGGATTGCGTCTAATTCGGACTTTGTTATTTTTACTATTTCGTCGTTTTCATTGTTTTCCTCGGCTGACTCCTTGTCTGCGTCGTCGCTGCCAATCAGGTCTTTTATATCTGTTTTTTCGGGGAAATTCCCGCCAACCTTTTTATCTCCCTCAATTACGATAGGATGTGCGGGACTGCTGCTTTTTATTACACCAAACATATTTTCACCCTTCCCCTATTGCTTGATTTATTCGGTAATTTATAATCCGCTTCCGAAAATGTCCGATATGCTGCTCCAAATAGCCCAAATAATCCAAATAGCCTAACATATCGGAAACAGCGGGATAATATTCAATAAGACAATATAGCAAAATCTTATGCGATAATTTCGTCGTTGCTGTCCTTGGAAATGGTGATAACTCCGTCTGCCTCCAAACGTCTGATAACTGCAACAATACGCTGCTGTGCTTCTTCAACGTCACGCATACGAACATTGTGCAGATATTCAACGTCGGTTTGCGTTGCTTCACGCTTACGAGTAGACATATTGGCGTAAATAACCTCCGCAACCTCTGTGGTGCTGCCCTTGATTGCCACCGCAAGATCCTTTGCGTCCACCTCGTTGATAAAGGACTGAATAGCCATAGAATCCAAATTTACAATATCGTCGAACACAAACATCTTCTGACGGATTTCTTCTGCCAGCTTGGGATCTCTCATAGCCAATTCGTCAAATATAAACTTTTCGGTGGAACGGTCAACCTTGTTCATTACGTCCGCTATGTAGTTAATACCGCCTATTTCCATATCGCCGGTAGTTACAAGCATTGCAAACTTACGCTCCAAGGTTTCCTCAATGGATTTGGTGAATTCGGGGCTTGCGCTTTCCATTTTTGCAATTCTTTCAACTACGTCAATTCTTGTATCCTTAGGCAATTCGGACAAAATGGCGGAAGCCTGATCGCTTCTGCAATAAGAAAGGATTAAAGCTATGGTCTGGGGGTGTTCGTTTTGAACTACCGCCAAAAGGTTCTTATAATCGGCTTTTCTGATAAATGAAAAGGCTTTTGTTTTAAGCTGCTTGGTAATTCGCTCAAACAAAGCGTCCGCTCTTTCATTGCCGAATGCTTTTTGCAGGATTTCGCGGGCATACTCCACGCCGCCTTCGGAAATAACTTTTTGAGTAAGGCAAAGCTCATAGAAATCGTTAAGCACTCCGCTTACCACCTCGGAGGACCAATAGTCCATCTTTG
The DNA here is from genome assembly GCA_964602605.1 of uncultured Ruminiclostridium sp. Taxonomy (GTDB): domain Bacteria; phylum Bacillota; class Clostridia; order Oscillospirales; family Ruminococcaceae; genus Ruminiclostridium_E. Next base: position 23,298 of record CAZRRT010000013.1, read on the forward strand.
CAACTTCAATGGTAAGCTTTTCTATTTCATCATCGCTGAAATGCTTATAAACCTCGGATGCGTTTTCCGCACCGATAGAGGAAAGAACCATTGCCGCTTTTTGTATTGAAGTAAGTTCGGTATCTTTTTCTGCCAATTTGATCTTCTCCTTTACGCCTGACTTTAGCCTGACTTTTATTGTAAACTATAGTAAACCATAATTTTATTGCCGTTTACTATTTGCCGAATCATTACGAATTTTGCACAGCGAACGGATTTATGAGGCAATTTAAATAGTTTTTTTACAGTAAGCTTCAAATAAAAATGACGTTTACCGTAAGTATCTCCATTGAAAATCTCTCTGCTTATTTCAAATTCCGCAAATTTATTTATGGGCTTAAAATCATATAAAGCTTAAGCGTTAGAGATATGCCTGCTGATGTGATTTTAGTCCTTAATTATTTGAAAGTATTGCAGGACAAGAGAACAGCTTATTCGTCCCCTCTGATCCACGTTCTGATAAGCTGCGCCACGATTTCGGGATTGTTCTTTGAAAAGTCCTGAATTTCACGTTTAAGAGCTTCATCTCTTGTTTCGGGAACTTCGTCCGTAAGGCTGGGTATTTCAAATTCCGTATTACTCATATCAGGTATCTCAATTTTCTCTTTATTCTGGAATTCAAGCTCGTCAGCTCCCGCACCCTGGGCTGTAACCGCAGGAGCGTTTGCCGCTGCCGCCGCACGGCGTTTCTTTCTTGAACCGGGAGCGTTGAGAGCAAGTATAAGAAGCACGATAAGTATTATGCCCAATACTATTATTATAGCAAGCAGCGCTATGCTTTGAGAGCTGATGTTGGAAATGCCGAAAGGAGTGTTGTCAATGGGAGGATTGGTGGTTTCTATGAAGGGTGCGGGCTTAATTGAAACATAATCCACATCTGCTCCGATAGCGTTGGCAATAATGTTTCTCCAGCGGTTTTCCTCTTCGGTGGTAAGTGTGCTGTTGCTTTTTACCACAACTGCGGCGGAAAGTCTGTCTATGCTTGCGCCGTTCTTTTCAATCTGCTTCTTTTCCTCGTTAACCTTGTAATTAAGCTGTCTTGACGTTTCGGAATAGAACTGATCGCCTTCGTCAACGGTAAGCGTGGGATAGTCGGGGCTGATGTCCGAATTGATGAATGTGCCTATCACTCCGCCTTCCTTTGCGATTCCTCCAAAGGCGTTTTTAAAGGTTTCATCGCTGATGATTCCCATCATATTGCCGTTCTCGTCCTTATTCGGACCGGTGTATTCAATTACCTCGCTTACCTGCTTGTCATAGTTAAGCAAAAGTCCAACCGATACGTTAATATCGTCAAAGGTATTCATCATAACGGTTTTTATGGCGTTTTCAAGCTGCACTCTCATTTTATCCTGGAAAGCCATACGCTGATATTCAAGCTGTATTCTCTTGGACTCCTCCTCTGCGTCGGAGGATTGAAGATCGGGCAAAAGCTGCATACCTGTCTGATCGGTGATTGTGATATTGGTTCTTTTCAGTCCCGGTACGGAATTTGCAACAAGGTTGTACATACCGTCAATTTCAAGGGGAGTCAGGTCGTTTTTAAGCTTTAATGCAATTCCCGCACTGCTTTCCTGCTCCGAAGTTGAAAGCACATAGTTGTCGTTTTCGGGAATATTCAAGGTGACAAGTGCGCTGTCCACATTGTCAAAAAATCTTAATGTGGCGGACAAATTGTTTTCAAGCTGCTGCTTTTGAAGCTCTCTCATTTCGGTTTTTGATGAAAACAATGTGACGCCGTTTTTCCATATATCATAGTTGTAGCCTGTGCTGGGGTAGTTAGCCATACTAAGACCAACACGGGCTTCCTCAACCTGCTTTTCGTTTACTAAAATATCGCCTTTTTCGTTAAGCTTTATATCGGTAATTCCCAATGTTTCCTTGGCGTATTTGATAATTTCGCCCTGCTCCGAGCTGGAAACTCCCGTAAACAGCACGGCGTATCTCGTCTGTCCCAAAATAATCGACAAAACAACTATAGAAACAATTACCGCCGCCGTAATCGCCAATATTCCGATAATTGCCTTTTTACTGAGGGAGGAAACCTTGGTTTTAATAAAGTTTCCCGCTTTAAGAAAAACGTTTTTAGCCTTATCCATTAAGTAACCTCGATTTCAAGCTTGACCGATTTGATCAAACAATATGTGAAAATATAAAATAATTGTATTAAATTGCAAAACAAAATTAGACTGAGAAATTATAAATCGGAAAATACAGTCCCAAAACAGAACGCAGCTTGTAATCGGCTTTTAACCAATTACAAATTCAAAATCATTCAATAAATTTATCAGCCGCAGCAGCAAGGCTTGAAGGCGGCAGTAAATTATGTTAAAGAAAAAGCTTAAACAAGCTGCAAAGCAGCAAAGCACTCTAAGGTTCAGCTTATAATTTTAGTTCCGCCGAATCTAAAACTTAATCTTCCGCTTAAAAGAGGCAGCAGTTATATGCTCATCTTAATTATTTCGTTGTAGGTGTCAACCACTGTGTTTTTTACGGTAACAAGCAGGTCTGTTGCAATCTCCGCCTTTGCGATATTTGCCTGTACCTCTTCAATGTTGTCGGTGTTGCCCAAAAGCAGCTGTAAAATATCCTCCTGCTTTTGTCTGTTTGCATCTACCGCATTGGTGTATATTCCTTTAAAAACGTCTAAGAAGGAGGGACTGGAAGCCTTTTCCTCATTTTCGGCGATTTCCTTATTATCAAAGGCTCTTGCCACCGATTCCAAAGGAGATACTACTGTGGACATTGGTATGATAAACATTATGTAAATTTCCTTTCAAATATAGTAAATTTGGACAACAGTCAATATGCCTTGTAAATTGTGATATATATTTTAAGGTTAACTTTCCTTTGCCTGCTTTGTTAAATTATCCGCTTAATCCCTTAGCTTTGTCCTATGGTAAGCGCTTTTTGCAGCATTTTTTTCATACTGTTAAAGATAGTGACGTTGGCGTTATAGGAGTTGACGGCAGCAACATAATCAAGCTGCTCCTCCTCCGTATCAACGTTAGGCAGATAATAATATCCGTTTTCATCAGCGTCGGGGTGCGAGGGATCGTAAACGGGAGTAAGGGGGGTGGGATCTTCTTCAATGGAGGAAACCACAACTCCCGAACCCGTGTAAGCGTTTCTCTGCGCCAAGGTCATTTCCAAAACGCTGCCAAAGGTGGAATCGCCTCTCATAAGAGTATTGGTGTTTCTATTGATAAATCCCTCGATATCAAGATTGTCATAGTCCTTTTGCTCGGTAAAAACAGTTACCTGTCTGACATAGGGGGTTCCGTCGGAGGTCCTTGTGGTAACGGCGTTGGAAACATTTTGAGCAATAATATCCGCTCTCATTCTTTGAGCCGACATACCCGAGGTCGGAATGTTAAGACTGCTTAAAAAAGACATAATATAATCCTTTCAACAAAAGATTTGAACATATTAAGGTTAAATAAAGTTAAAGCACTGCTTAAAAAATCTGCGAAAAAATTTCAAGTTAAGTCGTAGATTTTTCCGCTCAATCTAAATTAAACTCACCTGCTAAGAAATGGGAGATAATTTTGCAGAAGTTATAATAAATATGAAAAATTATGCGAAATCAGTTTCTCTTCATAGCTGAGCGCATAAGAATAAACTCGCTGTTCATCTGATTAACCAATGCGTCGTACAATAAGCTGTTCTGCACAAACAGATTTTGCTGTGTGTCGGCGTCCACGTTGTTTCCGTCGGGCTGATCCGCCGTGTATTTATCGGTAACCGTGTAATCCGCCAAATGAAGCTCTTTGGTGTACTTGTCCCCTTCCGAAACATTAAGCTTATCTCTAAGCACCGCACCGAACTGCAAATACTTGCATTTGTAATTGGGAGTGTCCTGATTGGTAAGGTTGTTTGCAATAACGTTTCTGTTTTTTGTGCATATATTCATTCCTTCCTGCAAAAGACGGAAGCCTGTAGTATCAAACAAAACCATTGCATTTTTTCCTTTCATTTATTTTAAGAATAACCGAGAAATCGGAAAGCAATAATCTTTTAAAATAAAATATATTTGAGGACAACTAAAAACAGCTGTTTTAAAACTTTCGCTTTAGCCGCTGTCGAGTTGCCCAAATCCGCTCTATGTCATTGTTTAACTGTAATATTTAATCATAAAGACAAGTAGGATATTTTATTCATATCAACCATTATACAACATAAATTAAAAAATTACAACCTTTTTTTTAATTTTTTCACATAATTTCATCAGCGGAATTTGCAGTTCAAAGGCTTTTTAATATTGTATAATCGAAAAATATATAAACATATATCAAAAAACGGCTTAAATAAAGGCTTTTTAAGTATGTAAAAATTTGCCGCTTATGTTTAAAGGCTTATTTGGAAAATATTGGCGCATATTTCATTTTTGTTTATATTGCCGTATTTATTCCGATAATTCTGCAAAACAGCCTTAATTCCAAGGCTTAAAGCCATAACCGATATTGCCGATATTTCCTATATTTACCAATACCGTATATATCTCCTTGATTCCGCCATTTTTTTAAGCTCCTTGCGCCTGCGTACAATGGCGGATTCCTTGAATACATACTCTTTTTTGGGAGGAATTGCTTCAAACTCTAACTTTGCCTTATCCAAGGCGGCGGCTATTCTTCCCGGGTGTTCAAAATCCATAGGCAAACGTATCATATCTACGGTTTTATAGGAGTTTTCCGCCTCGTTATACCACCACTTGTCAAAAACGGGTGAGCCGTCCTTAATGTGATAGCTCAGCATTTTTTGATCTCCCTCGTATATATGTATTTTGCCTGTTAAGATGATATGTTTTTTCTTTTCGTCCAAAAACGCCTTTTCATAGGTTTTCATAGGTATAACGCACACCATTGAAAGCACTGTTTTCTTGCCGAAAATCCTGTAGCTTCCCTTGTACTTGCAAAAAACCGCCGCTTTTTGCTGTATTTCAAAATAGGTGTATTTTCTGCTGTTCCTTACATATACCTCGCATATGCCGCAGCACAGCCAGCACAAAAGCATTCCGCCCGCTATGCCCGCACCTGCAATTATCCCATAAGGCAAAATAAATTCAATGTCGTCCGCCCTTTTTATGTTAAACATAACCGCCCAAATTATCATCATTGAAAACTCCGCAACAGGTGCGATTATAAGCACAAGAGCAACGTTTCGCCTTTTGTTGTATTTTTTTGTAAAAGCGTGAAAATAGTTCATAGAGATACCTTTAAAATACATTATAATAACCGTAAAATTACTGTTAAATACATATCATTACTTTCAGACAGATGAAATAAAAAATTACATACGTTTATCTTACTATAACATATCTAAGCAGTCATAATCAATGAAAAATAAAAATTTGTTAATTATTTTTATGAAATTTTCATATTTCTCTTGATTTATATCAATTTATAATGTATAATAATTACAATATGTAATAATGGCGAATAAAATATTATGAGTCGAGAGAATTATACATACTTTATTATTAAGCTGATATACGGTTTTATCTAAGGAAACGGCACGGAATAATACAAAATCCCGGCGCAAGATTTTATTATATCAATTAGCAATTTTAGGTTTGTTTTTCGGAACCTCGGTGAAAATCCCGCACATTATAATTTTATCGGCTTTATTTTACAATCAGGAGATTCAATGTAATGATTTCAAGGGATAAAGTTCTTAAAATAGATATTATCACCTCTGAAGATACACGAATACTCTCAGTGGGAAGCAGGCAGTTTGCCCTGCAGGAATATGAGGGAGGCACTTCTTTTCGGGGCGAAAACGATATGATACTTATTATAAAAGGCAAGGGACTGCCCGAAATAGAGCGAAATTCCTCCTTGTTTGTAATAATATCTATGAAAAACAGTCAGCGGATAAAGTACCCCGCATATGTAAGCGCATCTACCGATATGCAGCTTAATATAATAGTTAAGACGGCTTTGGGAGAGATTCTTCAGGAACGCAGACGTTATTATAAAGTGGAAGTGGATATTCCCTGCGTTATCAATATTGTTGAAAGAAACGGAAACCGCACAGTGTTGGAATCCCCATACCTCACAAGAATAAAGGATATAAATATCGGCGGCGTGTTTCTTAACGCCTGCAATGGTGAAGAATTTCAAAAAAACGATCATCTGATGCTTTCTATTGACTTAAATGAGAAGAGCTTGGATATGGAGGCGGAGATTCTGAGAGTTCAAAAAAACGCCGCAGGAGATGTGACAGGCTATGGGTGCAAATTTTTAAATACCCACCCTTCGGACGAGGACGTTATTTCAAGATATGTGATAGAGCTTCAGCATCAGCAGATCAAAAAAGAACACGAAAATATGTAATTCGGATTTTTGCTATTTAATAAATATAATTCTATACTTTTATACTTTTTAAAATTAAATGTCAATTACTTTAATATATATTTTTAAGCATACTCTCCTTAATCATTAAGGAAAGGGAAGGGTAGTATTATGAAAGTTAAAACAATATTTAAGATTATGATTATAACCTCTATTCTTATACCTGTTTTAATAGTGGGACTTGTGGGAACTTTTACTTACATCGGTCAATTTGGCAAAATGGCTCAACATGAAACGGGAGCGGTGGCGTACAGTGAGGCAAAGGCACAATCCTTGACTTTTGACAGATATGCGCTTCTGCTGTCGGTAATGGCGGGATATGATTCGGTTAAACGCACCGCAGGAGGGGATTACAACGCTATAAAGGATCAGGTGGATTCGCTTATAAATTCCCAAGTGGAAAGCGACAATGGACTTATCGACATAGCAATTATGGATTCTAACGGATATATTGTTGCGGCAAGCAATGAAGCGGTTTTAAAAGCTACTTACGAGAACTTTGAGGATCTGCAAAAAACTCCCGAGGGCAAGCCTTATGTAAGCAATATTACCCAAGGAAAATATATGGAAAGCGTTATACATGTTATAATGCCCGTCACCGCCTCCAACGACTCCAAAGGCTATATCGACGCAGTTATTTCCGCCTCCAATCTTAATGCCGCACTAAACAACTCTTCATTTTTCAGAGGCAAGGGAACGGTTACCTTTGTGGACGCTGCCGGCAACGCCTTGAATGTTGGCGGACAAATCAAGAAAAAAGGAGAATGGACTCCCGTTAAAGACGTTTCCGCAAGCAATTTGTCGGGAAAATCAAACGATTCAAAGTTTGAAATCTTTGAAAAAGACGGATTTTACGGAGCTTACGGCGCAATAGAGGATACTAATTGGACTTGGATCGGAACATATCCCATTTCAGGAGCTAATTTTGACGTTATTCCCGTTGCGCTTGTAGGACTTATTGTATTTGCGGTGTTTATTGCGGTGGATTCGGTTTTGGCTTTTGTTATCTATCGCCGATCAATCACTCCCATTGCAAAGCTGATAAATGCTATGGAGGAAATCAACAGCGGCGACAGATCAAAGCGTCTGCCTGATTTTAAAGCTGCCGAATATCAAATTATATCTGAATATTTTAACGCTTTGCTTGATGATTTTTACATCTCGGAGGACGTTCACAAGACAATAGCTTCCCTTTCGGAAAGTATGCTTTTTGAGTGGGATACGCAGAATCAAAGCTTGTATGTTTCCGATAACTTTAAGGAAAGATTTGATTTGGACTACGAACACGCAAGCTTAGAGAAGGGCGGCTTCCTTGATTCGCTGATGAGCGATATTGACTCCCGCCACTTTACAAACGACATAAATTCACTACTGCAAGGCAAGAGAGAATATGTTGAAAACGAATTTCAGGTTAAAACAAGAAGCAACAGCGAGATTTGGATTAACGTAAAAATCAGCGCAATTATCAACCGTATGGGAGAAATTACAAAGCTTATGGGCGTGGCGGTGGATATTAACAACAAGAAAAAATCCAGCCTCCAGCTTTCACAAAAAGCAAGCTACGACTTCCTTTCTCAGCTTTACAACAGAAGCACCTTCTTAAAAGAGCTGCAAAAGCTGCTTGATCTTAAGCGTGTAAATGAAACATACGCTGTTTTGTTTGTGGACGTTGACGACTTTAAGTTTATTAACGACCGTTACGGACACAATGTAGGCGATGAGGTTATAAAGTACGTGTCCGATACCATTAAGAACTGCGTTGGTGATGACGGAATTGCGGGACGTTTCGGCGGCGATGAGTTTGTTATGTGCGTAACAAGTGCTGATAAGGTCAATGCGGTAGAAGAATTTGCTATGAGTATCATTGATAATTTGTACAGCGGATATGACTGCGCTGCGGCAGGTGTTATTTTGAACGTAAACGCCAGCGTGGGCATCGCACTTTGTCCTCAGCACGGAAATGAAGCAGAAAAGCTTGTGGGCTGTGCGGATGAAGCTATGTACTTTGTTAAGAAAAACGGAAAATCAAATTACCATATTTACGATCCAGATACCGCTCCCGATCTTGATTTGGGCAATGCTCTCACTTGATATTGTATTTTACCTTATTGATACTTTTTATCCCTTTAAATATTGTCCGAAAGCAATTTCGGGCAATATTTTTAAATGATTGGGTGAGTAAATATATTGTTATATATTTAGCATTTAAGGATAGAGTGCTGCAATTATCGGGAAAACAAGGTTTGTAAATTTTTCAATGAGGGCAACGCCCAAATTTATGAAAAATCCGGGGCGCAAGCCCCTCAGGGTTTCAGTGGGGGATTGTATCCCCCACTGAAAGACT
>CAZRRT010000014.1:0-31900 GCA_964602605.1 uncultured Ruminiclostridium sp.
CTCTGTCATCTATTTCCGCTATTTTTGCAGGATTTATGGTAATGGCTTTAAGCGCTTCTTCTTTATCCAATCCGCCCTTAATACAAACTCCCGCAGATAGTGGGAGATACTGAATCGGAATAACCGGGTGATCGGTGCAGATTGCAATTTCTATACCCGCATTATGAAGCCGTGCAGCGTTTTGAATGGATTGGCGGCTTAATTCCGGCTTGCTCCTGTCGGAAATAACAGGTCCTACAACCGCTTTGTCGCAGCCCGCTTCCTTAAGCTCCTCAGCCACAAGTCCTCCTTCGGTGCAGTGAATCAGCACATAATCGAAATTAAACTCATTTGCTATTCTTATTGCGGTAAATATATCATCTGCTCTGTGGCAGTGAATATGCGCTTTAATCTTATGCTTCATCAAAGGAATAAGAGCCTCGCATTTTGCGTCATAATCGGGGTTTGAGGTTTCGTTATCCGTTCCTTGACTTGCTTCGTAATTTATTTTGTCAATTATGTATCGGTTTGTTTTATTTAACTGCTCTCTGATAATTCCCGCTGTGGCAAGACGTGTGGTGGGGGCTTCTTCACGGTCGTTATAGCATCTTTTGGGATTTTCACCGAAAGCAAATTTAATTGCCGCAGGAGATTTAACTACTCTCTTGTCAATACGAGGGCTGCCGTAGGTTTTCATAGCCAAAAACTCGCCGCCGATAGGATTTGCGCTGCCAACGCCTGTAAGAACGGTGGTAACTCCCGCTTTTGCAGCCTCTTCAAAGCAGCGGTCGGTGGGGTTTGCAGCGTCAATGGCACGCAGGTGGGGAGTGGTGGGATCGGATATTTCGTTTCCGTCCGAGCCTTCAAAGCCCAAGCTGTCGTCAAACATTCCCACATGGCTGTGACAGTCGATAAATCCGGGGTACAGATTTTGTCCCTTTGCGTCAAAGATTTCATTATCTGAATTATTATTTAATTCAGCCATATCTCCCACATCGGCAATCTTTCCGTTTTCCGTGCGTACAAACCCGTTATTTATTACTCCTTTTTCCGACATAGTATAAATTTTTGCATTGATTATCAGCATTTATTTAATTTCCTTTCTATTCTGTATAATAAATTTGAATTACCTCATCATTTTTAAAGCGCAGCTTAAACAAGCTGCCGAAATTGCGAAGCAATTTCGAGGTTCAGTGGGGGATTTTACCCCCACTGAACCTAAGATGGAACCCGCCGCCTAAGAGGCGTGGGACATCTTTGCAGCGGTTATATTTAATCTTATTATAATTGTTAATAACATCTTATTTGATTTTAAATCGGATAAATTAAACTGTGAATAACATTAAGTTTAAATAAAAATAATCATAAATAAACTGTTAATTGTGTACTATTTGTTTATAAATAAGTTGACATTAGCCGTTAATAATTGTTTAAACGTTAATAACAGTTTTTATCTGCTGCAAAACCGAATTTACAATTTCATTTCCCGTTCCTTCAGCAATAACAGCAATTTTTGAATGAGCCTTGTAAATCGTTCTTCTTTTAAGGTAAATCTGATACAGCTGCTCTCTTGTGTTGTTCATCACAAGGGGTCGGTTTGTATCGCCTTTTATCCTTCCGTAGCACACGGGAAATCTTGCGTCAAGGAAAACGGTTATTCCCTGCTTGTTAGCATATTCGGCGGTATTATCGTTTATTAGCGTGCCGCCGCCTGTTGCCACGATACAACCGTTTGCCAGCTCTTTAAGACATTTTCCCTCCAACTCTCTGAAATAGGGCTCTCCCGACTGCTGAAATATTTCGGGAATACTGCGGTTTTCTTTTTTTACTATAAAATCGTCCAAATCCACAAAGGGAATACCAAGCCTTTTGGACAGCAGCCTTCCCGTATGCGATTTGCCGCAGCCCATAAAGCCGCAGAGAAATATACTTTTCATTTGGTTTATCCTTTCAGATATTCGGAAAATACAAAATGATTGCCTTAATAACAAGTTTAATAATTTATCTGTAATTGGAAAAATATATGTAATTTAAAGTTAAATTTATACACATAAATGCATATTGAATAACGTTCAAAAGCTATTGCAACCTTCAACCAAGCTTCAACATTATATGAGAATGTTTAGTTCTTACTTTATAACAGACCGTAAAACTTGTCATACAACATTGTTATATATCAGCCTGAAAATCTTTATACAAGCTTTTCCATATCCTTAATAAGCTGTTCTGTATCCTTTTGATCATATTGAGATCCGTTCCATATTTCGTGAGCCGCCACAGCTTGAAGAACGAGCATAGCCATACCTGTAGAGGCTTTTGCTCCCATTTCCTCAGCATATTGTGACAGCAGAGTATGCGTTGGATTATAAACAGCGTCAAAATAATAATGAACATTGTTCATTTGATTTTTTTGCAGAGGAGAAAAGTCTGTTTTGGGGTACATTCCCACGGGCGTTGAGTTGATAACCAAATCAAAATTTCCCGCCATTTCCGACAAATGAATTACATTCACTTTTCTTTCGGGCAAAAGCTGCTGTATTTCCGACTTTATTCCCTCTGCCACGGGAATATCCTCTGTTCTTACTGCCATTGTCAAATTTCCGCCTTGATAAGCGGTTTCAATAGCCATCATTCTTCCCACGCCGCCGCAGCCTAATAAGCATACATTTGAGGAAAGGGATGCTCCCAACTGCTCTATTGACTTTACTAAGCCAAGCACGTCGGTGTTATATCCGACTTTTTCACCGTTTTCGATTTTAACGCAGTTTACCGAGCCGTATCTTTTTGCACCCTCGGACAATCTGTCGCAAAAGTCTTTTATTGGGATTTTATGAGGAATTGTAATATTAAAGCCTTTTAAAGAGAATAAATAGTCATATTGCTCTTTCAGGTTTTCGGGCTTGATTTCCGTTAAAGCATATTCGGCTTTTATTCCCGCCAAATCAAACAATCTTGTGTGAATTTGAGGCGATAGCGAATGTCCTAAGGGATAGCCTATTAAAGCGTATTTTTCTGTCATTATATTATTTTCCTTTTCAAATATTATTCTTAAACAATGGCAATAGGCAATAAATTTATTATTGCTAAGCAACAGCATTAAAACTCAATTTGATGTTAAACAACTTCTTATAACCCAATCTTATGTTAAACAACAGCATTAAAATTCATTCCAATACCTTGCTATTTTAAATGGCAATAGACTAAACATTATTTATTCTGAAAATGCAGCGTTTAATGTTTCGAGGTTTTCAATATTTACCGATTTAACATCTTTTAAGGTTTTTCCCACAAGTCCCGTTAAAACCTTTCCGGGACCTAATTCAATATAACAGTCAAATCCGTCGTTTTTCATAGCGTTCAGCTCATGGGTAAATTTCACGGGTGAGCAGATATGCTTTGCCATTAAATCGGGCATATTTGAAAAGTCGGTAAGCTCTTCTCCTATAACGTTTGAGTAAAATTTAACCTTTGGGGCATTGAACTTTATATCCTTTACCGATTCTTTAAATTCTTCCGCTGCGGCTTTCATTAAATCAGAGTGAAAGGCAGCGGATACCGCCAAAGGCAAAGCTCTTCTTGCTCCGCTTTCCTTTGCCAAAGCCGACGCCTTAGCTATACCTTCTTTTGTTCCTGCAATAACCGTTTGTACAGGAGAATTAAAGTTTACGGCGGCAACGTAATCTCCCTCAGATTGTACCTTTTCGCACACCTCAATAACCTTGTCGGCGGAAAGACCGATAATCGCCGCCATTGCTCCGGGATTAGCCTTTGCCGCCTTATCCATTGCTTCACTGCGGTATTTTATCGCCTTGTAGCCGTCCTCAAGAGAAAGCATTTCCGCAGCCACCATAGCCGCATATTCTCCCAAGGAATGACCTGCCACGGCTTCAAATTTAATACCTTTTTCCTTTACCGCTTCAAGCGCCAAAAGAGAAACTGTAAAAATAGCAGGCTGAGAAATTTTAGTTTGTGCTAATTCTTCGGAAGAACCCTCCTGCATAATTTTCAACAAATCAAAATCAAAGGTATAGTCGGCTGCCTCCAGAATTTTTTTTGACTGCTCCGGAAACGCTTCATAAAGCTCTTTTCCCATTCCGCTGTATTGTGAACCCTGTCCCGAAAATAAAAATGCAGTTTTCATATATTTTCCTTTCTTGTGCATTTTGCTGATTTTCTTATATAAAATTAGTTAATATTAAACAAAACAAAATATTTTCGCTTTTGTCATTTATCGACAAAACAAGAATATTTAGGAAAAATGCTGTTGACAAAAGCAAGGTGTTTGAGTTAAAATAAGATAGGCTTTATATTTTTATATAGATGCTTGAAAAAAATTGTTACTTGAACATTATATACTATTTTTAAATTAAAATCAAGGGATTATTATATTTATGCAATAATCGGAAAGAAGAAAATTATGCAAGGCATTAAAATTACGGGTACAGGCAGCTACACTCCCGACAGAGTAGTGACAAACGACGATTTTGCCAAGTTTTTAGACACGTCGGACGAATGGATTTACACAAGAACGGGAATTAAGAAACGTTTTTACAACACCGACAAAATGAATTTTCAAATGGCGGCTGTTGCGGCGGAAAATGCTTTGGAAAACGCAAAAATCACTGCTAAGGACATTGATTTGATAATAGTTTCCTGCTGCACCTACGATTTCTTTTATCCCAATACCGCTTGTCTTGTGCAAGGCTTAATCGGTGCGGAAAATGCGGTTTGTATTGATATAAACACCGCCTGCACGGGTTTTATAACTGCGCTTGATATGGCGAGGAGATACCTATGCACAGGAGATCACACAAGGGCTCTTGTTATAGCCAGTGAGTTTTTAACAAGACAGCAGGACTATACCGACCGCACCAGCTGCTTTTTATTCGGCGACGGAGCGGGAGCTGTTGTGGTTGAATCGGCAGACAAGCCGTTTTACAGCGTTATGGGCGCAAAAAGCGATCTTTTGGACTCTCTTTACTGCAAAATAGAATATGTAAGCAATATGCCATTGGAAGGCTTTGAAATTGAAAGGTACGAGGGTTATTTAAAGGATAAGAATTTTAAAACCACCGAACAAAACCGTCATCTTCAAATGGACGGAAAGGCGGTTTACCGCTTTGCGGTAGATGCTATGGCGGACAGCTATAAAAAAGTATGTCAAAAGGCGGGAATTAATACAAGCGATGTGGATATACTTATCCCTCATCAAGCCAACATAAGAATTATAAACGCCGCTTTAAAGTCTATGGACGTACCCAAGGAAAACGTTTATGTTAATTTGGAGGATCACGGCAATACATCAAGCGCATGCATACCCACTATTTTGGACGAGATAAACCGCAAGGGGATTTTGACAGAGGGTAAAAAAATGGCTTTGGTGGGATTTGGCGGCGGTCTTACCTATGGTTCAATATATATGGAGCTGTAAATGGCGTCACGAATTATGCACCTTGCCCTTTCTTATCAGCTTGAAAGGATTATTTTCCCAAAAAATGTCAATAATTTTCGTATAGGCTGTATTTTGCCCGATGCAGTAATCAGCGGTGATAAAAAACAGGCGAATACTCATTTTATTGTAAATTTTGAGAAAGAGGGAAAATATTATAAGTATTTTGATTTTTACAGCTTTTATGAACAATTTAAGGACGAATTTTTAGAAGAATCTCTTTATTTGGGTTATTATTTTCACCTTATACAGGACAATCTGTTCCGAACTCTTTTATACAGAGATTTGGGAATGCTGAAAATGAGGGGAAATTCCGAGTTTTTAAAAACACTTTATGAGGATTACGGGATATTAAACGGAATTTTAGTTAATAAATATGATTTAAAAGACAACTTAATTGTACCCGAAAATTTTTCCGATAACAAGATAAATGAAATATACAAATTTGAGATAAAAGAATTTATACAAGATATGAGCGGCGAGTTTATTAAAAATCAAACAAATTCACTTAAAATATTCACTGAGGAGATTGTTGATAAATATTTTGAACAATGTACAACAGCTTGCGTCAATGAATACCAAAGCTTAAAACAAGGAAAACACTGTTTTTCAAAAACACAGCTTGCATTTGAAATTAACAGTCCCAACTGACAAAAAACCGCATTAACATATCACAAAACCGACATAAGGAGAATAGTATGACAACTCTCGACACAAGAATTACAAGACTTTTAGGCTGCAAATACCCCATTATTCAAGGCGGAATGGCTTGGATAGCGGAAAGCACACTTGCAAGCGCAGTTACTGTTGCAGGCGGCGTAGGTCTTATTGCAGGCGGCTCTGCACCTATTGATTATTTAAGAGATCAGATAAGAAGGACAAAGGCTAACGTGGGAGATAAGCCCTTTGGAGTAAATATAATGCTTATGAGTCCCAATGCTGAGGATTTGGCGCAGCTTGTAATCGAAGAAAAAGTACCTGTTGTCACCACAGGTGCAGGAAATCCCGGAAAGTTTATGGAAAAATGGAAAGAGGCGGGAATTAAGGTAATACCCGTAGTACCCTCGGTGGCTCTTGCAAAACGTATGGAAAGAGCGGGAGCGGACGCAGTTGTGGCAGAGGGAACGGAAAGCGGCGGTCATATCGGTGAAAACACCACTATGTGCCTTGTGCCGCAGGTGGTTGACGCTGTCAGTATTCCCGTAATTGCCGCAGGAGGAATTGCAGACGGCAGAGGAATAGCCGCAAGCTTTATGTTAGGCGCAGAGGGAGTTCAGTTGGGAACAAGATTCTTAGCCGCCGAGGAGTGCCAAATCCACTCCACATATAAGCAGCTTGTAATTGACGCAAAGGACACCGACAGCATAGTAACGGGCAGATACACAGGACACCCTTGCAGAAACGTAAAGACAAAGTTTTCAAAGAAGCTGGCAAACGGAGAAAAGGACGGATCTTTATCTCCCGAGGAATTTGAGCAGATTACATTAGGCTCACTCAGAAAAGCAGTTCAGGACGGAAATTTAGAGGAAGGCTCCTTCCTTTGCGGCGCTATTGCGGGACTTGTAAAAAAGATTGAACCTGCAAAAGATATGATCGAAGAAATGTTTAAACAGGCGGAGGAGCTTTTAGGCAAGTAATTATGCTGAGTATAACAGAAACCGAAGCATCGGCAGAGTGTTTGAGGGAATTGCCGCCAAGCCTTCACGCAAAAAAGAACAAAAGAAAACCAAGTATGAAGAAAATAGTCCTTATTATTCTATTAGTCCTTGTGCTTTGCGTATTAACAGCCGCACAGGTAATTACCCACATTCTCCTTAAGCAAAATTTTTCCAGAGGAGAATACTCAAAGTACACCACCAATTACCGTTACAACCATTATCAAGCCGACTACCACAGAACAAACGTAAGCTTTAAGTCGGGCAAAAACACTCTGCAAGGCTACATTTACGGCGAGGATAACAATAAAGCCCTGTTGGTTTTCGCCCATGGCATAGGCGGCGGACACGAGAACTATTTAAATACAATAACGTGGTTTGTGGATCGGGGTTGGCGGGTTTTTGCATACGACGCCACAGGCAGCTGTACCAGCGAAGGCGAAGGCACAATGGGCTTACCTCAATCGGCGCTTGATTTGGACAGTGCGTTAACTTATATTGAAAATGACGAAAATCTTTCCAAGCTCCCCAAATTTCTTATGGGACACAGCTGGGGCGGCTATGCGGTAACGGCAGTGCTGAACTTTAATCACGATGTAAAGGCAGTGGCAAGCGTAGCAGGATATGCCTATCCTATGGAAATGGTAGAAGAGTTTGCTGCTCGGTTAATAGGCGATATTTCCGTAATGGTAAGACCTTTTATGTGGACAGACTGCTTTGCCGCATTCGGAAATAATGTGAATTTATCCGCAGTAGACGGAATAAACAAGTCAAACGTTCCCGTATTTGTTATCCACGGAAAAGAAGACAAAATGATACACTACGACGGCGCAAGCATAATCTCCAAGCAGTCCCAAATCACTAACCCAAATGTAAAATATCTTACCATTGACGGCAAGTATTGCGGACACTCCAACATATTTCAGTCAGATGAAGCAAACGATTATTTAGCCGCCCTTGATAAGCAGTATGACCGGCTTGCCGAAAGCAATGGCGGCGAGATTTCCGAATCCGCAGAAAAGGAGCTTTTCGAAAATGCGGACAAGAAAACCACAAATCAAAACAACGAGTATATGTTAGGTGAAATACATAGCTTTTTTGAAAGCAAGCTTCAATGATTAAACCCGTAATCGGAGGGAGGAATTTTGGATATATGAACAAGGCGCTTTTGGTTATAGACGTTCAAGAGGTTTTTGTAGGTGAAAATCATCACAAAATGTTTGATTACGGCAATAAGCTTGTAGAGAATATCAACAAAATTATCGACGAGAACTCGGAAAATACGGTCGTGTATATCTACAACCTTATGAAGAGAAGCTTTATAAATAAATTTGCTCCCTTTCATTTGTACGAAAACACTCCACAGGCTGAGCCTGCCAAATCCCTTAAAATCATTTCCGAATATAAATTTACAAAGTATGAGGGCAGCGCCTTTTCCAATCCGAATTTGGATAAGCTTCTCAAAGAAAAAGGCATAGATACCGTTGAGGTGGTGGGCATAGACGGCGGCGCATGCGTACCTATGACCGCCTTGGGAGCGGTTGAACAGGGGTATAAGGTTATTGTAAACGAAAAGGGAATCGGAACATATAAAATGCGTTTAAAAAGTAAGAAAAAGCTGGAAGAAAAATTAAAAAAACTTGGGGCGGAATTTATCCAATAGAAATAAAAGAAATAAAAGAAAGGAAAAACAAAAAATGGCAGTTGCAATTATAACAGGCTCGGCAAGAGGAATAGGAGCGGCAATCGCATTAAGGTTGGCAAAGGACGGCTTCGACATCGCATTAAACGATATAAGCGAAAAAAGCTTTGAAAATAACGATATAATGGAGCAAATAAAGGCTCAGGGAGTAAAATGCGAAAAATTTATCGCCGACGTTTCCAATTCATCTCAAGTGGAAATAATGGTTAAGGCGGTAAAGGAGCTTTTCGGCTCTATCGACGTGCTTGTAAACAACGCAGGAATAACCCGCGACGGACTTCTTGCAAGAATGAGCGAAGAAAATTACGATTTGGTTATTGCAGTTAATCAAAAAAGCGTGTATAATATGATGAGATATGTTGCGCCGATTATGATGAAGCAAAGAAGCGGCAAAATTATAAATATGTCCTCAGTTGCGGGACTTCACGGAAATGCGGGACAGTTTAATTACAGCGCATCCAAAGCCGCCATTATCGGTATGACAAAATCGGCTGCAAAGGAATTGGGCAGCAGAGGAATAAACGTAAACGCAATCGCTCCCGGCTTTATCAGCACGCCTATGACCGATGTGCTGAGCGACGAGCAGAAAAAGGCAATCCTCGATATGATAGCTATGAAGCGTTACGGAAGCGTGGAGGAAATCGCAGGAGTGGCTTCCTTCCTTGCGGGAAAGGATTCCTCTTATGTTACGGGACAGGTTATTGAGATAAGCGGCGGCTTGTCTATGTAATAAGATAGTTATTTTGCTGTACTGACAGCATTAGATAAATGAGCATCAAAAGAAAGGATTTACATGAGAAGAGCAGTTATAACAGGAATGGGTGTTGTAAGCCCTATCGGAAATACTCTTGAAGAGTTTTGGAAGAATATTGAGCAGGGCAATCACGGTTTTTCATTAGGACAGTGGTTTCCCGATCAAAGCGAGGAGCAAAACGTTTTCGCCGATGTAAAGAGCTTTGACCCCTCCGAGTATATTGACAAAAAAGAACGTCGCAGAATGGATATTATGGCACAGTATGCGGTGTACGCTTCAAAGAAAGCTTTGGAGGACTGCGGCACTGATTTTTCCGATCTTGATCCATACAGAAAGGGAGTAATTATCGGAAGCGGAATAGGCGGACTTCACACCAGCGACGAGCAGATAAACACTTATCACACCAAAGGCAACCAAAGGGTAAGCGTTTTCACAATTCCTATGATGATCGGCAATATGGCGGCAGGCACTGTGGCTATAAAAACAGGCTTTAAGGGAATAAATTACTGTCCCGTTTCCGCATGCTCCAGCGGCGCTCACGCTGTGGGAGAGGCGTTCAGAGCAATAAAATACGGCACGGCTGACGTGGTTATTGCAGGCGGCTCGGAAAACGTTCGCTTGGGATTTGCTTTTGCGGGATTTAACAATATGCACGCCATCACAAGAAGCACAGATGTAAACAGAGCGTCCATTCCATTTGATAAAGAAAGAAGCGGCTTTGTGCTTGGCGACGGCGCAGGCATTTTGGTTATAGAGGAATATGAACACGCAAAGGCAAGAGGAGCAAAGATTTACGCAGAAATCGCAGGCTACGGCGCAACCTGCGACGCATATCACGAAACCTCCCCCGATCCCAACGGCGAGGGCGGAGCAAAGGCTATGGAGCTTGCAGTTAAAGAAGCGGGAGTTCCATTTGAACGGATTAACTATGTAAACGCTCACGGAACATCTACCCCAATTAACGACAAAACCGAAACAGCAGCAGTTAAAGCCGCATTCGGACAGCAAGCCTACAAGCTTGTAATGAACAGTACAAAATCTCTTACGGGGCATCTTTTGGGAGCTGCAGGCGGCGTTGAATCCATTGCGGTAGCCTTGCAAATGCAGCACGGACTTGTTCACGCTACAAAGGGACTTGAAGTAGACGACCCCGAATGTGATTTGGATAACTGCAAGGGTGAAAACAGAAAAATGGAAATAACGGGAGCAGTAAGCAATTCCTTGGGATTTGGCGGACATAATGTAAGCCTTTGCTTTTTGCCCGTATAATAAAAAATCCGCATATTACCTTTAAACGGTTGACATTGTATATTTTACAGTTGACAGTTAAGATGTGCCGCTGTGCAGTATGTACTTAAATTAGTATGCAAAGTGAATATATCTTAACTTTCAACTGTCAACTTTCAACTGTACACTGCAAAGTGATACCCATATAACCCCTGCAAAGATGTCCCCCGCCTCTTAGGCGGCACGGGTTTATGAGACTTTGCAGGCAAAGTCTCTCATCTTAGGTTCAATGGGGGTAACCCCCACTGAACCTCGAAATTGCTTTGCAATTTCGGCAGCTTGTTTAAGCTGCGCTTTAAAAAACAAAAATATCAGCAACAGGCTTTTCTGAAAGGATAATCGGTTTATGAACAAAAAGGAACTTCTTGAAACGGTAGACGCATTAAGTCAACAGATAAACAAAGCAGATTTAGACGAGATCGAGGTTGAAACAGACGAGTTTCGCATAAAGCTGTCCAAAAGACCGCCTATGCCTCCTGCTCCTGCAATGCAGCCTATGCCGCCGTTTCAGACTGTAACCTCCAACATTCCCGCAGGTGAATACAGCGCAAAGAATGATGAAATCAACGAGTACGGCAAGGAAAAAGCGGGAAAGATTATAAAATCTCCCATAATAGGCACATTTTATGCCTCCGCCGCTCCCGGAAAGCCTCCCTTTGTAACAATCGGCTCAAAGGTTAAAAAGGGAAGCGTAGTTTGCATAGTGGAAAGTATGAAGCTGATGAACGAAATCACCAGCGAGTTCGACGGTACTGTAGCTGAAGTATACGTTAATGACTCACAGTCGGTTGAATACGATCAGCCTTTGTTTAGATTAGAATAATTGAACATCGTTCAAAAAGAGGTGATTTGAATTTGTTTTAGCATTTCACTTCATTTTGATTTTTGAACATTGTACAATTATTACATATATATTAAGTATAAGGACATCTAACTACTACAATGAAAGGATGCAGCTATGTCTTTAATGAATAAAGAGCAAATAATGGAAATTATCCCGCACAGAGATCCTTTCCTTTTGATAGATTCCATTGAGGAAATGGAGGTCGGAAAAAGAGTTGTGGCGACAAAGCATATGAAGCCCGATGATTTTTGGTTTAAGGGTCATTTTCCCGATTATCCCGTTGTTCCGGGCGTGTTGATGCTTGAAATGATGGCTCAGGCGGGAGCGGTGGCAATGCTTGCTATGCCTGAAAACAAGGGAAAAATAGGCTTTTTCGGCGGAGTAAAGGAAGCAAAGTTCCGCAGGCAGGTAAAACCGGGGGACACTCTTAGAATAGAGGTTGAGATAATTAAAGTAAAAGGTCCTGTAGGCGTTGGTAAGGGAATATGCACGGTTGACGGCGAAAAGGCTGTTTCGGGAGAAATTACTTTTGCAATTAAGTGAGCACAAAGTAATTATATCGGCAGAAAAAAATTATGTATTAAGGTTGACGGCGGCTTTCTGCTTACCTTTATATGATATTGTGGGACGTTTCCGTCTTTTATAGGTATATCCTTTCCTATGGCATCAATGGGGAGATTTTTTTCCCGATGCGTACAGAGAGGACTTTAAAAAAGCATATCAAGGAAATAATGAGCAAGTATGAGAAGTAATTATGGAATACACAAGAGAAGCTTTAATTGACAGATTTAACAAAAAAGAGCGGATAAAATATCTTTTCTTTTGGGGACACACCCCGCAGGGCGGCGGGACGGTTACAAAGACCTGCTTAAGCCAGTGGTGGGACTGCCGCTTTTCTGTAGAGGACGTGGAATACCATACCGCAGAGCAGTATATGATGTCGCAGAAGGCTCTGTTGTTCGGTGACAAAGCCGTTTACGGGGAAATTATGGCGGCGTCCCACCCTAAGCAGTACAAGGCACTTGGACAGAAGGTGTCGGGCTTTGTTCAGAGCGTATGGGACGAGAATTGCTGTGATATTGTGATAAAGGGAAATATCGCAAAATTTTCACAGAACGAATCTTTGAAATCCTTTCTGCTTGGAACAAAAGACCGTGTTCTTGTTGAAGCAAGTCCGTATGACAAAATATGGGGAATAGGTATGGCGGCAGACGATAAAAACTGCGAAAACCCGATTCTTTGGAACGGCAAAAACCTTTTGGGATTTTGTCTTATGGAAGCAAGGGATATTTTAAGGGAAGGCGGCATAAAGTGAAAAATCCAAGTATAGACGGGGGATAAGCTTTTGATTGGGGCAAAGCTTCTGTCCATAATATAAAGTAATTATATGTTTAAAAAATTCTTATGGCGTTAATATCTTATATCGGTTGATTTATATAAATTTTAATATATTGCCTTTATATTACAGAATCACATATTAAAAATTTATTTCACAAATTTAATTAAGTAATTATTAAAAGAGGATTGCTGATGTTCAGTAAAATACTTATTGCAAACAGAGGGGAAAGTGCCCTTAGAATAATAAGAGCCTGCCGTGAATTGGGGATAAGAACAGTTGCGGTTTATTCCACCGCAGACAAAACCGCACTTCACGCACAAATTGCAGACGAGGCGGTTTGCATAGGCTCTGCGGATACAAAAAACAGTTATATCAACAGCAAGGCGATAATTGCGGCTTGTGAGGTTACGGGATCAAAGGCAATTCACCCGGGCTTCGGCTTCTTGTCGGAAAACAGCGGGTTTGTTCGCCTTTGCGACAAGTGCCGCATAAAATGGATCGGACCTACCGCAAAGGCTATTGATGCTATGGGCGATAAGGCTAATGCAAAGAAGACAATGAAGGCTGCGGGAGTGCCTGTTATTCCCGGTTCTGACGGTATTTTAACAAGTATGGATCAGGCGAAAAAAATTGCCTCTGAAATCGGCTATCCCGTTATGGTAAAAGCGTCAGCGGGAGGCGGCGGCAGAGGAATACGCAATATTGCGGACGAATCCGAGCTTGAAGAAATGATTCTTGAAGCGAAACAGGAAGCAAGGCAGTTTTTCGGCAACGACGACGTTTATTTGGAAAAGCTTATAGTAAACCCCAAGCATATAGAAATTCAGCTGCTTGCAGACGAATACGGAAACGTGGTATACTTAGGCGAGCGTGACTGCTCCTGTCAAAGAAGAAACCAAAAGCTGCTTGAAGAAAGTCCCGCTGTTATTATGACCGACGAATTGAGAAAGAAAATGGGAGAAGCGGCGGTAAAGGCGGCAAAGGCGTGCGGTTATACCAATGCGGGTACAGTGGAATTTCTTGTGGATAAGGACAAGAACTTTTACTTTATGGAGATGAATACCAGAATACAGGTGGAACACCCTGTAACCGAAATGGTGACGGGAATTGACCTTATAAAAGAACAGATAAAGATTGCGGCGGGAGAAAAATTGGATTTCACCCAAGAAGATGTTCATATAGACGGACACTCCATAGAGTGCAGAATTAACGCAGAAGATCCCGCAAAAGGCTTTCGTCCTTGTCCCGGCAAGATTAAGTCGATACACGTTCCGGGAGGCTTTGGAGTTCGTATAGATACGGCGGTTTATCAGGGCTATGAGATTCCCCCTTATTATGACAGTATGATTGCCAAGGTGATAGTCAAGGGAAAGGACAGAAACGAAGCTATTCAAAAGATGAAGGTTGCCTTATCCGAATTTTTAATCGAGGGTATTATCACCAATGTGGATTATCAGCTTAATCTATTAAAAGATTCCGATTTTGAAAGCGGAAATTTTGACATAGGATTTCTTAACCGCAAGGATTTAACAAAAAAGATTTGATAAAACAATAAAATGCTTTTCGCTTACATTTGATATTGGAGCTAAATGCAAATAGGCGGACAGTAAACTTCAAATATTATTCTATTCCGAAAAATGAGGTGTGTTAATTGCTTGAAGACCTTTTTAAAGTGGTAAGAGCCAGATTTAACGATGACAGTCCTGCCGATAAATCGGAAAAAACGGCTGACGACGTAAATATTCCCAAGGATTTGCTTTTTAAGTGTCCCAGATGCGGTACTGTCGCATATATGGAGGACTTTGAAAAAAACCGTAAGGTTTGCGCTAACTGCAACTATCACGCACGTCTTACGTGGCAGGAAAGACTGAGTCTTACCGCAGATCCAGGCTCTTTTAAAGAGTTTGACGCAAATATGGTAAGCAAAAATCCCATTGATTTTCCCGATTATGAAAAGAAAATCAGTGAAATGCAGCAAAAATGCGGCACAAAAGAAGCTATTGTAACAGGCGAATGTGAAATACACGGTTATCGCTGCATAATAGGGATAATGGACAGCAACTTTCTTATGGCAAGTATGGGCAGCGTGGTTGGAGAGAAAATTACCCGAGCCTTTGAATATGCCACAAAAAACAAGCTGCCTGTAATCCTGTTTACTGCCAGCGGCGGCGCAAGAATGCAGGAGGGAATCGTGTCCCTTATGCAGATGGCAAAAACCGGCGGCGCTGTTGCAAGACACAATCAGGCGGGACAGCTGTATGTCACTGTTTTGACCGATCCCACTACAGGAGGGGTAAACGCTTCTTTTGCAAACTTAGGCGATATTATTATTGCCGAGCCAAAGGTACTTGTGGGCTTTGCAGGCAGAAGAGTTATTCAGGACACTATAAAACAGCAGCTTCCCGACGATTTCCAAACAGCCGAATTTATGCTTGAAAACGGCTTTGCGGATATGATAGTGGAAAGAACTATGATGAGAAGAACCTTGGCAAGAATTATGAAGCTGCATAATTACCAGCGTGAAAAGGACTAAATTCGGTATTCAGAATTGCCATTGATTATTCCCAATTAATTTTTTATTTAGAATATTCTAATATTAAATTGTCAAATATATTTTAATATAAATAGAAATAACTATTCGCAGAAAGGAGCTTTCAAAAGATGAACAAGCTTACTGCTACTGAAAGGCTCTCTTTAATACATAATAAAAACAGACCTACGGTAAACGATTATATCCCGCTGATTTTCAACAATTTTCTTGAGCTTCACGGCGACAGATATTACGGTGACGATCACGCAATAATCGGCGGAATTGCAACCTTAAACAGTATTCCCGTAACGGTGTTGGCACAGGTCAAGGGAAGAAATATAGAAGAAAACAAGCGTTCAAATTTTTCTATGCCCCACCCCGAAGGCTATAGAAAATCTTTAAGACTTGCAAAGGAAGCGGAAAAATTCCACCGCCCCGTTATTTGTTTTGTGGATACTCCCGGCGCATTTTGCGGAGTTGAGGCTGAAAAAAGGGGACAGGGCGAAGCGATAGCGAGAAATTTAATGGAATTTATGACTCTGCGCACTCCCGTAATTACCGTTATTTTAGGCGAAGGCGGAAGCGGCGGCGCATTGGCACTGTGCGTTTGCGACGAATTGGCAATGCTTGAAAACGCCTTGTATTCCGTAATATCTCCAAGGGGATTTGCATCGATTCTTTGGAAGGATCCCGGCAGAGAAAAGGAAGCTTGCGAGCTGATGAAAATTACTGCGGAGGATTTAATGGATTTTGGAGTTTGCGATACCATTATTTCCGAGGCAGTGGGAGGCGCACAAAACGACGCAAATCTTACAGCTTCAAATATTTCCGAATATTTATCCGATGCAGTAGCAAGATTTTCCAAAACAGATATTGACATCTTGTTGGAAAATAGGTATAATAGGTTTAGAAAAATAGGAATTTTTGAAGAATAACAAGTCACAGAAATTCCCATATTTTTGTAAAACCGCATCTGCAAAGCAATAACGCTTTGTATATGCTGATTTATGTAAATAGGGGCAAAATCCCAAAACACCAAAACAAAATCAAAAAATTCTGGAGGAAATTTTATTATGGTATTTGAAAAGGTTAAGTCAATTATTATGGATCAGCTTGACGTTGAAGAGGATAAGGTAACTCTTGACGCTGTTATCCAAGACGATTTGGGCGCAGACAGCCTTGACATTGTGGATTTGGTTATGAGCTTTGAGGAAGAGTTTGAAATCGAAATCCCCGATGATCAGGTTGAAAATATAAAGACTGTTGGCGATATTGTAAAATATATAGAAGATTGTACTGACTGATTTGTATTAGGATTAAAGCTGAATGTCAATAATTTACTTTTAAGACAAAAATCAACAACCCGCTCCCGAAAAAACGAGGGCGGGTTTGATTTTTTTGATTCATAAACAGAAATCAGGTTAATGAAGTTGCTGTAATGCTCATTGCTAATCTAATTATCGACAAAAATCTTTATTTAAATACTATCTGAAATATGACATATGCTGTTAAAAAAGTCTAAACTTAGATTTTCAGGCAGTCAGCATTATTTTATTTAGCAAAATGCTTATCGGAATAAAATCAAGCTTTACTTTCAGCAGGCTGAGCTGTTTCGTCGTTTTCACTCCATATAGATATATCCCCGCTTTTTATCAGCTCCAACAGGCAGTCTGCGATTTTTGGATCAAACTGAGTGCCTTTATTGACCTCCAATTCGCTGAGTATCAATTCCTTTGGAAGATTGTTTCGGTAGCAGCGGCGGCTGTTCATAGCGTCAAATGCGTCCGATACCCCTATAATTCGAGCGATAAGAGGAATTTCCTCTCCCGCAAGTCCGTTGGGATAGCCTGAGCCGTCATACCTTTCGTGATGACAAAGCGCACCCATTCCCATATTGTCTATAGCATTAAAATCACGAAGGATTTCTTTGCCGTATATGGTGTGCTTTTTCATTACCTCAAATTCCTCAGCGGTAAGCCTTCCGGGCTTTGTAAGAATTTCGTCGGGAATATATATCTTGCCGCAGTCGTGCATAAGGGCAATACATCTGATTTGCTTACATCCTTCTTCATCGAATCCCATTTTTTTTGCTATCATTACCGAATACTTTGCAACTCTCAATGAATGTCCCATAGTATTTGGGTCTTTTGCTTCAATAAAGTTGACAAAGGTTTGCATAATTTGATCTATAGTCTTTTCGTCCCTTGCTTTTTGCTCCTTAAAGCGTTTTAAGTTGCTATTAACTATTATCATGGCGATAACATAGCTTACCCAAATCACAGAAAGAACGCAAAGCACCCAGAAAAACGGATTTTTAACAATGCTTCTCTGTAACCGAAAACGCACCTCGCCCTTTGAAAAATCCGCAACATAATCCACAGCCCGTTCGGGTATGTACATTATAAATCCTATTTTCGCACTGCTTTCCTTGTTGGAGCTTTGGGGCTTTGGAGCAATAGGAACTTCGCTCATATCCGCATTGGGAAAATACACAAAATAATCCCCCTCATACATAGCAAGCATAGGGCCTACCGCAGTGTTATAATTTTCAAGGGTTATATCGTATTTTGAGTATTCACTCAGATTAAGCGTCTGTACTTGTTGGTTGTTTTTAACATTTTGATGAAACTCAATATCGCCGTTCCATGTGTTGTTGGCATACATTCTTTCGGGTATATAAACGGTTGCCTGCCAGTCGGTGATAGTGTCGGAGGTGTTGTTAATAAGAGTAAGCTCGTAAATGGTTCCTACTGCTTTGTTATAAAGAACATTTCCCTTGTCGTCGGCAAGAGAATCGTTGCTTATCCAAGAACCCGAATCGCCGCCTCTTGTGGAAATATCAACAGTAACATCGTCAAAAACAAATTTTAAGCTATCTTCCTGATTGTTTTGACAGTCCGAAAAACTGTGTACTCTTTCGGACGAATTGAAAATATAGTTTTGAATAAGCACAAAGCTAAATCCCGCCGCAATGATTATCGGCAGAATAATGTTTATGACTGTAATCAGCTTTTTGTTTCTGTTATCCATAGCCTGCCGCCTTATCTGCGATTATTCGCATTATTGTTTTTCAATGTTTAACTAATAACTTAAAATTATACTTAAATTCATTATACACCCAAAAATATTTTTTTGCAATGTTTTTATAAAAATTTTTAAATTTTATTTTATATTTCAAAAACTGAAATTAGATTGACTTTTAATAAATAAAGTGTTATAATTTTACGTATAGCAAGCAATATTTTTTATATATTTTTAGAAGGGAATGATACAAGCTGAAAAGACAAAATTACGTTTGTTTGATGTTTACTGCGGCTTTAATCGCTTTTTCCGGCTGTAATATCAACAGCAATTTGAATAATCCTTCTCAAAGCACAATTCCCGATTATTCCGATCAGACTTCGCAGTCAGAAACAACTTCAACTATAAACACTACTGTTGAATCATCTTCCGTGACCACAACCTCTTTACCTGAGGAAACGACTTCTTTAACTTCTGAAACAACAGCGACGGAAGCAACCACAACCACTTCCAAGCTCGTCACTGCTGCAACAACTGCTGCGGTAACGACTGCGCCCGTTGCGACTCAAAAGCCTAAGCCTGTTACCCAAAAGCCTGAGCCTGTTGTCACAGATCCGCCTGTAGTCACCACAGCACCCGCACCTGTTCCTGCTGAACCCTCTGAACCGATTATATATGCAACCACGGCGGACGGTGTTCTCACTTTTTCAAACGATCTTTCGGTTATTGACTACAGCAATACCGACGACGGCTATGTTATGGTAAAATATACGGGAAATTGCGGCACGGTAAAGGTTCAGGTGCAAAACCCAAGCGGAGTAAAGCAAGCATATACCATAAACACTCAGGGCAGATATGAAGCACTTCCTCTCACAGACGGCAACGGAACATATACCATTGCTGTATGCGAAAAGGTATCTGATAAAGGCTATGCGGTGGTTAATTCGGGCAGCGTGGACGTGGCTTTGTCCAACGCCCTTGCTCCATTTTTACGACCAAGCAATTACGTTCCTTTCAGCTATGGAGATAGTGCGGTTACCAAATCCTCATATCTTTGCGGCGGAACATCAACCAATCTTGAAAAGGTAGACAAGGTGTATTCTTGGTTAGTGGATAATGTAACTTACGACAGCTCCCTTGCTTCTTCTAAAATACCCGGCGGCTATGTTCCCGATACCGAAAAGGTAATCAATAAAAAAATAGGCATATGTCTTGATTATGCGGGAACAATGGCGGCAATGCTGAGAAGTCAGGGTATTCCCGTACAATTAGTGGTAGGACACGTAGGCACGGCATATCACGCTTGGGTAAACGTATACGATACCGATGTGGGCTGGGTGTACGGAGCGATATATTTTGACGGCTCTGCTTGGCACAGAATGGACCCTACCTATGCTGCGGGTTCACATTCAAGCGATGATATTTTAAAATTTATAGGCAACGGAAGCAATTACAACCCTGAACTATATTATTAAAAAGGCATAAGGAGAAAAGTAATGTCATCTCAAAAGCTTAAACCCGAATATATTTCAAGACTTTGCAGCGAGCTTTATGACACGGTAAGCTCCGGAATGTCCGTAGGCGACGGAATATATATGCTTATTAACGAGGGCGAAAAAGATCCTGTTTTGGATACCTTATTGGAGGAAACCTCAAACGGCGGCACATTCACCAACGCTGTAAAGAAAACGGCAGCCTTTCCTTCCTATGTTGAGGAAATGATAGATATAGGCGAACAGACTGGACGTCTTGATTCGGTGCTTAAAGAGCTTTCCGATTACTATAACCGGCAGGACGAGATTTCCCGCAATATTAAAAACTCGGTAACATTTCCTCTTATTCTTTTGGGCATATTGATTGTTATTGTGGTAATGCTTTTAACTCAGGTCTTGCCTTTGTTTAACGATGTTTTTAAACAAATGGGAGTTACAATGTCCGCCGCCGCAACTGCGCTTATGAATTTGGGGGCGGCGATAAATACATATTCGGCGGTTATTATCGGAGTTGTGGTTGTGATAGTCGCAGCCGTAATTGTTTTATACAAGCTGCCTTCAACTCATAATAAAGTTATGGCGGCGTTTGAAGGAAGGAAGCTGAGAAATCAAATGGCGTCCTCCAAATTTGCTTCCGCTATGTCTATGACTATCTCCAGCGGTATGGATATTGACCAATCGCTTGAAATGTCTAAAAAGCTTTGCGATGAATATGCGGTGAAAAAAATAACCGCTTGTCAGGAATATATGAAAAACGGTCTTAGCTTTGATAAAGCGGTTCAAAAGTCGGAGATTTTGGATCAGATCAGCTCCCGCAGGCTGACAATAAGCTTTCACACAGGAAAAACAGACGAGGCTATGAAAAGAATATCCCAAGAATACGCCGAAAAGGTTAACGTTTCCGTAGATGAAAAAATCAGCAGAGTTGAGCCTGTTTTGGTTATCATTATGTCGGTATTGGTGGGATTTGTTCTTTTTTCCGTAATGCTTCCTATGCTTTCTGTAATTACCGCAATTTGAATTTACTAAGCAAGTATTTATTTTTAAGCAAAGGAGGGTATCCCAATGAAGGTAAGCAGCTTTGAAAAATCTTTTTTTAAAGCAATTTTGAAGTTTCTTCCCACAATTATTGTGTTTGTTTTATTATTTGTAATAGTAATAATCGGATTGGGGGATATAAACAAGGCTTCAGACTCCGAAAGCTTAACCATTGCCGAAAACAGCATAAGGCGGGCGGTTATCACCTGCTATGCACAAGAGGGCAGCTACCCCGAAAGCTTAGAGTATTTAAAAGAAAATTACGGGCTTAAAGTCAGCGATAGTTATATTGTTTATTACAGTATTTTTGCTCCTAACATTATGCCCGATATACGAGTTGTGAGAAAGCAGGTGACAAATTGAAAAACGACCGTTCTCACTCCATAGATATGCTATTCGTTCTTTTATTGTTTGCGGTTTTTATTATTATGGCACTTGCCGTAAGCGCATCGTCTGCCGCCGCATATAAAAAGTCCTGCGTTCAATGTGACCAAAGATTTAACAGGCAGACCTGCATAAGCTATATCACCGCAAAAATCCGTTCCAACAACGAGGCGGGTAAAATTTCAATCGTACAAAAAGACGGAGTTAACGCCCTTTGCATAACAGACAGCTTTGAAAGCTCCGAGTACCATACATATATATATCAATACAAAGGCACAGTGAGAGAGCTTTTTTGCAATGCGGCTGTCGATATAGATTTAAACGCAGGTTCTGTTCTTGCAGAGGCTTCCGATTTAAAATTCTCACTTGACAGCGGATTATTTAAAATCTCGCTTACCGATTTGGACGGACAGTCTGCTGTGTTTTATGTTAATTCCATAATATAAAAGGGCATATCTAAACCTTGTTTGAGGTAAAAAAGTTGTAAGAGATACCCAAAATAAATTTAATACTGAAAGGAACACCGATGAAGCAAAACGGAAAATCAAGCTTGTTCCTTATGGAGCTTATGATTGCTTTGCTTATTTTCGCCGTGTGCAGCGGGGTATGCGGAGTTATTACCGCAAAGGCGGCAATCAACCTTTCCGAAAGCAGAGATATGGGAAACGCCTTAATATTGGCTCAAAATCATGCGGAGATAATAAAAAACACTATTAAAAACGGAAAAGAAGCTTCAAACGGCACTTTTTATTACACCTCGGATTTAAGCGGCATTGAAAATAACAGCTCCGACTTGAAGGATAACGGTGCTGCCTATTATGTAAAAACCAATGTTTCGCCTAAGGATAACGAAGTTGAAGAATATAAAGTTCAAGTTTACAGAATGGCTGACGATAAGCTGATTTATAGCATAGATTCGGCATATTCGAGGTAATTATCGTACTATCAAATAATCAAATAACAGGCAGCTAACGGGAAAGGAGGAAAAATATGGCGGTTAAAAGAAATCAACAGTCCGCAGGCATTGGCGGAGCATTGATAATGATTGTGTTTATAATTTTAACAGTCACTGTGTTTTCCGTCCTTACCCTTGTTTCATCACAAAACGAGTTAGGCACGGTGAAAAAATCCGTCCAAATTTCCGAAAGCTACTATGCGGCAGAAAAAGCCGCAGCAATTAAATGCGGAGAAATAAAAGCCGCATTAAAAGGAGTAACAGACTTTGAAAAAATCAAAGCGGCAGCGGAACAAAATCAGGCGGAGGCAAAAACCGCCGAAAGCGGAATCGAAATAAGCTTTAAAACCCAAATAGATGAAAATCGCTCAATAAAAACAGTATTGATTATGGCAGACGACAAAATAACACTTTTATCTCAAACAATAGTTTCCGATAAGGAATTGAATATCGACGACGGAATTGATTTTGGAGCAGTGGACAGCCCCTTTGCTTGATTTTGATTAGAAAACGGATTTTTATAAAAATTGAATTTAAGGAGAACATCACCTATGAATTTGCAGGAAATTCTTAAAGACGCAGTTGATAAAAAGGCAAGCGATATTTTTATCGTTACGGGTATTCCCGTATCTTACAAGTTAAACGGCTCTATTCAGTCGCAAAGTGAGGAAAATATTATGCCCGATGTTTCGGAAGCACTGCTTAAAGAAGCTTACGATTTGGCGGGCAGGGATATGTCAAAGCTGCGTAATACGGGTGACGATGATTTCTCAATGTCAATAAAGGGACTGTCACGTTTTCGTATTAACGCATACAAGCAGAGAGGTTCTTTGGCTGCGGTAATTCGTTTGGTAGCCTTCGATGTTCCCGATCCCAAGGAAATGTTCATTCCCGACGGAGTAATGGAAATTGCGGACAAGACAAAAGGACTTGTGCTTGTAACAGGACCTGCCGGCGGAGGAAAGTCTACTACCCTTGCTTGCGTAATAGATAGAATTAACAAGACGAGAAACGCACATATTATCACTCTTGAAGAGCCTATCGAATATCTTCACAGAAACAACAAGAGCATAATAAGCCAGCGTGAAATTCACGCAGACACCGAGGGATATGTCACAGCCTTGAGAGCAAGCTTAAGACAATCTCCCGATGTAATTTTGGTAGGAGAAATGCGTGATTACGAAACCATAAGAACAGCTATGACCGCTGCCGAAACGGGACATCTTGTAATATCCACCCTGCACTCTGTAGGTGCGGCTAACACCATTGACCGTATTATCGACGTTTTCCCTTCAAATCAGCAGCAGCAGATAAGAGTGCAGCTTTCTCAGCTTTTGCAGACGGTTGTTTCACAGCAGCTTGTACCCACAACTGAGGGAAAATTAGTACCCGCCTTTGAAATAATGCACTGCAACAGCGCAATCAGAAATATGATTCGTGAAAGCAAGATTCATCAGATTGACAATGCTATAAACAGCTTTGGAAATGAAGGTATGATTTCAATGGACAACTATCTTATTAGTCTGCATAAAAAAGGAATCATCAGTGCGGAAACGGTGGTAAAGTATTCTCTTAACGCAGACAGCTTAGGAAGAAAAATTTCAATTTAATTGGCACTGCAGCATAAAAGTTTTTGCCGCATATTATGTTTAATTTATTACAATGAGATATTTATGTGTTTTTGTATTCATTATTGCTTTTGCATTAGATATATTATAGTAGTTTGAAAAAACAAGTATATGCCGCAATGCTTATAAATTATTTTTTAGGAGGATTTTCATATGGCGTTTTGTACTAAGTGCGGAGCAACTATTCCCGACAATTCAAATGTGTGCCCAAGCTGCGGGGCAGTGCAGACAAATCAAGACAATCAGCAGCAAAGCTTCAATTCAGCCTCACCTGCGGCAGACGGAGATTACACCTCCCAAATGGATCCTATGGATATTTCCGCTAACAAGGGAATGTCGGTGTTGGCTTATTTCGGTTTGTTGTTCCTTGTTCCTTTGTTAGCTGCTCCCAATTCCCAATTTGCACGTTTTCATACAAATCAGGGCTTAATTTTGTTTATTGTAGATATGGTAGCCGGTGTAATAGCGGGAATATTATCAATTATTCCTTTTGTGGGAGGAATTTTGTCAGGCGTTCTCGTTCTTTGCATTACCGTTCTTATGATTTTGGGAATTGTAAATGCAGCCCAAGGAAAAGCAAAGGAGCTTCCTTTGATTGGAAAATTCAGAATTTTAAAGTAATATTTCTATAACCCAACAATTTTTACAAGTTTTTTAACATACTGTTAAACAAATTATAAATCCGATGTAAACATCAGGTCTGTTTACATCGGATTTAATTTATTGTTTATTATAGGCAATTTTGCTGTTAATAGAAATTAGTTTTAGGAAATATGGTTTATTTACTGTGTTTACCACCGTCCGATTTTTTCTTGTTCATAACAATAATTACCACTGCAAGAATACCCACAACCGCCGCTATAACAATAAGAACAATTATCAGCGGATTAAAGCCTTGCTTATTTTGATCTTGATTGTTATTTGGTTCGGTTTTAGGCGGATTTGTTTGATTGCCGCTGTTATTCTCGGAAGCAGGTGGTTTTTCGGAATTGGCAGTTGTAATTTCGGGCTGAACTGTGTTTTGACTCTTGGGAGTCAGCATTCCCATTGCATTTTCCAGCAGCAAAAGCGATTCATCAATCTGACTTTGATTGGAAAGCGGGCTGCTAAGTGTTTCTTTGGCTTTTTTCACAGCTTCCGTAAGAATTTTATAGCTTTCTTCGGTATAATCATCGCCTTTTATTTTTTCTGCTGTTTCAACCGCCGCTTTAAGCTTGGAAAAGTCAGCGGCTGTAGGCTGTGGTTCATTTTTGTTTGTTGTAATGACATATTGAGGCTGAGAAACAACGGGAGCGGGCGGGTTTTCGGGATTGGGATTATTATTGTTTTCCGTTTTTTCCGTAACAGTGGGAACAGCAGGATTAACGGGAGCTTGAGTAACAGGCTTCGGCTCTTTGTCGGAGGTAATAATAGGAGGATTATTCTCCGATGTGTTAATAGGCTGCGGTGGCTTAGTTGCAAGGGAAGTGACGGTAGGCTGAGTAATAGGAGGTATGGGATCTAATCCGCCGTTTCCTACCGAAACAGTCACCCCCTCGGAATATACAAGTCCGTTGTCATAAGTTAAAAGCGTACCGCCCCTCACGTATTTTAAAGAACCCTTTACAAATCCCACATTAGCGGAAGCTCCCATAGGATCGGAACAGGAAAGCTTAACAGTTCCCAAAATAACAGCGGGATTTGATTTATCAAAAATAGGCTCTGTTCCCACCGCATATATGTTCAATATGCCTGTGTCGCTGTGATAGCGGCTTTCGCATATTTTTACCTTTAGATTTTCGTTTGGAATAAAGGCTATTTCCGCTTTATCGGTATTGGGTTTTACATTAAGGCTTATTTGAATTGAAGAAATCTCTTCCTTAGCAGCCTGAGAGAGCGTGAGGGAAACCGCCGCCTTATCTCCGTCAGATGTAAGCTGCGCCTTTTCTTCATTTGCCGCATACACCCCTGCTGAAAGATTTGCACAAAGCAGAGCGGCAGCTGTAAGGCTTGTAATTGCATATCTAAGCCGGAAAAAGCATTTTGTTTTTTTCATAAGCAATACCTCACAGAAAATAATATTGGGGAAATGCCTTAATGATTACCGTTTAAAGTGATTTCAGGAAGCTGAGGGGGAACAGATACGAACAGTGAATCGCTGACCATTCTTTGTCCCTCGTTGGTAAGTGCGTTGTTTACTCTGTACAATTCTGCTCTCACTTGAGAAATACCGCTTAAATCCACATTGTCCTCAGGCTCTATCCAATAAATCCAAGTGCCGTCGGAAACATCTTGAATAGGACCTGTGCCGTCGGGAATATCAGCCAATATAATCTGCTGCGCTTTCAAATTGCCTTCATTGTCAAAGCCGCCCACAATATTACCGTTCTGATCGTAAAGCAGAACCACATTGTATGCAGGGCTGCCTTTATATGTGCCGACAAATACTATCGAGCCTTGCGGAATAACGTCCTCCGACCTTTCGCCGTACTTGAAGCTTTCCGAAAGAATACCTGCTGCCGATGTTCCGTCGTCGGTGTATCTGAAGTCTACGTTATCGCCGGTTACTCCCAATATATCTATTTCGGCTATGGAAATACGCTTGCCGTTTTGGTTGGGTATTACAAGCTTTACACTGTCGGTCTTGTAGGTGCTTACGTATTTTCCGTCGGAGTTTTTAAAGTAAATCGTCTTATCTCCGCTTAATTCGCCTGATGATATTTCTGTCCAGCTGCCCGAATTATCCTTTATCATCACCTTATATTCTTGAATCGGATCGGTATCGCCCATTTTATATCTGAAGCCCGATATTGTAAGATATTTGTTAAAGGAAAGCTCGATTTCTGCGTTTTCGGATAATATTGCAGTGTAAACCGTATTATAATTATTGTCGCAAATATCAAGAATGGGATCTTCGGGAACGGGATTGCAGGGAGAATCTTCATCGCCTATTTGGGAAGCGGGGGGATTTTCGGCTTTAAGTCCGTTGTAGGATACTGTCCATTGGCTCTTGTCAATATCGCCGTCAGTGCGGATTTTAACAGGATCGAGAACCTTGACTGCCGAGCGGTTAAGATACTTGTCAATCAAAGTAATTTCATAGTAAACTACACGGTTGTTCATAGTGGGAACGCTGTCAGTATAGGTGGATTCGGTAGTAAATCCAACCGCTTCCTTTGAAACAACGCCGCCCTCTGTTGTACAGCGTACTATTTCATATCCCAAAATATCGTCATTAGAAATGTTCTTAGAGCTGAAGGTAAAGTTTACTTGATTGGAATTGGGGGAAGCAAGCTTAGCGGCTGTTTCATCTCCTACCGCTTCATAATCGCCCTTTGTGCCTACGCCTACTCCGCCCTGATTTTCAATGCGGTATACTCTTGAATTGTCATCGGTGTAATAAATTGCTCTTGTTTCCTTTTCAAACTGCTCTGCATAAGCAATGGTGTCGGCGTCGGCAACCTTGCCCCAGCGTTTAAAGAAATCGAGTATGTTCTTTTCAGCCGCAGCGCAGGCAAGCCGCATAAGGTTTTGATCTGTGCCGCCGCTTAACGTCAGCTGTATGCCGTTCGGTGCGGGAGCTTTGGCGGGAGTGCGGGAATATGTGTCAACTCTTGCAAAGAACAGATTGCTTAGCTGATCGTTATAATCTTCATAGGTCTTGTAATTGTAGCCGTAATCATAAGCCAAGTGGAGCTGCCAATACATTCCAAGCTGTGTGAAGACGTTGGAAGCAGCGCCTGTGGTATTTGATGTGACTTTTTTGTAAATATTGCCGTATGTAAATCTTACAGTGTCGTTGCTGTCCTTTGATCTTGTTAACTGTGCAAAATAGTTGTTGGTGATTTCCGCCACAGCATAACTTCCTTGATTTATGCAGTGACCGATTTCATGGGCAATACCCCAGCCGAATAAGTGACCGCTTGCATATTTACCGTTTTCATCGGCTGTAAAGGGAGCGCAGTTCACCATACCGGCACATTCGTTCCATTCAATGCCGATGTGGTTGCCGCTTGCGTACATAAACGCTCCGCCGAACATTCTTTGATAGCGGATATTAAGGTGCTGCTTGGGTATTCTGTCAACTTCCTTTTCTGCATTTGCGTTAAGTCCCTTATGCTGATAGAAAAGATACATCATATTTTCCATATTGTTAAGGGAGTCGACAATTCTTTTAGCTTTTTCGGAAGCAGTGCCTGTTCCCAAGCCTATTGCAACACGCTTTGCGGGAAGCGAAAGCATCATTGTGTCAAGGAGAATATCAGTTGCTCCGAGAACGCAGTTTCTTTCGTTAAATTCATATTTGTTAACATTGGAGTTTTCGGAGTTTTTGTGAAGCTGATTATGCAGTTTTTCCAAAATGTCTGCATACTCGGTGATTTCCGCAACATACTTTTCAATTCTTGCAGCTTTTTCCTCCTCGTCCGTAACCTTGTACAAATCAAGTATCGGAACGGAATTGCCTCCGCTTACACGAACGGCGTATCTTTCATTGGGGTTATTGCCCGTATACTGAATGTACAACGCACCGCCGCACTCTGCGTCTGTAGTCCAAAGCTTGGGAATGTCAATTACGTTAACTCCCGTTTTAAGGGAAGCGATTGTCCTAAACATAGGACTTGATTCAGAGTGATATTGAGTGGCAACCAGCTGCAAATTGGTATTCTCGCCCGATTTTTTGCTGCTGTGACCTACATAGACGGTAACGCTGCTTCCGCCGTCTGCGGTAATTCCCAAAGGCTGCCAAGCGTTAAGTCCGCCAAATCCTCTGTTTACATCATAGGTGCTTATGTCGGTGTGAATTTCCTTTGCGGGACGTAAATCGCCATTGTTTAAAATATCCTGGGCGTTCTCAATTTCCCGCAGTATAATGTCATAATCGGGATTTAATTCGCCGCTGACGCTGTCGGGAGTGTTAAGGCGTGTTTTGAGAGCGTCAATGTCGGCTTGAGTAACATCGTCTTTAAGAGTGGTGTGCAGATCGTCCTCGAAAAGTGCAAATACATCGTCAAGAATGGAATCATAACGGTAGAAATAAACCTCGGAAACATTGATATTGCCATAAGCAAGGTAACGGGCAAGACCTATCTGTATTTTTTTAATTTGTGCCTTTTGAGGAAGCTTTATAAGATAGTATGTATGACCGTCCTTATCCTGTTTTCTTGCAATAGAAGCTTGATTATTGCCGTAAGAGGTTAAATTGCCGTTTTTATCCCAGCAGTTAACCTTAACATAGCTGTAGCTTAAATCCAAAGGAGTAATTTCCTGCAGCGCAATATTTTGAATAGTGTATTCCTCGTCAAATTCGTAGAACAAGCCGTGATTATTTAAATAATTATAACCGCCGTCGTCCCATGTATTGCGGTAGTAATATGACGCAGGATCGCCGTCTACAGTACCCCAAGCTGTAGTGGAGTCGGTGTCAAGCGGACTGTCAACCATACTGTTTGAGTTTTGCCATGCGGATATTATATGCTCTGAAGGCTGCTTGTTTTGGATAGTATTTATAAGGAAATATTGGGGAACAACGGCAGGCTGTAAATCGGTGGTAACAGCGTTTGCTGAAAGGGAAGGACCGCTTTCACCGATTTCGTTTACGGCGGTAACATAAGCCGTATACTCGGTTTTGTCCTCTAATCCGTCGATAGTATAGCTGTTTACGGGAACGCCTTCTATTTTATGATAGCTTTCCTCACTTGTTTTCTTATAATAAATATTGTAGGATTCGGCGTCCTCTGTCTTTTTCCAAGAAATGACAATGCTTTTATATTTTCCCACTGCACTTACGTTATCGGGATTGTCTGGACGCTTGTCGGGCTTTGGGGTAACGTTTATGGGATCACAGTAGCCGCTACTCCAAGTGCCGTTTACCGATTGAACGCTGACGGTATATTGGGTGTTATTGACCAGATTATCTCCCTTGAAGGAGGTGACGGAAAGGGAATTGCCGTTAACCTTTACAACCTCGTAATCAGCACCCTGCTTTATCATAACCTCATATCCGGTTACATTTGCACAGCTGTCCCAGCTTAAAGAAAACTGCTTGCTGCCTGCCTTTGCTGTAAGATTTTCGGGAATATCCATTTCAGGCTCGGGTATTCTGTTTTCCATACCGTTAAGAAACTCAACCTGTGAAATTTCGGCTAAGTTATTGTTGTTAAGCATACCGTAAATGGAAATGGTAACCTTTTTTACTGCAATTTGTTCGCCTAAGTCTATTTCGATATTGCCCTCATCGTCCTGTGTAACTGTCACACTCTCATCGTCAAGCAAATGATGAACACCGTATTCAATTACGGCTTTGGCGGTGTATTCCTGTCCGTCCGCCTCATATACTATATCTAAAAGACCTTTGGAAATGGGGTTGGCTTCAGCTGCGGAGATAATGATTCCGTCGGCGTTTGAAGCGTTTCCGTTTTGTGCGATGTCAACAGAAAATGAAAGGGGATTATCTTGTGATATAGGCTGTCCGTTTTCAGCGGAAAGAACAACGCCTTCTCCCCCCGTAAACAAATCCTCTAATTTTCCTTCAAAAACTGTGCCTTTTCCAACGTCAGCGGAAATAACGGAGGAGGGAATTGACTTTTCGGGTACGGCAGCGGTATCTTTGTCGATATTATAACCCTTTGCCAAATAATCCAAATCCACAAGGTTTATCTCTCCGTCGCCGTTTAAGTCTGCAAGCGGGAAGCCTTCTTCGGAAGTCTTGCCATTATCTATAATGTCAATAAGTGAATTTTTGTCATTTTCGTTTACAGAGCCGTCGTCGTTTACATCACCGATAACCAGCACTCCGGGGTGTGGGGAATTTTCTTCATAGCTTATTCCCTTTGCAAAGCCTGTCATAAGCTTAACAGCGTAAGCCTGCCCGTCAACCGTTATGTTCTGACTGTAGTCGGCAAAGCCGGGAGCGGTGATTTTTAAAGTGTATTCTCCGTCCTCAAGTCCCACAAACTCCGCAGAGGAATTATTCCGGGCGTCTTGATTTTCGTTTCCCGATTGACTGTTTGAGGAAAGGAGAATTGTTTTTGAATCATTTACATTTTGTCCTGTTAATACAGCGTTAAACTCCACGCTGCTGTCAATAGCCAAAGCGGGAGATACATAAACGTTGATTTCTCCGGTATTTGCAGGTGCTTTTTCTGCCGCCGGAAGCTCTGCAACAGCGTCAAAGCTTAACTGAAGCAGTATAGCGGATGTAATAGTAAAAGCTAATACGCAATTTAAAGTTCTGTTCATCTCTTTTCCTCCTTATGAAAATTTTGCAAAATTTGTATTTTGTCAAATAATTAACAATAATGTAAAAAATGGAAAAATTTATTCCTTTTGAAGAATTATAGCACAGCTAAATCCTTATTTCAAGTGCTTTTTAGTAAATTGTTATATAATTCACATAAATGTAACCCGAAAAAAATATCATTATTGCATACAATTTACAAAATATGAACAAGATACATAATTTTTACAATAAAGTGAAACTTTTTATATATTACATAAATTTTTTGTGAAGAATGTAAAACTATTAAAAAGGGTATAAATCAAGGAGTGAAATTTATGCTGTATACCTATAAAACCCTTTTTGTTACAAGAATAGTTTCTTTTACTTTTCCAATAAATGAAGCAATTAAGCGTCTTGTTGTATCAAATTCTGCCCTATATTTAAGATATAAAAATTTTAAACTTGTTTTTATTTTATAATTGTGCTATAATAATTTCAAAATGAAGTAAAGAGGAAGATTTTATTTAAATTTTTGAAATTATTGTATCGTTTAGTGGTATCGCTCCGCTGCGCTGCGCTCTTATTATGATATAATAACACCAAAACAAACAAAAAAGCCTTATACAAAAGGCTTTTTCATTTTA
>CAZRRT010000015.1:0-31253 GCA_964602605.1 uncultured Ruminiclostridium sp.
GGCTACCGAGATGATCAACTACACCAAGTTTAACATCTTGCAGCAGGCTTCTCAGGCTATGTTGGCTCAGGCTAACCAGCAGCCTCAGGCAGTTCTCCAGCTCCTCGGCTAATATTCTTAAACCTAAAATTGTACTTATTACAATTCCTACTAATAACAACGCCCCCGCATTTGCGGGGGTTTTTGTTAATATAGATGTTTATTATTAAGGAGAGCTTATGGAAATTGTAAAATTTAAATATTATGATGAGTTTCACTGTATAGGACCTGAATGTCCCGACACTTGTTGCAGATATTGGAGTATTACTCTTTCAAAAAGAGAATACTTGGACTATAAAAAAATGAAATGCAGTCCCGAACTGAAAAAAATCATAGATAATTCCTTTGTCAGAAAGAAAAAAGACGGTTCTGAAATAAATTATGCCGAGATAAAATTAGATGAAAAAGGAAATTGTCCCATTTTGGGAGATGACGGTCTGTGCAGAATGCAAAAGGAAATGGGGGAAGGCGTATTAGATTAT
Source organism: uncultured Ruminiclostridium sp. (assembly GCA_964602605.1). Classification (GTDB taxonomy): domain Bacteria; phylum Bacillota; class Clostridia; order Oscillospirales; family Ruminococcaceae; genus Ruminiclostridium_E. The sequence goes on from CAZRRT010000015.1 coordinate 522, forward strand.
GTATGCTCCACCTATCCCCGTCTTTGGAACAGAGTGGGCGGGCAAGCATTGATTTGTTCCTGCAACACAACCTGTCCTTATGTTAACGAGCTGCTGATAAATCACCCCGAGGGGCTGGAAATTGTTGAAGAAGAATATGACGGAAAAAATAAATATATCAATCAAGGTATGACCTCGGGCAGTTCAACTCCAAAGGATTGGGAGGGGTATCCTTACTATTGGACAATAAAAAACGCACAGGTTGATATTTTACAGAACCGCAGCTTTACAATCGCCGAAAGGCTGTTGATATTAGGATTTTTCTGCCAAAAGGCAGAGGATTATATTAAAAATAATCAGGGAGAAAAAATACAGGGACTTGCAAATATGCTGCTTGACAACGAAGCCTGCAAAAAAATTGCGGATTCTTTAAAGCCGACTCAAACAGAGTACAGCTCGGCTTTAAAGGCAATAAACATCTTTGCGAAAATGTATGATGCAATATATGAAAACCCATACGCTTCTATTGAAATAAAGAAAAACTTCAATGCAGCAAAAGAATTCATAGGCGCAAACATTGAGTCAAAGGAAGAAAACAAAGTATCCTTTGACATCAATAACGGAGAAAAATATTATAAAGCCGTGGAAATCTACCGCAAGATTGAGAATGACCGTCCCTATATAATGGAAAATATTTTGGTAAATACCGTCTTTTCCCAAGCTCCCAACAACGGAATATGGCTGAATTTCTTTACAATAGCGGTTTTCTACAGCCTACTTAAAATCTGCGTTCCCGCCTTTTTGCCTGAAAACTATACCGACAGGGATTTGGCTTTGGCGCTTACCTATACTTCCAAAATGATTTTAAACTCCCATTTGGCGGACAAGGGCGCAGCCTTCGACTTTATGGCGAACGATTCCTTTGATTTGCCCCATGCGGCTTTTCTGATAAGCTGAAACATATTTTTTAAGAAAATTTCAAAAACCTCTTGACAATCTTGATTTCGCAGGCTATACTAATAGTAGGTTATGTACATCATTACCTATCACTACCTATCACCATCCAAAAACACCCGCTTTCGATTTGAGAGCGGGTGTTTTTATGGGGTTGTTTGCAGATGTTTATTTGTTGGTTTGGATATTTGGGAAAAGGTGTTGACAAAAACATAGAATTTGTGTATAATAAAATAAAAGAGGGCGATAGGTGTGTCGCTCCCGATTTTGGATACGAAAAGTAACCGCTATCGTTTGCTGACGGATTGGCGGTTATTTTTTATTGTTGTTTCTGAAATTCAGAGCAACAAGAACGGTCATAACGATTTGGCAAATCAAAGCCGAAAACTGAATCAAATCAGATACTGTTATGTATTCCATTCTATCACCCCCTTAAACAGCGTATGAACGCCGACGGGAGCTTTATTAACACGCCTATCGCACCTAAGAGCGCCCTCTTAGTAAAGCGAGTTCGCTCTCTAAGAGAGTTCCCTCGGTTTATATTATATATTGTTTTATGGGATTTGTCAAGATTTGGGTTTTTGGTGTTGACAAATCGGGTGAGATTGTGTATAATAAAATAAAAGAGGGCGATAGGTGTGTCGCTCCCGATTTTAGTTATTGGAAAATAACCGCTATCGTTTGCAGACGTGAAGGCGGTTATTTTTTATCGTTGTTTCTGAAATTCAGAGCAACAAGAACGGTCATAACGATTTGGCAAATCAAAGCCGAAAACTGAATCAAATCAGATACTGTTATGTATTCCATTCTATCACCCCCTTAAACAGCGTATGAACGCCGACGGGAGCTTTATTAACACGCCTATCGCACCTAAGAGCGCCCTCTTAGTAAAGCGAGTTCGCTCTCTAAGAGAGTTCCCTCGGTTTATATTATATATTGTTTTATGAGATTTGTCAAGATTTGGGATTTTTATGATTTGAATGTTAGAGAAGCTTTCACCGTCTTAGAGGCAGCGTTTGCTTCACTATCCTTTTTATGATATAATAATTTCAAATGAAGTAAAGAGGAAGATTTTTTTAAATTTTTGAAATTATTGTATCGTTTAGAGGAATCGCTCCGCTTGCGCTTCACTCTTTTTGTGATATAATAAATAACAATCTAAATACAAAAGGAGATCTGTTTTATGACGGAAGAATTTGAAAAACATCTTAAAAGCAAAAACCTGTCCAATAACACTGTAAGAGCCTATCTCTCGGCGATAAATCAATTTTCGGACAAATACGGAGAAAATATCACTCTTAAAAATGTGCGGGCATACAAAAATTGGCTAATGGAGCATTACAAGCCGCAGACGGTAAATTTAAGAATAAGGGCGGTAAACTCCTATCTTGAAGCTATTGGAAAGGAAAAGTGGAAGCAGACCTTTGTAAAGGTTCAGCAAAAAACCTTTTTGGAAAATGTGATAAGCGAAGCGGATTACGAGTATTTAAAAACCTGTCTTAAAAGGGACGGCGAAATGTTTTGGTACTTTGCGGTTCGGTTTATGGCGGCAACGGGCGCAAGGGTAAGCGAGCTGCTTTGTATGAAGGCGGAACACATTAAGTTGGGCTATTTGGATTTGTATTCAAAGGGAGGTAAGCTGCGGCGCATTTATATTCCGAAATCCTTACAACAAGAGGCGCTTTCTTGGCTTGAAAAAAGTCATAAGGAAAGCGGCTTTATTTTTTTAAACAGATACGGCGAAAGAATAACGGCAAGAGGATTGTCACGGCAGTTAAAGCATTTTGCCATAAAATACGGAATAAATCCCGATGTGGTATATCCCCATTCCTTTCGCCACAGATTCGCCAAAAACTTTTTGGGAAAGTGCGGCGATATTGCTTTTTTAGCCGACCTAATGGGGCATGAGAGCATAGAAACCACCCGTATATATTTGCGCAAAACCGCCACAGAGCAAAGGGAGATAGTGGACGAGGTAGTTGTTTGGTGAAACGGCTTGCTTTGCAATTTCAGCAGCTTATTTAAGCTGTGCCTTAAATACTAAGAACCTGTACCAATAGCTTCGGTATGCGACCTTTAGGAAAATTTTACCGCTTTCTGCGTCAAGACTTTTTGCATACATACATTACATCGGCGCAGCTTTTACTTAAAGGCGACAAAATTATGCTTGAAAATTCGCACACTTACGCTATTGATACAGGTTTTAATTATGCGGTGCTGTCTTATACTGTTTGTGTCAAAATCTTTGATTTTGATCGCCGCCTTTTAAGCGGCATCTTACTATAGACCTTTGTCTATAGTAAGATAAAGAATTAGTATTAAAAATCCTCCTCCCTCATTTCAAACACTGCGATTCCATTTCCAAAGCCGTCATAGGGTATATAGTTATTGTTCTGATACAATGCATTTTGAGAAAAGTCCGCCGCAGGAGAGGAGATATAGTATATTTTTTCCGCCTTTTCGGCTTCGGTGTGAAAGGCGGTGTTATCAATGTTTTCAGGCTTTTTTTGATGAGAGCAGTAGGTGTAATATCTGCCGTAACCGAGGCTGAATATCTTCCTTCCCGGCAAATATGCCAGCAGGGCGGAATAATCGTCACCGTCGCTAACTAAAAGTGCGTTTTCCGATATATTCTTTTCTATAAACAGTGCTGCGGATTTTGCGGGATCAAATTCGCCCTTTAAATCGGAAATTGCGTAAACCAAAGCCGAGGGAGTCGATATTATCAATATAACTGAAACCAAAATCGCTGTGACTTTATTAAAATTCATTGTTGAAAAAACGTTTATGCTTGATAAAAGGCTTTTTCCTTTAGTTTTGTTTTTCTCTTTTATTGCGCTTGCTTCGGAAATCGGCGGGGCGTTAATATTCTTTTCTTCCTTAAGCTCTTTAAACATAACAAAAATAATTGCAAAGACATAAATAAACAATACGCTGCGGCAAGGTGTGGCGTACCATACAACGCCGTTTAATATCATATATGAAACTGTGAAAATCAGCTCCGAAACGAAGCATTTGCGATTTTTAAAGATAACAATAAAAGCCCCAATAAATAAAATCTGCATTATGGGATTTAATACATAGCCTATCATTGTGGGAAGATTTGCTCCGCAGGCGTCAAAAATTATTGAGGAGAAAGAGCCGAAAAAATCTGACGCAACCGATGAGAGAGTAAAGCTTTTTTGGGAGCTGTAAATGTTTGTGCTGTAGGCTTCGAGCATAGGAATTATCATAGCGATAACGCCAAATGCGCCTATAGCCAAGCCTGTAATATTTAAAGCGTTTTGCTTTTTGGTATTCCCTTTAAAATCCTTGAATAAGTCTATTATCATCAAAACGCCGATTATTCCCACAAAGCCGCTTATGCAAACGTGAGTGTTAGTAAGCAAAGCCACCGTTATTCCGTAAACAATGGGGTGAGCTTTTCTTTTGGGGTATAAAAAGGCGATAACGGTAACCAGCAGATGTACAAGACAGTATACTCTTGAAATTGCCGAATTAAAATACAGCATACCTCCCGACAAAAGCAAGGCGGCTTTTAAATAAGGCTTGCAGGGAAGTCCGAAGATAACGATTGCCGCAGTCAAAACGGATATTCCCCATGAAACAAGACCTAACGCCGTATAAGAACAGCCCGCCGTTATAAACAGTTTAAGCAGCAAGTGCCACAATGGCGGGTGTCCCTCGTATTTTATCATTCCGAATATGCCGATAATGTCGTTGTCCCTTGCAATATTCCACGCCTGCGCCTCGTCAAACCAATACTCGTGGTTTAACACCAAAGCAAGTATAAACAAAGAATAAGCGGCAAGGGACAGGATTTTTATAATTTTATTTTTCTTCATTTTTTTCAAGTCCGTTTAAAAAGCTTTCAACAATATCCCAATCGTATTCGTATATTGCAATACTGTTTTTTCCGTCATAACTTGTCATTCCCTCAGACAGATATAGGGGTTGGTCGATATGTACAGCTTCATAGCTGTATTTAATAAAGTACAGATTATCATACTGTTCAAGACTTTTTTTAACAGCCTCGGCTTTGTCCTTGGGACTTAACCGATATTCCCAATGAGAATAAGAGGAGAAATCGTTGCATTCCACGCAAAATATTTTTATATCGGGGTCGTAAATTATTACTTCGGGAAAGCTTACTCCCATTGCCACAAAAACTGCGTCCTTTTCCAAATTTTCGGTTATGTATTTGGCAGTATCCTTTGCTCCGGAAAAATTCCCCCTAATATCCTCCCACAAAAATCTAATTCCTGCTGGAATTGACAGTGCAAACAACAAGGCGGCGGTAATGATACAGTATTTTCCCGCTTTTTTGTCTGCGTTAAATACAGCCTTTAGCAACGCTTTTATTTTGCCGCTTGTCTGATCTATAAATTTGTGTTCCTTAAAAACAGGCTTTTCATATTGAGCCAATCCAACAGAAAAAGCGAGAGAAAGACCGAAAATTGCAGCACGGTTGGGAAGAGTTATAAACGCAACGCCGCAAAAAAAGATATATAAAACCGTAAAGACAAGCTGAACAGCAAAAGCCCTTCTCCAATGCCTCAGTTCAATAAAAAACAATACAATCCCCGCATACAGTATTTCAAAAGTTACTAAAAATGCGACATTTTTTGAATAAAAAATAAATATAGTTTGAAAAATAAAATCCTTAGCTACACGGGCAGGCAAATAAAACAAAGAACCCAAAGAAAACGAAAAACTAAGACGTATCGTAGTATTTGCTTCATTTGAACCTATCAAAGGTATTATAAGAATAAGAACTAAAGCTCCGGCTATTGCAAGTCCTGTAAGTTTTTTTACATTCTCTTTTTTGCTTGAATCCTTCCACTGTGAAAACATATCATACAGCATTAAAATACCAAGCACTGCCACAATTCCGCTGACAAAAAGGTGGGTGTTAGCCAAAAGTCCCACTAAAATTCCGTAGATAATGGGACATTGCCGCCTTTTGGGGTAATAGCACAGTATGAGAAACATTAAAAGAGGTATAATGCAGTAAACTCTTAAAATCGCCGAATTATAAAACAAAAAACCCGATGAAAAGACAATCAGAATTTTCAGCAGCAGCGGCAGTCTAACCTTAAACAGCAGAACCCACACCCCCGCCGCCATAAAAAACCAGCTCACAAGCGGCAAAAGCGACGTCGGAAAGCCTAATTTTACAAAGGGAAAAAGTATAAGATACCATAAAGGCGGGTGTCCCTCCACCTTTAATCTGTAAGGCAGTTCAGACAAGGGGCAGTCTTTTATTATCATAACCGCCTGCGCCTCGTCAAACCACATTTCGTGGTTCAATGCGCATATAAGTGTAACTATGGAATATATGCCGAATATACACCACATTAAAATATAAAGCCTTTTGTTTTTTTCCTCTTTTTCCGTATTTTGAATATAAGGAATATCAGGAATTTTTATTTTCTGCAATTTCGTGGTACTCCTTTTCGGTATTTACTTCCCAAAGCTCTTTTTTGTCAAAGCTGCCGCTTAAAATATTCTTGGCGGCTATTATGGCGGTCATCATAGAGTGATCCATATTGTTGTAACGGTGCTGTCCGTTTCTGCCTACGCAAAACAGGTTGTCAAATCCGTCCAAATACTCTCTCACCTTGTCAAATTCACCGTAAGTGCCGAAATAGGCGGGGTATGCTTTTTTAACTCTCGCCATATAGCTGTCCCGAATATTTTCCTTTTTTACAACGCCGATAGACTCCAATTCACCTATTGCAAAATCAATAAATTCCTTATCGGGAGTTGTCCACATCTTGTCGCCCTCGTTGCAGAAATATTCCAAGCCTACCCACACGTGCTTTTGCATATCGTCCACCATATAGGGCGACCAGTTGTTGAATATTTGAAGCCGTCCCAATTTTACTCCTCTGTCCTGAATATAAATCCAGCAGTCGGGTACATTGCCGTTTACGGTAGGCATTTTGGTTTTGTTTATCAGCTCCAATTTGTCGGTTAATAGTCCCACCGTTATAAAATCACGATAAGGAAGTCCCTCCGATATTCTCCTAATATCCTGAGGGGGATTTGGCAAAGCGTTAATCAAATCCTTTACCGCCATAGAGGAAATAAGATAATCGCAGGAGATCTCCTTTTCCTCGCCCCTTTCCTGTATTGTTACGGATTTAACTTTTCCGTTATCGCCGTCCGCAACATTTAATTTAACAACGGGGGCGTTCATAATAAGCTTTCCGCCCATTTCCTCCACTAACTGCGCCATTCTTTCCCACAGCTGTCCCGGTCCGAATTTGGGATAATAAAATTCTTCTATGAGAGAGGTTTCGGTGTTGTTTTCCTTTTTTCTGAAAGGCTTGGTTATGGCGTTTTTCAGTACCTTTCCCACAGTCAGTCCCTTGCATCTCTGCGCTCCCCAATCGGCTGAAATTTTCGAGGGGTGAACTCCCCACACCTTTTCGGTATAGTCTTCAAAAAACATTTCATATAAGGGTCTGCCAAAGCGGTTTATGTAGAAATTTTCAAGAGATGTTTCAGGCAGCTTGTGAAAAAGGCTGCCCAAATACCCGAAGCCCGCCTTCATTGTGCCTAAAAAGCCCATATTTATAAAGGTTTGGGGCTTAAGAGATATGGGGTAGTCGAAAAATTTACGGCGGTAGTATATTCGGGAAACACGGGTTCTTGTAAGAAAAACGTTATCCTCTTTTTCGGGGTCTGCGCTGCCGGAGTAGGTATGGGTGCGGTTTAATAGCAAGTCGTCCTTTGCGGGCTTTCCTTGTGGAGCAAGTATCTCTCCCCACAGATCCATTATTTCCTTGCTTTTGGAGAAAAATCTGTGTCCGCCTATATCTATTCGGTTACCCTTGTATTTTTCCGTTCTTGAAATTCCTCCAATTTTATCGCTTTCCTCTAAAACAATTACGGAAAAATCCTCTGATTTTTTATCGCTTTTTAAATTATTTAAATCCTTTAAAATAGTATATGCAGCGGTAAGTCCCGCAGGACCTGCTCCTATAATAACAATGTTTTTCATTTTCCGTTCTCCCTTCCTGATTTAATAGGTCTGTTAAAAATAAATATTTTTCTACCCAAATAATTCCAGATTAAAACAATTCCCGCAGTTACTATTTTTGTAATCATATAATGAAAATGCAGAACATTGACGCCCAAGTGCATAAGCCCCTCTGTAATACCCAAGCCGATAATTCCCACCAATGCGAATATGAAAAAATCTCCAACCGATTTGCCGCTGTTTTTATTTTCGGAGGAACGGAAAACAAACAAAAGTGAAAGTATGTAATTTACCGTAAGTCCCACAACGAAGCCTGCCGCCGTGCTGATAAAAATCTGCCAATCGGCTTTTTGTTTAAATATCAGCTCTTCAAAAAGAGTTAAAGTACCGAAATCCGCTAAAAACGAAATTCCTCCGACTGCTGCGTATCGGAAAAATTCTTTTATCACAGCGGGGGTCAACGGCTTTTTAATATTCATCTGCATTACCTCATTTTCTGTATATTTTAATAATAACTTTTATCAAAATAAATTTGCATTTTCAACAATTTTATAAATTTTATAAGTAAAGTATAACATATTTTGTGTTTTTTGTCAATATAAGTTGCGTCAACGATTACGGGCACATTACATATAAGGAAAATTTTTTAAAAAACTCTTGACAGCGTTCATTAAATGATTTATAATAATAAGGCTATCCGATAAGAGAGGTTTTTGCCTTGTGAAAATAAACAACAATATATAGAGGGATAGCAAAATATACACATCCAAACAATATCGATGAAAATAATTTCAGAAAGGATTTGATTGAAATGAAAAGAACATATCAGCCTAAAAAGCGTCAAAGAAAGATGGAACACGGTTTCAGAAAAAGAATGTCCACCTCCAACGGCAGAAAGGTTCTCGCCCGCAGACGTGCAAAGGGCAGAGCAAGACTTTCTCACTGATTTGCTGTGAATTCATCTAAAGAATTTTCCAAAAAATACGTAAGCGTAAAAAAGGACAGGGAGTTCCGCTATCTGTTTAAAAAGGGCAAAAGTATTGTAAACGGCGCATTTGTGTGCTACCTCAGACCCAACAAAAGACGGGTGAACCGTTTGGGCATAGTCACATCGAAAAAAATCGGCAATGCAGTTAAAAGAAGCCGTGCAAGAAGAGTTATCAGAGAAGCTTTTCGTATTCTCGAGCCTGAAATAAGAGGACTTGGGGACAAGCGGTATGATTTTATCGTTGTTGCAAGAGGTAAAACGCCCTATATGAAATCCAACAAGCTGTACGGCATAATGAAAAAACTGATAACGGAGCAGTTAAATTAAATTCGATAATCGGGAGCAATTCAATATTGCGCTTTCCGCCGAGAAATACCATATGTATCTGTAAGTATCTGTTTTTACGGCATTTTCTTTACCGGCATAAATATTGTAAACATTTCTATTACTCGGAAATACCGCCTATGCGGATTGTAATAAACATAATAAATATTTGTGTAAAATAGGAAAAAAGTCTGTTTATTGATTAACGAATAAGCTTTCCGTTACGCTGCGGAAAAGCTTTTGATTTTGGCGGAAATGACAGTCCTATAAAATAATTTTTAATATGAAATATATATTGATAGGTCTAATAAAACTGTATAGGATAACATTATCGGAAAGATTGCCGCGTTCCTGCCGCTTTACTCCAAGCTGCTCACAGTATGCGCTTACTGCTGTCAGCCGTTTTGGTGCGGTCAAGGGCGGCTTTTTGGCGTTTTGGAGAATTTGCAGATGCAACCCCTATTCTGCGGGAGGATATGATCCCGTTCCGGAAGAGTTTTATTTTTTCCGCTCCTTAAAAAAGCGTATTTTAAGTATTTGCTCTAAAATACGAAAAGCATTTAACAAGAAATCAAAAAAGAAAAACGGCAAATAAAAACAAATGAATGTGCAGAAAAACTGAAAGGCTGTGATTTATTATCGACTTTCTATATTCAATTTTAGGTATGCCCTTAGGCTATATAATGTGGCTGTGCTACCTATTGGTAAACAATTTCGGCTGGGCTATCATAATTTTTACAATTATCATTAAGGCAGCTACCTTTCCTTTGACATTAAAGCAGCAAAAAAATATGGCTAAATCTCAGCTCTTTATGCCAAAGGTAAAGGAGATACAAACCAAGTACCGCAACAATCAGGATAAGATGCAGGAGGAAATGTCCAAGCTTCAAAAGGAAGGCTACAACCCAATGGGCGGCTGCGGCACTATGCTGATAACATTTCTCATTCTGTTCGGCGTCATTGACGTTGTGTACAAGCCCATGACTCATATGGAGCATTTGAATTGGGGGGACAGCAATGCGGTAACCACCATTGTTTCCGCTGCAAAGCAAGCCGATTACGCTCTTGACCTGCTGGCTAATGAGGACGATTTAAAGGCTTATTTGGAGTATTTGGAAAAGCCCAATTCCATTAAGACGGTAACTCAGGAAAATATAGACAAAATGAAGGATGAGGCAAAAGCCACCGCCACGCTTCAGCCTAAGGTGGAGATTCCCGCCGACTCCGATTTCAATATCGAAAAAGCAAAAAACGCCATTGAATTTACCAAAGAAAATGTAATTGAAAAGTACGGCTTAACGGAGGAGCAGTGGACTAAGCTGACAAACTTAACCGATGCTGACGTTAAAACGTTAGCCGCAGGCGATTCAAGGCTTTCCGATGCGGTAAAAAGAGAGCTTACCCAATCTATGCAGGTAAAGTTTGTGTCTTTAAGGCAGGAGCTTGCCGCATTGAGAGTTTACACCGATCACAAGGAAGCGTTTTCCGCTCTTCCCGTTGCCGAGGGAACGCTTGACAAGTTAGATAATTTAAGCAAAAATATGCAGTTTGCGGGACTTGATTTGGGGCTTACTCCCGGATTTGAATTTCCTTTGCTGATAATTCCTATTCTTTCCCTTATTATGTCCTTGGCGCAGATGATAATTTCACAGATAATTCAGAACAAAACCAATCCCGAAATGGCACAGCAGCAGCAGGGCTGCGCAAAGTTTATGCTGTATCTTATGCCTTTGTTCTCACTGTATATTGCGTTCCAAGTACCTGCGGGGGTGGGCTTCTATTGGGCGTTAAACTATGTTTTCGGCATCGCTCAAAGCCTGATAATCTACAAATTCTGGCCTAACGAAAAGCTTCAGGAGCAGGCAAGGAAGGAGCTGGAGCAAAAGAAGGTGAATATCACCGCCACCGCCACCGTTGTTGACGTTGACGAGGAGGGCAACGAGGTAACAATCACCAAAAAGATGACAGATATGTCTGCAAAAGAGATTAAGGAGTATCAAAGAAGAAAGTTAGAGGAAGCACGAAGAGAGGATGCTCTTAAATACGGCGATGAGGATATTCCCGACCTGCCGCCTTTAGAGGACGAATATTCGGATAATGCGGATAATACGGACGATGCTTTGCAAGCCGACTCCAACGGCGAAAGCGGCAAAGACAGCGATAATAAAGATAATAACGACAATAAAGACGTAAAAAAGAAAAATAAAAAAATTAAATAACGAAAATCGGTAAATTGAAAGGAAAAGTCGCATAATGGAAAAGATTTTTTCAGCAAAAGCTTTAGAGGACGCAGAGGAACAGGCATACAGCGAATTCGAGGCTCAGGGAGCGGACAGGGACGAGGTTGAGATCACCATTTTGGAGCAGCCCGTAAAAAAGCTGTTCGGCACAAAGGGCGAGTATAAAATCAAAGCGGAATGGAATCCCGTCAATGTAAACCTAAAGGAGGTTTTCGGCGGAACTAACAGCGGCGATAACGACGATAGTGACGACATTATTATCGACGGCGATGAAGCTCAGACGGATTTAACCGCAGACAAGCCGGGCGACGAGGTTGAAGAAAACGACCCAATACTCAACTGTGCAAAAATAAAGAGAGCCACCAAATATTTAAACGGCGTACTGACAAACTTAGGCTTAACGGATTTTGTTATAAAGCCTTACAAAAAGGGCGATACGGTAGTGCTTGATATTCAAGGGGAAAATTTGGGCGTGGTAATCGGCAGGCGAGGAGAAACTCTCGATTCCCTTCAATATCTTGCTATTTTAGCGGGAAACAGGGGAGAAGAAAACTATTGTAGGCTCAGTATTGACTGCTGCGGCTATCGCAGCAAGCGTAAGGAAACATTGGAGGCGTTGGCGGAAAAAACCGCAAGAAAGGTTCTTAAAATGGGCAGAAGAATTACATTAGAGCCTATGAATCCTTATGAACGCCGCATTATACACAGCAAGGTTTCCGAAATAGAAGGAGTAAGCAGCCGTTCAATCGGCGAAGAGCCTTTCCGCAAGGTGGTAATCAGCGCCAACGAGCCGCACAGGCAATCGGGCGACCGCCGCAGAGGTGACAGAGCCGTTAAAGGCACAGGTTCATACAGGCAGAGCAGCGGATTTTCCACTTCCTTTGAGAGAGAATACAAGAGAAAGGAAGCCCCCGCATTAGAGCCTACCGACTATTCCGAAGAAACAACCGATATTGAAAAGAACACAAGCCTTTACGGAAAGATTGAGTTTTAAGCTTGCAATAAATAATACAGCAAAATCCCTTTCCGTAAAATAAGCAGTCATAAAACCATTATCAATAAGCTTAAATACTAAAATCAAACAAAAAAGCTGATACACAATATGTGCGTCAGCTTTTTATTTATGGTTTATAATTTTAATGCTAATATCTGATTGAAGCGGTTATAAAAGATTAAAAGTTAATTTCACCGCCGTTAAGGGCAGCCTTTAAAATAATCTTAACATCTGAAATATTGACTTTTTCGTCCACGTTTACATCGGCGGCGGTAAATTGCTTGTCTGTGAGAGTGTCGTTGTTCAGTGCGCCTCTTAATGCAATTTTTACGTCGTTTATGTTTATGTTTTCATCGTCGTTAAGATCGCCTAATGTAACGGCAGGCTTTTGCTTAAGTACATATTCGCTGAAATGTTCTGTGACGAATATGATGTAGCCGTTTTCTACCTTGACATTTAGTTTTGTAAGAGTGCCGTCGGCTTCCCTGCGGGTTACGGTTGCATTTTCCCAGCCTTTTGGGAGGGGGATTTTTACCGTTACTTCTCCTGTGGGCTGTGTTTCTTCTCCGTCATTGTCCTTTAAGGTGATGTTGTAAACTATCTTGCTTTCATTTGAAGCTTCTGTATCGGTTTTTACTTCAAGAGTTTTGCCTGCTAAGTCGGGGTTTTCAATGATTATTCCTGTGTCTTTGTTTATTATACCTATTATTTTGAAGGGAATTTTGTTTTGTGCTGCATAGGTTTGGGCATAGGAATTTTCATAGCCGTAGATTGTGAGGGATGGGCAGGAATCAAACGTATCATAGCCTACAAATGTTACGCTGTCGGGAATAATTACCGAGGAGAGAGATGTACAGCCTGCAAACGCATAACCGTCTATGCTTGTTACACCCTCGGGAATTGTCACCGAGGTGAGAGAGGTGCAGTCGCTAAATGCAGAATAGCCTATTTCCATAGTAACGTTGGGAATAGTATAGCTTTCGTCTGCTTTTCCTAAAGGAAACTGTTTTAATACTACAGCATCATATTTTTCATATTCGTCTTTTTCCGGGTTCCATTCATTTGCGTAATTCGCAAACAGCACACCGTCTTTTGAGAAATAATTGTCGTTTTTCTCGTCAACATTGATTGCTGTGAGAGAGGTGCAGTCTTTAAATGCAAAAAGGTCTATACTTGTCACACTGTCGGGAATTGTCACCGAGGCGAGAGAGGAACATTTTCTAAATACAGAACTGCCTATTTTTTCCACACTATTGGAAATTGTCACCGAGGTAAGAGAGGTGCAGTTATAAAACGTATAATCGTCTATACTCGTCACACCGTCGGGAATTATCACCGAGGCGAGATATATGCCATCGCTGAACGCAGAATCGCCTATCTCCATAGTACCGTCGGGAATAGTATAGCTTTCGTCTGTTTTTCCCAAAGGATACTGTTTTAATACAACAACATCATATTTTTCATATTCGCCTTTTTCCACGTTCCATTTATTTGCGTAATTTGCAAACAGCACACCGTCTTTTGAGAAATAATTTTCGTTTTTCTCATCAACATTGATAGCTGTGATAGAGGAGCAGCCTTTAAATGCTAAATTGTCTATCTTTGTTACGCTGTAGGGAATTATCACCGAAGTGAGAGATGTGCAGTGGTAAAACGCATAATTGTCTATACTTGTCACGTTGTTGGGAATTTCATAACTTTCATCTGTTTTTCCCGCAGGATATTGAATAAGTTCTGTCTTATCCTTGTTAAATAACACACCGTCCTGTGATGAATAGTTAACGTTGTTTTCGCCAACATTGATTGCTGTGAGAGAGGTGCAGTCATAAAACGCATCATCACCTATACTTGTCACACTGTCGGGAATTGTTGTCACCGAGGTGAGAGATGTGCAGCCACTGAATGCAGAAAAGCCTATCTCTGTCACACTGTCGGGAATTACCACCGAGGTGAGAGATGTGCAGCCGTAGAACGTAAAATCGTCTATATATGTCACGCCGTTGGGAATTGTCACTGAGGTGAGAGAGGTACAATCTTTAAACGCATTATCGCATATTCTTGTCACACTGTCGGGAATTGTCACCGAGGCGAGAGAAGTGCAACCGCTGAATGCCCAACTGTCTATAATTGTCACACTGTCGGGAATTGCCACTGAGGCGAGAGAGGTGCAGTCATTGAACGCAGTATAGCTTATACTTGTCACACTGTTGGGAATTGTCACCGAGGCGAGAAAGGTGCAGTCGCTGAACGCAGAATAGCCTATCTTCATAGCACAGTCGGGAATAGTATAGCTTTCATCTGTTTTTCCCGCAGGATACTGTTCTAATACAACAGCAGGGTATTTTTCATATTCGCCTTTTTCCTCGTTCCATTCACGTTCATAATTTGCAAACAGCACACCGTCTTTTGAGAAAAAATTTTTGTTTTTCTCATCAACATTGATTGCTATGAGAGAGGTGCAGCCTTTAAACGCATAATAGTCTATACTTGTCACACTGTCGGGAATTGTCGCTGAGGTGAGAGAGGTGCAGCCTTCAAACGCAGAATCGCCTATACTTGTCACACTGTCGGGAATTGTCACCGAGGCGAGAGAGGCACAGCAATAAAACGCAGATCTGCCTATCTCTGTCACATTGTTAGGAATTGTCACCGAGGTGAGAGAGGTGCATTCAGAAAACGCATAATCGCCTATACTCGTCACCTTCTTCCCCTCAATCTCCGAGGGAATCACCACATCTCCGTCGTTACCCTTATATTTTTTAATAGTAATACTTTCCCCGTTTTCATTAACTTCATACTTAAAATCACTTTCGGGAGCAGCCTCCCCATTGGTAACCGCCGTCCTGTCTGTCAAAACCTTATCAATCGCCAAAGCCTTTTCCGCACTTACATTAGGCAAAGCCGTAACCGTCATAGTCAAGGCTAATATTGCCGCTGAAATTTTTCTGAAATTCATTTCCATTGTCCTTTCTAATTTATTTTATCAGCAGCCTAACATTTATTTGGAGATAGACGATTATTATGTTAGGTTGTTGATTATAAAACTATTATATCATAAAGTATTAAATTATGCAACGATTTTTCAGCAAATGACTAAATTCAGCTAAAATTCCGAGATAGCGGAAAAGCTGAATCGAGTAATCTACAGAAAGCAAGGTTTTACCTGCTTTGGTGTTAGAGTATAGATTTGAATAAAGGTAAAAATATGTCGTCACTAATTTACAGTGTTTTTAGAGATTTTAAAGATGTAGATAATTCATTTTCCCGCATAAATAAGGGGTTTGAGGGTTGACAAGTTTTAATAATTTATGATATAATAATTTCAAAATGAAGTAAAGAGGAAGATTTTATTTTGATTTTTGCAATTATTGTATCGTTTAGAGGAATCGCTCCGCTGCGCTGCGCTCTTTTTATGATATAATTATTTCAACAAACAGCAAAGAGAAATAATTTTTGATATAAATAATCTAAGCAAACAGCAAAGAGAAATAATTTTAATGTTACCCCAAAAATAAACATAAAGGAAGTACAAACTATGAACGCACACGGCAAGGATATTAAAATTTTCTCCTGCAACTCCAACAGACCTTTGGCGGAAGCTGTGGCAAGGGACTTGGGCTTGCCGTTGGGCAGCGCTCAGATAGGAAAATTCAGCGACGGAGAGATAAGCTGTTCCATTGGCGAAAGCGTGAGAGGATCGGAGGTGTTTGTGGTGCAGTCCACTTCATCTCCCGTAAACGATAATCTTATGGAGCTGCTTATTATGACAGACGCCTTGAAGCGTGCCAGCGCAGCGGGAATAACTGCGGTTATGCCGTATTTCGGCTACGCAAGGCAGGACAGAAAGACCAAAAGCAGAGATCCCATTTCCGCAAAATTGGCAGCTAATTTAATTGCCACTGCGGGAGCGGACAGAGTGCTTACATTGGATTTGCACTGCCCGCAGATTCAAGGCTTTTTCGATATTCCCTTAGATCATTTGCAGGGAGTGTCGGTGCTTGCCCCCTATTTTAAAAACAGATTTTCGGGAATGGAGGATAAGGTTGTTTGTCTTAGCCCCGATGTGGGTTCAGTGGCAAGAGCAAGAAATTTTGCCACAAGAATAGGCGTGGGACTTGCCATAATCGACAAACGCCGCCCGCAGGCAAATGTGTGCGAGGTTATGAATATAATAGGCGATGTAAGGGATAAAACCGTAATCATAGTGGACGATATGATCGACACCGCAGGAACGCTTTGCAATGCGGCAAAGGCGGCGGTTGAAATAGGCGGCGCCGCTGAGGTTTTCGCCTGCGCCAGCCACGGCGTTTTGTCAGGACCTGCCTTGGACAGAATAGAACAGTCGCCTATAAAAGAGCTTATTTTGCTTGACACTATCCCACTGCCAAAAGAAAAGAAGATAGAAAAGATAAAGCAGCTTGAAACTCACAGCCTTTTTTCTCAGGCTATTGACAGAATATTTACCGATAAGCCCTTGTCTATCCTGTTTTAATAATTTATTATATAAGGTTAATTATTATGGAAAAAGATTTTATTTCCGATAACAATGCCGATGTTATGGATAATGCTGCAGCTGAACAGAAGGATTATGCTAAAGTCAGCGTTAATTCCCGGCAAAAAGACGATTATAACCCTTCAAACCGGTCCGACACAATGTCCTTATACAAAAAGGACTGCTTAAGATTAGGCGTTTTTCTTACCGTTACTTTGCTGATAAGGGATTTGGCAAGCGGAATGATGCCGCTTTTGGAAAAAGCTATGGAAAGCCTTAACATAATTTCCCCCGCCCTTATCTACGCCATTACCCTTATGTATTCGGGATTATGCTTACAGATACTGCCCTCGATTTTAGCGGTGTTTATGCTGAAATACAGCTTTAAAAACATCTGCGGAGGTTTTCGCGCCCCAAAAAACACAAAAAGAGCTATGGCAAATTTCCCTGCCCTTTACGGTGCGGCTATGACGGTTAATTTTATTACAATGGGTATAATACTGCTGCTCCACAAACGGGGAGATATAAGCGATATGGTGAACACCACGGGACTTAACCCCCCTGACTTTAAATCCTCCTTTGTGCTGCTGTTTTTGCTGGCGGTTATTGCGCCGCTTTTTGAGGAATTTATTTTCAGAGGCGCTGTGCTTAATCTGCTAAAGCCTTACGGAAATGGTCTTGCAATATTTGTTTCCGCCTTTTGCTTCGGAATATATCACGGTAATTTCAGGCAGTTTTTTTACGCCTTTGTTTTGGGAATAGCATTGGGATACATTGCAATAGCCACCAAATCCCTTTTCTGCTCCACAGTTATTCACTGCCTTTTTAACTCGGTGGGAGGAATAATAATGATTTTTGTTTCCACCGACGCAGTAAAAGCAAAATCCCTTGACCCAAATGTACAGCTTTCCAACAGTGACAGCTTGGTAATGACCTTTTACGCAATTTTTATGACGGCGGTATTATTGACGGCTGTAATCGGCTTTATATCTATGATAAACAAGCTGAGAAAAATAAAAAAATACTCTCCTCCGAAGATTTGGGGAGAGGTGGGCAACGGAAAGAAGATTGCCGTGCTTATGCTTACAGTAACCGTGATAATTGCCGAGCTTATTATGATAGATGTTATGGGAGAAAATTATATAGTTAAAGGAATTATGTATTGCACGGATAAATTTATTCATTAAATTTATTTTGATGTTTGCCCCATTTCCGCTTATTCATATTGACAGAAAGGACATTTAATGGCTGAACAAAACAATTACGGTAACAATACCGATACAAATAACGGTTATGATAATCAAAATATGCCTCAAAGCAACGGTTATTACAGACCAAATCAAAATGCCCAAAACAACGGCTATTATAACCAAAACCAAAATGCTCAAAGCAACGGCTATTATAACCCGAACCAAAACACCCAAAGCAATGGTTACTATAACCCAAACCCAAATACTCAAAACAACGGTTATTATAACCAAAATCAAAATACCCAAAGCAACGGTTATTATAACCCAAACCAAAACACTCAAAACAATGGTTACTATAACCCAAACCCAAATACTCAAAACAACGGTTATTATAACCCAAATCAAAATGCTCAAAACAACGGCAGCTATAACTCCAATCCCAATATGCAGGCAAATCAAGCCGCTGTTCCGATTAACCCCAATTATTACATTCCCCCGGAAATTAAGTCCGCAGAGCGAAATGTGTTTAAAAATACTATAATCAGGCTTGCCGCTTTTACGGCTATAGTGATACTTAACAGCTTTTTATTGCAGCGAATATTATTTGATATTGCGGTTGTGGTTATACGGCTGTTTGCGGAGGCAGGCGCACCCTCGGAGGTTTCCTACCTTTTGGTATGGCTTACCAACGACGTCGGCGTATATTTGATTCCCTCCTTGGCAGCATTTTTTCTGTTTAAAAAGGATTTTGACGCACATTATAAATATCCGCCCCGACCCTATTTTCAAACCGTTAATTATACGTTTTTAACCTTTTTTGCAAGCTGCTTTTTAGGCTCTTTAGCTTCATTATTGGCAAATTTTATTGCAAAGGTTATGGATTCCATATGGGGTACGGGAGAGATTCCCGACGCTATGGAAGGCAGCGTACCCGAACAAGGGGAAGTAAGCAGCCTTCTTATTATGATTTTATTTGTGGGACTGATTGCGCCCGTAGTTGAAGAAATCATTTTCAGAAGGCTGCTGCTGTTTCCCTTCCGCAAGCACGGAGATTGGTTTGCAGTAATAATTTCAGCTACTCTTTTCAGCTTTTATCACGGCAACTTTGACCAAATGCCCTACGCTTTTGTTACAGGCGTTTTGTTTGCATTATTGGCGGTTAATTCCGGCTCGGTAGTGCCTACCGTAATACTGCATATAGCAAACAATATGGCGGTTTGTTTAAGTCAATACCTTATAAAGGTTACGGGAGAGGTTGAGCCTTTCATATCTATTTCAAATTATATAAGCGGCGGCTTAAATCTGTCATTCTGGATAGGTATCCCTTCCATTGCCATAATGATTGCCGCAAAATATTTTAAATCCTACCGACCTGTAATATTAAAACCAAACGAAAAAGCAAAAGAGCTGTTCAAAAACCCCGCTTTTTACCTTTTTATGATTCTTACCGCTTTGATGATGGTTGAATTGTGATTTTGCTTTTTATTTAAATAAACGATTCAAAAATAATAACAGGGACTGCGTTATTACAGCCCCTGTTTATATTGAATATAATAATTACGCCTTGTTTACAGATCCGAAAAGCTCCATTTTTTCTTTTACAGTAGCCTTAATTGCTTCTGCGCCGGGAGCTAACAGCTTTCTGGGATCAAAGCCTTTTCCCTCTTGATCCTTGCCTGCTTCAATGTACTTTCTTGTAGCGGCGGCAAATGACAGCTGACATTCGGTGTTTACATTGATTTTTGCAACTCCCAAGGAAATAGCCTTCTTAATCATATCCTCGGGGATACCTGTGCCGCCGTGGAGAACCAAGGGCATATCACCTGTTTTAGCTTTAACGGCAGCAAGCGTTTCAAAGCTGAGTCCTTCCCAATTTGCAGGGTATTTTCCGTGAATATTGCCTATTCCGGCTGCCAACATTGTAACTCCCAAATCGGCAATCTGCTTGCACTCATCGGGATCGGCACATTCGCCTTTGCCTATAACGCCGTCCTCTTCGCCGCCGATTGCGCCTACCTCTGCTTCAAGGGACAAGCCTTTTTCCTTGCAGATTTCAACTAACTTTGTGGTCTTTTCGATATTCTCTGCTATGGGATAGTGAGAACCGTCAAACATAATAGAAGAAAATCCCGCTTCAATACATTTAAGTGCGCCCTCGTATGAGCCGTGATCCAAATGAAGCGCAACGGGAACGGTGATTTTTAATTCCTCCAACATACCGTTAACCATACCCACTACAGTTTTGTAGCCGCACATATACTTTCCTGCGCCTTCCGAAACGCCTAAGATAACGGGGGAATTTAACTCCTGTGCGGTGAGAAGAATGGATTTTGTCCACTCCAAGTTGTTGATGTTAAACTGACCTACCGCATACTTACCGTCACGAGCCTTGTTAAGCATATCTTTTGCCGAAACTAACATATTTATCTTCCTTTCCGCAAGTGATTAACTTGCATAAAAGCGGATATGCTCCGCCATAAAATATTCTGATAATATTATATCACAGATTTTGGAAAAAAACAACAGGGAAATTTTAATTTATGTATTTTGCTTTTTGATAATTTTCGGAATTTTGGTATTAACCCATACATAAATATTTCACATTTTTCCATAAAAATTACACTCAAAAAATATTTTCTTCTCAAACAGACAATATACAATAGCATTAAGATAAAAAGCGGAAACATAGTAAAAGGAGAAAACCTTTGAGCATACAGACCTTTAAAAGAAACGAGGACAAATTCATTGTAAACAATGAACAGTTCCTTTTTTTAAGAAATAAGTTAGATGATTTTATGGAGCTTGATTCCTACTGCAAGGACGGCAGCTATAAAATACTGAACATTTATTTTGACTCCCCCGACGGAGAAGTAATAAGACGCTCCACCGAAAAGCCTTATTTTAAAGAAAAGCTGAGGCTGCGCAGCTATGGCGTACCCGCAAGCTCTCAATCCACAGTGTATTTGGAGCTGAAACGAAAATCGGGAGGAATAGTCGCCAAACGCCGAGCCGCTCTAACCTGCGAGCAGGCGGAGGAATATATCAAAAACGGAACAAAGCCCGAAAATATGAGCTATATCACAAATCAAGTGCTTACAGAAACAGATTATTTTTTATCCGACACGGGCGCTGTTCCCGCTTACTTTTTAAGCTATGACCGAATAGCTATGTTTGGGAAAAAGGACGGCAGCTTTCGCCTGACTCTTGACAATAATATACAGTCAAGAAGAGAGGATTTGTCTTTTAAAAGCGGCTGTTACGGCAGGCAGCTTTTAGAGGAGGGAACTTGGCTTATGGAGATTAAGTTTTTGGGAGCGATACCCATTGAATTTACTCACCTTTTGTCGCAGCTTAAAATATATCACCACAGCTTCAGCAAAATAGGAACAGAGTACATTGCAGGCTTAAAATTAAAAAATGAAAAAAGTCCTGCCGCAAAATAATATAACATTTAAGAACATTTAAGGGGAATTATTATGGACGCTTTACTTACTTCCGTGCTTACGGAAAGCTTTACCTTGGGAGAAATTCTTATAGTTTCGGGCAGCTCTTTAATTTTAGGCTTTCTTATAAGCCTTGTGTATGTTTTTACTCATAAAAAGACGGGGTATGCGCCTTCATTTGCAATAACGCTGGTTATGCTGCCTATAATAATTGCGGTTATTATTATGCTTATCGGAAACAACGTGGCAAGAGCCTTCAGCTTGGCAGGGGCTTTTACCATAATTCGTTTCAGAAGCGCACCTGCGGATTCAAAGGATATTGCCTACATATTTATGACATTGGCGGTGGGATTGGCATTGGGCTTGGGATTTATCGGATATGCGGCAATATTTGCAGTAATAATCTTAATAGTTTTGATAATACTCGAAATGACAGGCTTTGGCGTTCCCAAATGCGAGCATTTTATTTTAAAGGTGACAGTACCCGAAGATTTAAACTATCAAGAATTGTTCACCGATATACTTAAAGAATATGCGTCCTCCTACAGAATGAAAAGGGTGAGAACAGCGGACTTCGGCGCATTGTTTGAAGTGGCGTATTATGTGGAGCTGAAAAAGGGAGTTAATCAAAAGGAAATGATAGACAAGATACGCACAAGAAACGGAAATTTAAACGTTTCACTTTTGTTCAGAGAGTATGAGGATAAGCTGTACGAGCCGGGACAGTAATTATTTTGCTCTAACAAGCTCTTGTAATTTTTCGTTTGTCAGGTTTTTCAAATCCTTAGTCGGAATCATTTGAATTGTACATATATTCTGCGGATTTCTTATTGTCTTTGAATATTCAAAATATTATAAACAGGGAGAGAAAAATGGTTTACACTGTAACTTTTAATCCGGCAATCGACTATGTGGTAAAATTAGACGATATTAAAAAAGGGGAAATCAACCGCATACAATCGGAATCGCTGTTTTGCGGGGGCAAGGGGATAAATGTTTCCGTTATGTTAGGCAGGCTTGATGTAGGGTCGGTGGCTTTGGGCTTTAGGGCGGGCTTTACGGGAGTCGCCATTGAAAATATGGTGAGGGAAAGAGGGGTGGAAACCGATTTCATTACCGCAGAAAACGGATTTTCCAGAATAAATATGAAGATAAAAGCAAAGGAGGAAACCGAAATAAACGGCATAGGACCTGTTATTTCCGAAAGGGAGCTGAATTTGCTTTATGAAAAAACGGACAAGCTCAAAGAAGGAGATGTTCTTGTTTTGGCAGGCAGTATTCCAAGCTGTCTGCCTGATGATACCTACGAAAAAATAATGGCTCGCTTACAGTATAAAAACATCAGAATCGCTGTTGACGCAGCAAGAAAACTGTTGTTAAACGTGCTGAAATACAAGCCTTTTGTTATTAAACCAAACAATTTTGAATTGGCGGAAATGTTCGGAGCTGCTGTTGAAGATGAAGAGGACGTTATAAAATATGCAAGGGAATTACAGCAAATGGGAGCGGTAAACGTGCTTGTTTCAATGGCGGAAAAGGGTGCGATTTTGCTTGACGAAAAGGGAACTGTTCATATTTGCAAAGCTTGCAGCGGAAAGGCGGTAAACACCGTGGGAGCAGGGGACTCAATGTTGGCGGGATTTATTGCGGGGGTGATAAAGTCCTCTGAAAAAACAGGCTTTCCCGATTATGACTACGCTTTAAAATTAGGAACGGCGGCGGGTGGAGCTACTGCCTTTTCCGAGGATTTGGGAGAAAAGCGGCTTATTTATAAGCTGATGAATGATATTGGATAAATAATTCGGTAGCTAACAAAAACAGGCTTTCCCAATGACTATGCTTTATAACCGCTGCAAAGATGTCCCCCGCCTCTTAGGCGGCACGGGTTTATAAGATTTTGCAGGCAAAGTCTTTCATCTTAGGTTCAGTGGGGGTAAAATCCCCCACTGAACCTCGAAATTGCTTCGCAATTTCGGCAGCTTGTTTAAGCTGCGCTTTAAACCGATGAACGATATTGTATAAAAATCACCTGTTAACAATCCCAAACAAATCAATAAATCATTCACCGATAATATCCCTTATAACCTCGCCTGCTATCATAAGTCCCGCCACCGACGGCACAAAGCTTATGCTTGCAGGAGGGCGGCAGCTTACCTTTGGCTGTTCGTCGGAATACAATACCTTTAATTTCTCAACGCCAAGCTGCTTTAAATCGTGGCGCATAACTCTTGCAAGAGGACAGACGGAGGTGCTGAAAATATCGGTGATTTTAAGTCGGGAGGGATTTATTTTGTTTCCTGTACCCATTGAGCAGATTATGGGTATATCAAGCTTTCGGCATCTTAATATTAACGCTTTTTTTGCCCTTACATCGTCTATTGCGTCCAACACATAGCTGCACATTTCAAGAGGAAGCTCTGTTATATTTTCCTCTGTCACAAATATTTTTACGGCGTTTATTTTAATATTGGGGTTAATGTCAAGGCAGCGGTTTTTCGCAAGTTCGGTTTTATCTGCTCCCACCGTGCTGTGCAGAGCGTACAGCTGTCGGTTTATGTTGGACTTTGAAATAACATCGCCGTCGATTAAAAGCAAAGAGCCTATCCCCGCCCGTGCCAAAGCCTCTACCGCATAAGAGCCTACTCCCCCCAATCCGAATACGGCTACGCAGCTGTTTTTAAGCTTTTCTGCATTTTCCTCTCCCAAAAGAGAAATTGTCCTTGAAAACATATCCTCCATTATAATCACCTCAATAATCTCCTCAACATAAATTAAAGCAGCTTAACGCAAGGCTGTACCTGTCACTATCGCTTGAACAGTTTAAAACCGAGCAGATATAAGTCTTTTTGTCCTTTTTAAAAGCGGATATAAGCGAGTATCCCGAATTTTCCGTCGTGCCTGTTTTTAAGCCTATTGCAGATTTGTTATAAAAGCCGCTTTCCGGGTTAATAAGCTTGTTGGAGTTTGTCCATTGAGCGATTTCCCCCGATTCAAACATAACCGTCTTTTGATAGGTTTGACAAATTCCGCTTATTTCGGGAACGGACAAAACGTATTTCGCCAACTTTATAAGGTCTGAAGTGGTGGTGTACTGTCCTTCTGCGTCAAAGCCGTCGGGAGTTGCAAATCGGCTGTCGGTCATTCCGATTTTTTGGGCAAAGCTGTTCATTAAATCAACGAAATAGCTTACCGCCTGCTTGTCGGACATACTCTCGTCCCTGCTTACCGTCCTTGCCACAGACACAGCCACCGTATACGCCGCATCGTTTCCCGACGCCATAAGCATTCCCGTCAGCAGATCCGTTAATTTTAGCCGATGTCCTTTTAAAATAAGGCACAGACTTGATTTTGGCGGAACAAGATCTTGCTCCGAGCCTACCGTAAATACCTGTTCGGAATTAACATAGTAAAGTGCGGTTGAAGCGGTTAAAAGCTTGGTTAAGCTGGCAGGAGCTATTTTTTTATCTTGATTGCCGCTGCAAATAATCTTGTTATCCTCCACACAGTACATTAAAAATGCAGAATTGGGATATTTTTCTTCAAGCTCTTTATAAGCATTATTTGGAGCTTTAGAAGCGGCGGCGGTATCGGAAGCGACTAAAGTTTCGGCTGGCTTTTGAGAAGCGGCGGTAGTATTTGGCGTGGCTGATATAAAGCCTGAAGCTTGGGTAATGTCTGTAAATTGGCTTGAAACAGCTGAAGTTTCTTCGATTGTAGTTAATTGGGATTGATTTTGAGTGCCGATGAAAGCGGTGTTTGTGCCATTGACGGGAATATCGCCTTGACCGACTTGACTGCAAGAGGTTATAAACAACAATAAGCATAAAATCGGAATAAAAATTTTTCGTAATTTCATTTATTATCCTCCCGCTTTAAGCGATCCGCCAAATAGAACACAAAGCTTTCGTTATCCTTTGCCTTAAAATCCTCTAACTGCTGCTTTGCTGCAAAGGTATAAAAGTATGCGCCCGAGTTCAAGCTTTTACTGCAAACGTATATTTCCAACCCGTTATTTTTAAAAGTATCTTTGAAGCTGTTTATTTTCATATAATAATAAGCTTGCTTGATACCTTGAATTTTTGCGTTGATTTCGGCAACTTTTAATTCGTCCTCTTTGCCGCCGTAAATAGGCTGTGTGTGAGATAAGCCGCCGGTGTCGGTATAAACATAGCTTTCCCCGCCGCTACGGTAAAATCCCGCAAGCTGACGCTCCAATTCGGCGATATTTTCACCGTTAATATTATAACTCTTCATCTCATTTTCGTCAATACAGCAGGAAAAGTCCGTTAAAACCGCATATATGGAATTTTCCCCGCCGTTTTCCATTAGCTTTTTAAGTTTTGGAGAAATAAGCGTTGTTCCCAATAGTATGTTTTTATAATTCACATCTTCTTTTGTTTCGTCCTCTCCCCAAATTACATTGGGATTGTTTAAAATATCCGCTAAGCCGTTGTTTGGAAAAAGCCCCGAATTATCGGTTGATACTTTGGTTTCCAATGGAGCGGAATCAAAAGTAACATTGTCTTTACTTAATGAGGGAATATTAAAATCCTTTAAGCCCCAAAAATATATCAGTCCTATTGCCAACAGACAGCAGGCGGCGGCAGCGGAATATTTTAAAGGAGAAAACCGCTTGATTTTGGGTGAATAATCGGCGCATTCGCTTATAAGCGTGTCGTCCAAGCAGTCCATTATCTCAAAAAGCTTATTTTCCGTC
This sequence comes from uncultured Ruminiclostridium sp., assembly GCA_964602605.1. Classification (GTDB taxonomy): domain Bacteria; phylum Bacillota; class Clostridia; order Oscillospirales; family Ruminococcaceae; genus Ruminiclostridium_E. The sequence continues at coordinate 26,831 of CAZRRT010000015.1, forward strand.
ATAAATCTATGCCTTCTTTCGTTAAGTATTTTTTTAGTTTATTGCGAGTGCGAAAAAGAATGGATTTTACCTTGCTTTCGGTAAAAGAAAAATCCTTTGCAATATCCCCGATTGAATCCATAAACCAATAACGGCGGATAAAAACATTTCTGTCCCGAGGAGCCTGAGCCTTTAAAAAATCATTTATCAACAGTCCCAATTCTTTGCTGTCCCAGGTACAGTTATCCGAGATTATTTCCTCCATTTCGTCAAGGGGAACAAGAAAACGACCGGAACGCTTTTGTGCATTATTGTATTTCCACCTTGTGAGAGAAAGATTTCTTGCGATTTTGCAGATATAGGCTTTAAAATTACTTGGCTTTTCGGGGGGTATGCTGTTCCAGATTTGCAAATATACGTCGTTTTCACATTCCTCGGCGTCCTCTCTGCTGTTAAGAATGTTGTATCCTATACGGTACAAAAGCTTTCCGTATTTTGCTTTGGTTTCCTCAGCGGCTTTTTTGTCCCTTGTAAAATACAATTCAACAATCTCAAAATCCTCCAAACAAATCCCCCCTTTTCTCCCACTATATATGTTGCCATTTACTATCATACGGTTGTAAAAATAATTTCAAAATTTTTAAAATTATAAACAATCTGAAATACAGAACACTATATTCATATTACAGCCTGCTTTTCAGTCTTTGCCTTTACATTTGTTTGATAAAAAAATACGGCTTTCTAAAACTAAAAAGCCGTTTTTATCTATTCTTAATATTAAAGAAGTGCAGTATAAAAAGCTATTAGACGGTAATAATGCAGAATTGCCTTAAATGTGAACAGCTTTTACCGCAAAAACAGGATAATCCTCTATATAATCCAACACGGTATCAATTCTTTTTTCCGCTTCCTCAAAGGCAATTTCCGATATTTTAGGCACAAACCGAGAAATTTTGCTTACGGGAAGTGACGAAACATAATCGCAGACGGGAGAAAGAGTCAGCAACAGCATATTGTCCTTTTTCATCACTCTGAAAGGCCAAATCCGACAGTCGAAAGGCTTTTCTTCTCCCAAGCCACAGCCGTTTTCGGTAAGCAAGGGGCAATAAGCAAGACCTTTATCGTCAAATTCCGCATTTATTGTTTTAAATTCAGAGGATTTTGGGTGATTTGTGAGTTTGATATTGGGATAGTCTTTCTTTAAGGCTTCTTCGGTTTTCCCCGAAATAATAGGCATTTCCCATAAATCCGATTTGTCAAAAACACAGCAAACTCTGCATTTCGCACAGGTTGAGTGTGATAGTAATTCTGTGAGCATTTATTCTCCTTTAATGCTTAATTTAAAGCAAATACAATATCACTCGATATTTTGAATCTGCTCCCTTATTTTTTCAATCTCACTTTTCATTTCTATAACTAACTTTGTTACTCGTATATCCTGACATTTTGAGCCTATTGTGTTGGTTTCTCTGTTTAGCTCCTGCACAAGAAAATCAAGCTTTCTTCCTATAGGCTCTTTGGACTGCGTCATTTGTCTGAATTGCTTAAAGTGGCTGTGCAGTCTTACCGTTTCTTCATCTACTGCGGTCTTGTCCGCAAATACGGCGGCTTCGGTAAGTATGCGCTGATCGTCTGCCTGTACGTCCTCCAACACCTCTTTAAGCCTTGTATACAGTCTTTCGCGATAGGCGGCGGTGGTTTGGGGTGAGATTACCTCTATCTGCTCCGTCATTTTCTCTATATTATCAAGCTTGCTGAGAATATCGGCTTTCATCTTTTCGCCCTCAATTTCCCGCATTTGGGTAAATTTTTCAAGGGCGGCTTTTGCAACAGTCTGTACGTTCTCCCAAATTTTGTCCTCGTCCTCTTCCTCTCGTACAACGGTAAAAGCATCGGTCATACGAAACAAATCGGACAGCTCCAAATCGTCTTTAAGTCCAAGCTCCGCCGAGCATTTTCGCATTTCCTCCAAATATTTTTTAACAACGGGAATATTTACGGTTACATCGGTGTTCTTTCCCTCAATGTCCGTTATTAAAAGGCAAACCTCCGCTTTTCCTCTGGTAAGCTGCGTTTTTACAAGGGTTTTCAGCTTTTCCTCCAAATATGTATATGCTCTCGGAATCCTTGCGGCAAGCTCGCAATATCTGCTGTTTACCGAACGTATTTCCACCAAATATTCCTTGCCGTCAATAACAGCTCTTTCTCTGCCAAACCCTGTCATACTAAGCATAAAATCCGCTTCTCCTTTCAAAAATACAGCTTATCTCACATACAAGCTGTTTCAAAGCAGTAACTAATTTTTCAGATCCGCATTAAACTATATTAAACAAATATGAAGCCGAAACTGAAAGCCGTTTCAAAATACAATCAAAATCATATAAATAGAGGATTAAAAAATTCACTGTTATTTTAAACGTTTATCAATCCCTTATCCAACATTCTTTGAGCAGCGCCCACAATTCCCACAACCGCACAGTGATAGTTAGTTCCGCCTTGAAGCCACACGGCGTAGGGTTCTCTTAAAGGTGCGTCGGCAGATAATTCGATAGAGCTGCCGTTTGTAAAGCAGCCCGCCGCCATAATCACCTTGCAGTCATAGCCGGGCATATCCCAAGGCTCGGGAGCAGCGCCGCTGTCTATAGGGCTGTATTTTTGTATTCCCTCACAAAAGGCAATCAGCCTTTCGGGAGTTCCCAATTTTATGGAGGTAATAATGTCGGTTCTGTATTCGTGAGATGATGGCAAGGCTTCAAATCCTAACTCACCGAAAAACGCAGATGCAAAAACAGCCGCCTTTGAAGCGTTTGCAACGGCTAAAGGCGCATTGTAAATACCCATAAACAATTCTCTGTTCTGCATTCCCAAAGAACAGCCCACTTCCTTTCCCGTTCCAACGGTGGTAAGCCTATAGGAGCACAGCTCGACTAAATCCTTTTTGCCTGCAATATATCCGCCTGTGGAGCATATTCCGCCGCCGGGGTTTTTAATAAGCGAGCCTATAATCAAATCCGCTCCCACCTGCGTAGGCTCTACAAATTCGGTAAATTCGCCGTAGCAGTTGTCCACCGCTATAACTGCTTTGCTGCCCGAGGCTTTTACCGCATCGCAAATTTCCCTTATTTTGGAAACGCTGAGGGAGGGGCGGAGTGAGTAGCCTCTGGAACGCTGTATGTAAACCATTTTGACTTTTTTGTCCGCCGCCTGCTTTTTTATCTCCTCAAAATTAGGCTCTCCGTCGGACATTATGTCAATCTGCCTGTAATCAACTCCAAACTCCTTTAAAGATCCGCCCTGGTCTGAAAAAATAACCTGATTTAAAGTATCATAAGGCGTACCTGTAACGGAAAGCATAACATCTCCCGGGCGCAGTATTCCGAAAAGCGCAGTTGAAATTGCGTGAGTGCCGTTTACAAATCCGTATCTTACAAGTGCGTCCTCCGCTCCCATAATCTGCGCAAATACAGCGTCCGCCTTATCTCTGCCCTCGTCGCCGTAGCCATAGCCTGTGCTGCCTTTAAGGTGCATTTCGCTGACGTTGTGCCGTAGAAAGGCTTCAAGCACCTTTTGACTGTTGTGGCGGCAGTTTTTGTCAATTCTGTAAAACACACTGATAAGTCTGCGTTCTGCTCTTTCCGCTGCGTCCAAAAGCTTTTGGTTAAATTCAAATTGCATTTTGTTCTCCCTTTTTCGTTCTTTTTTTCTATCAATAATGAGATTAAATTGCTGATAATAAAGCTTATTTGCCAATATCCCAAATCCATAATAATTTACGGCAAAACGGTTATTGTCTTTCCGTATTCGTAAAAACCCGCTTTTTTATAAAATGGAATCAATTCCTGTTTGCAGAGAATTGAAACCTCTTTTCCCTGTTTTTCGTAATGAGCGCCTACCGATCTCAAAAGACTTTTTGCAGTGCCTTTACCTTTAAATTCGTTTTTTGTAGCCAAAGTGCCGAGAAAAACGCCATAGTTAATATCCGCCATAACCGTTACAGCAGCGCCGTTATAAACATACACCTTTGAAATATTATGACGTATTTTGTGGCTGACGTCGGTAAGCCAGCAGTCGTGATCTATATTTGGAAATCCGTCCTTTACTATGGGGAAAACCTCCTCTAAGGGCGGGTTTTCCGCAAGCTCCGAGAAATCGGGATAAGCTTCGTTTTCGGGAATGAGATTTGATGAAAACATAAACAGCACGTTTTCAAAGCAGTTGTTCCAGCCTAAGCCTTCAAGCCTTTTTCCCGTTTCCAAGCTGCAAATTGCCTGTTTAAAGCCGCAAATCTTTAAGAATAACGACAGCTCCTCCAAATCCTCCTCCGAAAGACCGCCTTTGGTGCGTATTACCAAATCGTCATAGTATCTTCCGATAAATATATTTCTTCCTGCATAACAAGAATCAAAATCATATCCCTCATAGGCTTTAAGATTTGCTCCTATTT
>CAZRRT010000016.1:0-4397 GCA_964602605.1 uncultured Ruminiclostridium sp.
AGGGGAAAACCCTGATGGTTTTCCCCTAAGACCCCTTTCGTTCCGAAACAAAAAAGTTTTGGCTTTTTCGACAGCCTGAATATACTCATATAGAAAATGTTTAACAAATTGGATTTGAGCGTCATTATTGCATCAATTCATATGTAAAAGTATCCCTTGACTTTTTTAGTAATATATAGTATCATATACACAAAGTAAAATTCATATGCAGGTATGGCGGAATCGGCAGATTCGTTGGATTTGGTAATTGTTATCATAGCGGATTTATTGATTCCGCAGAATTTTATAATTATTTTTAAAATATTCAGAAAGGATAAGTGTATTTAAATCTTTTTAGTGGATTGATTTAATTATGCCGTAAAAACTATGAAATCAAAGAAAACGCTGTTATCTGCCTTTCTTGCTGCGTCAATGCTGTTTACATCCGCTTGCAGCCAAACAAACAATAATGTTGAATTAAACAGTGAAAGCGGCTCGTCAACCGTTTCCGTAAACGAAACCGCCGTTCCCGATGAAGTCACGGATTCAATAACCACTGCCGCAAAAACAGATGTTAGCGGTTTGGCATCAAACGATGTTAGCAATACATACTTTAGCTCCGAAACAGGTAATATCCAAAGTGAAGCTTCAACCGATAAAAAGGCTACCGCCGCTAACACCGAAAAACCGACGGTTACAACACAAAAGCCGGCCGCTGTAACCCCAAAGCCTGTTATACCCAAGCCTGTTGTTACCACTTCAGCTAAGCCTGCACCCACTCCTGTTATAACCACAAAGCCCGTTCCCGCTCCTGTTATAACCACTAAACCCACTCCCGCTCCTGTTGTAACTACCACTACAACTAAGCCCGCTCCCCCTCCCGTTGTTACTACCACTACAACTAAACCTGAACCTGCTCCGTCGGTTTCAAGCGGATTTAAAGTAAGCGGAACAAAGCTTTTGGACGCAAACGGAAATGAATTTATTATGCGTGGAATCAATCACGCTCATGTTTGGTACAGAAGCAATTTGGATCAGGCGCTGCAAGGAATAGCCAACACAGGTGCAAACTGCGTGAGAATTGTTTTAGGCGACGGAAATTCCACAAACGGCTGGGGTCCCACAAGCGAAAGCGAAATAAAATCCATTATACAAAAATGCAAGGACAAAAAGCTGATCTGCATTTTGGAATCCCATAACGCCACAGGCTCCAATAACGCTTCCGATCTGGATAAAGCGGTCGAGTATTGGAAAAATGTGAAAAACGCCTTTATTGGCGAGGAAAAATATGTGATCATAAATATTGCTAACGAATGGTACGGCAGCTGGGATAATCTTAATAAATGGAAAGACGGATATGTAAACGCTGTGAAGAAGCTGCGCAGCGCAGGAATAAAAAACACTCTTATGGTTGACGCAGCAGGCTGGGGACAGTGTGCAAAAAGCATTCCTCAGCACGCAGAGCAAATCTTAAATGCCGACTCGGATAAAAACACAATGTTCTCCATTCATATGTACGGCTCGGCAGGAGGCAATAAATCGCAAATCAAAACCAATATCGATAACGTGCTGAATAAAAATCTATGTCTTGTAATCGGCGAATTCGGCTGGAATCACTCAGACGGCGACGTGGACGAAGATTACATAATGCAATACTGCACGGAAAAGAACGTTGGATATATTGCGTGGTCGTGGAAGGGCAACAGCGGCGGAGTCGAGTATTTGGATATTTCCAACGATTGGTCGGGCAACAGCCTTTCCGATTGGGGAAAAAATCTTGTAAACAATACTTACGGAATTAAAAAAACCGCTAAAAAATGTACTGTTTTTTAACACGGCTGCATAAGCATTGTTCTTAAAAATTTCTCAATATTTCTGTTTAGTAAGTCGTCGAGATTATACAAATATAATTTTAAAGGAGAAAGTTATGAAAAAACTGTATAAATCTTTTTTAGCATTTATTTTAAGCTCTGTTTTTCTGCTTTCAAGCTGTGCAGTTCCAAACGCAAACACAAATACAACTACGCCCGCTCCCCATCCCGTTGTAACCACCACTGCAGCAAATCCCGAGCCTGCTCCGTCAGCTTCAAACGGTTTTAAAGTAAGCGGAACAAAGCTTTTGGACACAAACGGAAATGAATTTATTATGCGTGGAATCAATCACGCTCATGTTTGGTACAATAGCAATTTGGATCAGGCTTTGGAAGGAATAGCCAACACCGACGCAAACTGCGTGAGAATTGTTTTAGGCGACGGAAATTCCACAAACGGCTGGGGTCCCACAAGCGAAAGCGAAATAAAATCCATTATACAAAAATGCAAGGACAAAAAGCTGATCTGCATTTTGGAATCCCATAACGCCACAGGCTCCAATAACGCTTCCGATCTGGATAAAGCGGTCGAGTATTGGAAAAATGTGAAAAACGCCTTTATTGGCGAGGAAAAATATGTGATCATAAATATTGCTAACGAATGGTACGGCAGCTGGGATAATCTTAATAAATGGAAAGACGGATATGTAAACGCTGTGAAGAAGCTGCGCAGCGCAGGAATAAAAAACACTCTTATGGTTGACGCAGCAGGCTGGGGACAGTGTGCAAAAAGCATTCCTCAGCACGCAGAGCAAATCTTAAATGCCGACTCGGATAAAAACACAATGTTCTCCATTCATATGTACGGCTCGGCAGGAGGCAATAAATCGCAAATCAAAACCAATATCGATAACGTGCTGAATAAAAATCTATGTCTTGTAATCGGCGAATTCGGCTGGAATCACTCAGACGGCGACGTGGACGAAGATTACATAATGCAATACTGCACGGAAAAGAACGTTGGATATATTGCGTGGTCGTGGAAGGGCAACAGCGGCGGAGTCGAGTATTTGGATATTTCCAACGATTGGTCGGGCAACAGCCTTTCCGATTGGGGAAAAAATCTTGTAAACAATACTTACGGAATTAAAAAAACCGCTAAAAAATGTACCGTTTTTTAACACAGCTGCATAAACATTGTTCTTAAAAAATTCTCAATATTTCTGTTTTATAAGTCGGTGCGATAATACAAATATAATATTAAAGGAGAAAGCTATGAAAAAACTGTATAAACCCTTTTCAGCATTTATTTTAAGCACTGTTTTTCTGTTTTCAAGCTGTGCAGCTCCAAACACAAATACAAATACAAACGCAAATCAAACTGCGCCGTCAAATAAAATCACCGAAAATGCAAATCATACCGATGCGCCAAATAAAAGCACCGAAAATGCAAATCAAACTAAGGTCACAGAAAACAATCAAGGCAATAAAACCGAAAATAACGCTCAAAACAATTCATTAGAGCAAATCGCTTTAAACAACTCTCTTTCCGTAAACGGAAATGTATTTAATATTTCAAACGCTGTTTACTGCAACGCCAATAATGGTACTGCTATTGTTGTTACAGGAGAATGGAACGGAATGGAGGGCATTTTGATATTCGCCTCCTTGGAAGAAATCAACAGCATTTGCTCTTATTCTCATAATGACTTTGGAGAAAAATTGGAAATTCAGTCGGGCTTTGCTTCAAAATCAACGGGGGAAGCGTATATTGGCTTAACCGGTCAGAATATTACAGGTGAAGCCTTTTCTGTCATAAGTGTTGGCGATAACTATATGAATGTGTCAATATCCGCAACCATAAATACCGATTTGGGAAATCTTGAAGTAAAAATGTCGGGAAACGTTACTTTATCCAATGCGGAAATCGGTATGCAGTTGATTAACGATTTTAACCAAATTATCAGCGAAATTCAAAAAAGCTCAAGCAGCGGCGGCAAGCCTTTTCTGTGTCCCAGCTGCCACGGCGATCTTAAATGCCATTATTGTAAAGGCGACGGCACTTGCCACGACTGCCTCGGATATGTGGATCATTGTTTCAGCTGCTTGGGAAGCAACGTATGCAGATTTTGCGGCAGAAACGGTATTTGCAAGTATTGTAAGGGAACGGGATATATACAATAAATATAGCTTATAATAAAAATCGAATAACCGACAGCCTTTTTTACAGCAATTATTTTATAAACAAAAATCGAGCCGATACTTTACACCGACTCGATTTTTTATGTTGTATCATAATATTGGAAAATCGGATTGTTTACAGATAAACCGCTTTATTTCCAATAAATCAAAAAAGCTTTAATTTTTTATAAAGGATAATCACTCATATTACTCCGTCACCAATTCCCTTATTTTAACCCTCTTAATTTTTCCCGCCGCAAAATAAGAAAAAATCAAAAAGCTTAATGCGGTTATCAAAATGGGTATCACAAAGGAAAACCAAACATAATCGGTGTTAAAGCTGAAAATTCCAACGCTCTTTAACAGCAGAACCAAAACCTTTCCCGAAAACAGCAGGCTTAAAGCTGTGCCTATTGCCGCTCCAAT
>CAZRRT010000016.1:4407-30798 GCA_964602605.1 uncultured Ruminiclostridium sp.
TCTAAGCGCTTTTGTGTCAAAGCCCACCGCCTTGTATATTCCAATGTCGGTTCGCTCCTGCACAAAGGCTTTTTTGCATATCATATTCACAACTATAAGGCAGAATAAAACCGAGAAAACATATATTATAAGCTGCATAACTTTTAATACACCGCTGAGGGATTTGTCTACAAGCTCCTCCTCCGCTCTTGCCTCTAAAATATTGCCGAACTTTTTGTTAAGAGTTTGGGCAATTTCTTCGTTTTGCTCCTTATCCTCTCCCTGCTCCAAGGAATAACAGCCCCAAAGCATACCTTTATAGTCTATTTTTTTTACAGCGTCATAAGAAATCAGGAAGCACCTTCCCGCATCGTTCATAAACTGTACCGTTCCCGATATAAGAAAGCTGTTCTTTTTGCTGTGATACCCAACGGTAACGGTATCGCCGATTTTTAAGCCGAACTCTTCAAGTAATGTGGGAGTAACGGCAATCTCATTGTCATAAATGGGAGAGCGACCCTTTAAAACAGGCAGCATCGAAGGATCTTCATATATGCAGCACATCATTTCCTCGCCCTCAAAGGAAAAATAAAGGTTATTGGTATAATAGGCTTTTCTGATAGGAGAAAAGGCTTCTATTTCCTTTTCTATTTTTTTGTAATCACTGTGAGTAAAATTTTCCTTGGGAGAAACTATGATTTCCCCCACCATTTCTCCCATTGATTCCAAAGCGGTTTTTGAGTTTACGGTGTTTGCAAGCATAGTTACCGTGGTCATAAAAAACACCAAAACAACCGCTATCGCCATTGTGCCGATATATCTGCGCTTTGCGGAGGTAAACTGCCTTAAAGCAAGGCTTTGTGATAAAAGTCTTTTGCTTATGGGAAATTTTATTCTGCTGTCAAAATAAATTTCCTTTTTTGCCCCCGATACGGCACGAACAGGGGATATTTTTCCTACCTTTTTTGTAATGAAAAATACCGAACCGGCGGATAACAGAAATAATGCCAAAATAATAGCGGAAACCGTGGGAATCGGTACTGTAAGCACTCCCGGCACAGCGGTGTATGCCGCAAAAACATTAGCTCCCGCATTTACCAAGGGAATGCTTAATACTATACCCAAAATAACGCCTATAAGCTCCGCCCACATATACTGCCCCATAAACAGCAGACGAATCTTGTTCTTGTCAAATCCCTGAGCTTTCAGAATGCCGAAAGTGACATAATCGGATTCTATTTCCATTGAAATACTGTGAACCGTAACTATCACCACAATGGCAAGCAGCAGCATTACAAAAACCAATAAACAGGAGCATACTATTTCAGGCAAAAGCGTTGTATAATTTATTGACATATACTTGGGAAGCGACCCAAAGCCTAAATCCACAATTCCCGTATCCAAATTAAGCTGACGGCGAAACTGCGTATCGGAAAGGTTACAGCTTTTGGATTTTGATACTTCAATTATTCTTCCTATGGCGGTCATATTTTCCGTTTCCGCATTTTCAGCCGCCTTGTATATTTCACTGAAATCTTCATGACAAACGCAGTAGGTTTTCCAGCCTATAAGAGCAGAACCGGTAAAGTTGTCCAACAGTATTCCCTTAACGGTAAATTCAAAATCTCCTCCCAATGTTTCAAGAGTGATTTTTTGCCCTACTTTTCCGTTCAGCACGGTAAGCAGACCTTGAGAAACAAAGATTTCACCTTTTTTAAGCTTTGGAGCTTGGTCGTTTATCCCGCTTAAATCCTCTTTTAAGGTTTTTGTTTTATTATCGGCTTCGTAAAGCATCATAGTGTTGCGGTGTTCATTCCCGATTAATTTTGCCTTTTGAATAATAACGGCTTCTACTGTCCTTACTGCTCCCGTATTTTCATAGCTTTTTGCTTTATCCAAAGCCTCATCGGTTAATCTGCGCTTTGAGCCGAAAATCAACAAGTCGGGAGTATTGCATAATTGGTGTGCATAGGTAACCCCCTTTACAGTGCTTTCCTTTATGCTTAAAACAGCGGTGACGCTCATAGCAATAATCAGAGTAAGCAGGATAACGCTTATAAAAGAGCCCTTTCTGCGGCGGATATTTGCTTTAAGTAAAGTTAATATTTCCATAAATATCTCACCCTCCCCTTACCATTCCAAAGAGGTAAGCCAAGCGTTTACCTGTGTTTCTCTGGATTTTTCATCTTTTTTGTCATAGGGAGGAAGAGAAAGCTCTCCCACAAATTTTCCGTCCGAAAGGTACAAAAGCCTGTCTGCACGAATGGCTGCCCTTATATCGTGGGTTACCATTAAAATACTTTGTCCTTCCCTGTTAAGCTCGTTCAGCAGATTTAACACTTCCGTGGTATTTTTGCGGTTAAGTGCGCCGGTGGGTTCGTCCGCAAAAAGAATTTTTGGGGAATTTATAACTGCCCTTGCTACGGCGCATCTCTGCTGCTCCCCTCCCGAAACCTGTGTGGGAAGATGATCCTTAATGTGAGAAACCGACATCTGCTCCAAAAGCTTGTCAGTGCGTTCCCTTACCTCCGAGGCAGGTCTGCTTTTGTTGAGATAGCCCGATACCGCCACATTTTCAAACAGCGTCAGATTGCTGACCAAGTGCATTTGCTGGAAAATAAATCCGAAATCCGTATAGCGCAGCTTTGACAGCTCCTTCTCCTTCATTTTCACAATGTCCCTGCCGCCGTATATGACTTCTCCCGAGGTTGCTCTGTCCATACCGCTTAGAGCGTACAAAAGGGTGGATTTTCCCGAGCCGCTCGCCCCCATTATAACGGTGAAATCTCCCTCATACAAATCAAAATCCAAATGCTGCAAAATATGAGTTTGTCCTCCGTTGTGAGCAAAGCTCTTGCATAATTTCTTTGCCGATAAAACAGCGTTTTTCATTTAAACTATTTTCCTTTCCTTATGGGCATCTCTAAAAACCTTGTTTGAGGAAAAACCGTTTTTTAGAGATACCCTTATGATAACTCCATTTTACCGCAAAAGATATTAAGAAATCTTTAAGAGATTAAGAATTTATCACGGGCAAAAATATTTTTACCTCAAGTCCTTGTGAATGATTTTTTAAAATAACTTTGCCGCCTGTTTTTTCGACAATATATTTAACGATATACAGCCCCAAGCCCGAGCCTTGCTCGTCGGCGCAGTTGTTGCCCCTATAGAATTTATCGAAAATAAACGGCATATTCTCATCGGGTATTCCCCCGCCGTAATCACGAAAATGCAAAACCACATTATCTTCTTCCATTGTTAAAAACACATTTATATCCGTTTTTGCATATTTTCTCGCATTGTTGATAATATTGCCGCAAAGCTGTGAAAATCTGTTTTTATCAGTATTTACAAGTGCGGTGAAGCTCGGCTTCTCAAAAATCACATCGTCACGCTCGCCGCCGATTTCCTTTATAACTTTTTCGGTAAAATCGCATATTTCAACGGCTTCAAGGGAAACCTTAAGCTTATCCAAATCCGATACCGAATGCAAAAACAAGTCATCGGTAAGCCTTGAAACCTCGTCGCATTTTTTGATTATTACGCTTATATACCTTTCCCGCTTTTCAAAGGTAGAATCCATATTTGCGGAAAGTCCCTCGCAATAAGCTCTTATCGAGGCTATGGGAGTTTTTATGTCGTGGGAAAGGGTTGCTATCACCGTTTTGTTGTTTTCTATTGCTTCCCTTTCGCTTGCTCTTGATTTTGTAATTTCATTTCGCATACTGTCAAAAGCCCAAGTAAATTCCCCAAAATAATTTGAACGCTGAAATTTCAGCGGAACGTCAAAATCTCCCGCCGAGATTTTTGCGGCAAATTCCTTCATCTTTTCAAATGGACTTAGTATCTCAAAATAAACATATCCAAAGCTTATCCAAAAAAACAGCAGACTTATTCCGCATAGAACGGGAACGGCAGTTTTGCCGCTTTGCCTGTTTTCGCTTTTGCGGATATTTTCCTGAAGAATTTGGATTTTTTCCGCCGCACCGCCGTAATCCTTATTTTGAGTGAGATTTTGTATTTCGTTTAATGCAACGATATACTCGGATTTTTCGTCCCCGCTGTTTACTCCCGAAGCCGAAAAATACAGCAGAACAGACGCTAATATGACCGCTAATGAAAATACCGCTGCAATACCGATTATTCTTTTTTTCATTCCTTTACCTCTAACATATATCCAACCTTAAAAACCGTTTTAATGTATTTGGGATTTGCTGCGTCGTCCTCTAATTTTTCTCTTAGCCACCGTATATGAACCGCCAAGGTCGACTGCTCCACAAGGGAAAACGCTCCCCATACCTCGCTTAACAGCTTTTCCTTTGAAAGAGCCGTGTTTTTATGCTCACATAAATATGAAAGCAGATCAAATTCACGCAGGGACAGAGGTATTGCATTTTTTCCTTTTGTAACTGTGCGTGATGTGATATTTACGGCTATATCGCCGAATTTTACGATTTTTTCTTCCTCAGAATCACCGTAAGCACGGCGGATAAGAGCGTTCACCCTTGACAGCAGCTCTTTCATTGAATACGGTTTTGGAAGATAATCGTCGCCGCCAATATCAAAGCCTGTTATCCTGTCCGTTTCTTCTGTTCTTGCGCTGGCAAAAATTACGGGAACGTTTGTGGCTTTTCTAAGCTCCCTGCATACCTCAAAGCCTGTAGTTTCGGGCAGATTTATGTCTAAAAGCACAAGGTGATATTTGTTTTGGGACAGCATATCGAACGCCTGCTCCCCGTTTTCCGCACTGCTTACCTTATATCCGTAATTTTCAAGCATTTCGCTTATTATAAAGGACAAATCCTTGTCGTCGTCCACTATTAAAATATGTTTGTTCATTTTTCACCTTAAATAATACTAATTGCTGCTCTTACTCTTAATGGTTAATTTACAAGTGATATAAAAAAATACCGCATAATTATCATTTATCATAACTATACGGTATTATTTATTTACGCCTTGTTCTTTTCAAAAATCTCCTTAATCTCGTTTCCCATAAGGTGATTCTTTGCAAGAAGCTGCTCCGCCATAGCGTCTATTGATTTTTTGTTGGAGGAAATAAGCTTAACCGCCTGTTCCAACTGTTGACTAAGTATACTGTTTACCGCAGTGTGAACTTTTTCCGCCATTTCGCCCGTGCTTGCGGTTTGAGGTTCAATTACCGACAAGCCGAATTTTTCGTCCATTCCGTAATTGCATATTATCTGATGCGCAAGGTGCGTAGCGTTAGCCAAATCGCTGCTTGCGCCTGTTGTAATTCCGTCTGTTTCACCGTAATATACTATCTCGGCTGCCCGTCCTCCCATTGATGTGCGTATTCTTGACAAAAGCTCGTCCTTGGTAAAAATTGACTTCTTTTCATTGTCGTCGTGCTGCATATAACCGCCGTAATCGCCTCTTGCCACAACGGTAATATAGGAGGGAGTTTCTCCGCTGAGCCAGCAAAGCAAAGCGTGTCCCGCCTCGTGCCTTGCGGTGCGTTCTAAGGCTGCGCTGTCCCAATCCTTTTTCTCTCCGCTGTTAAAGGTTTCAAAGGCTTCGTCCAGCACCTCGTCCGTCACCTTCATATTCTCGTTGCGTATTGCGGTTCTAAGCGCCAATTCCATTACCGATTCAAGCTGAGCAAGACTCATTCCTGTAGAGCGTATAGCTATGTTTGAAATCTTTTCGTCGTTTAATTCAAACACCTTGTTTTGGGACATTTTCATCTTGATATAGCTGATTCGTTCTTCACGGTTAGGCAAATCAATATAAACTCTTCTGTCAAATCTTCTCATAAGAGCGGGATCTAAGCTTTTGTTCTTTCCCGGATCTACGTCAAAGTTTGTAGCCGCCAAAACGAAAACGGGTTTTGAAGTATCGCTTTTAAAGCCGTCCATTTCTGTTAGAAAAGCGGTAAGCGTCGCTTCCGTGCCGACTGAATGTTCCCCGCCCCGTCTTTCCTTGGCTATGGCGTCAATCTCATCTACAAATAAAATTGAAGGCGCATATTTTCGTGCGGTGCGGAAAATTTCGTGAACCTTTTCAGGTCCTTCTCCCACATATTTTTTAAGGAACTGATTGCCCTCTGCTGAAATAAATGTTACATCGGATTCGCAAGCCATAGCCTTTGCCAACATAGTTTTGCCTGTTCCGGGAGGTCCGTACAGCAATACTCCCTTTGGTGCGCTTACGCCTGTTGATAAGTATTTCTTTGGATCTTTAAGATACTTAACAAAATATTGCAGCTCTTTCTTAGCGTCCTCTGCGCCGATAACCTGATCAAACTTAACGTCGGGCTTTGAAACATTGCTGAGTATGTTTTGAGAATCCTCAGCGTCAACAGCAACCGCCATTTTAAATTCAAACAGTATTATTTCCGCTTCTCTGCCCTGATTATGTAATTGCTGTGCGGTTTCAAAGGTAATAAGCTTGTTTGCCTTTGCCAACTCTATCATACATTTCTGCTGATGAAGTCTTTCGCAGATTTCGGTAATTTTTTCCGCAAAGTCGTCCGAATCTTTTAACAGATCAAGAAATCCTCTCGCCCCTTGGCTGAGGAAGGAAACCTGCTCCTCCTTGTTCAGCTTTTTCCCCTCGTCTGTTTGGAGAAGATATACGGGCATATCCGAAAATTTTTCTCTTATGTAGTGAAAGAAATCTCTTGCGGGAGAATCCTCGTCCTCCACGTTAAGATATATGTCCTTTTTGGCACGTCCAAAGTTGACGTCTATCAATACGCAGTCGATTTCCCGTTCTTTTAGCATTAACATTCCGCTGTCCACATCTTTTGCGTGGTAAAAATCTATATTCTCCGATTTGGATTTGCACAGCAGGAAATTTGACAATGCGGAAAATACAAGAACCTGTTGTTTGTCGCTGTTTACAAAAAACTTTAAAATATCGGGCTTATCCTTGGGAAGCTCTGTGTTTATGGTGATTGACTTCAAATTCTTAATTTCACCGTCCGATTTGTCCGAACCCATTAGACGGAAAAGCTCGTACAGCTCATTGTCCAAAAAAGACTCGGATCTGGCGGTAATGGTTCTTGCGTCTATTGCTGCTCCCTCGGAAAAAAGCAAAGCGGTATATACAAGTGGATCGATGCTTATTTCAATACCTAACTGCTCCTTAAGGTTTTTCGTTTGTCTTATAATTTCTCTTTTGGATATTTCCCGCAAATTGTGAGCGGTCATATGGTTAAACATTATCACGTTTCCCGAGGCAAATCTTGAACAAATTGCTTCCGGGAAGTAAGGCAAACCGTTTATTGGATTTACGTCCTTTTGAAGCGCCTTTAAAATAACCTTTCTGGGAACGCAGGAAAAGTCGCTTATTTCAGATCCTTCATAAAGCTGTTTACCCGCATTTGTAGTGAAAATAATTATTGCATTGGTAAAAGATACGGTTTTTCCCGTAAAGGTATCCTTAACTCTTCCGCCGTCAAGCATTTGAAGGAAGAGATGTATAACGGTAATATGTGCTTTTTCCACCTCGTCAAAAAGCAGCACACAGTTTTTGTGCTTGGCGACAAATCCCGTAACATTGCCTTCCTTGGAGCTTTTGTAGGAAGGATCTGTACCCGAAAACTCCATAGATGCGTCATTTAATGAATATTCGCTCATATCAAAGCGCTTAAAGGGCAGATCCAATATTTCCGCTGATTTTTCCGCCAAAAAGGTTTTTCCCACTCCCGGAGGTCCTGCAAAAAGGAATGTAGCCAAAGGACGGCTTCTTTTTTGATCTGTTTGCGCACGCAGCAAGGCTTGGAAATATCCGGTTGTGAAAATATTGATTGCATTGTCCTGCCCGAAAATCACCTTTGACAATTCATCGTGCATACTTTTGGCTTTTTCCGATAATAACGCCACAATCTCCATAGGAGCAAGCTTGGGTATATCCTCCGATTTCGGCTTATAATCCTCCATAGATTTATTCTTTGATTTTGATGCGGATTTGGGAATGGATTTATCCTGAGGCTTTTCCGACTTTTGTTCCTTTGATGCATCGGCAGCAATATCGGTTTGTTCAGCCGATTCAAGCTCCCCTAAAATGTCTATTTCGGGTATTTCGGCGTATGTATGAGTTGAATCGTCCGTCGTTTTCTGAGAATCATCTTGGGATTTTGCCGCTTGTAATCCTGAATCCAAAAAGTCAAGAATGGAATTTGAATTATCTTCGGAAGCATCATTCCGTTTATCATCGGCAGACTGATCTAATTGGCAGGAGATTTCGTTTGTGATCTGACTTTTTATAAATGTATCAGGCTCTTTTAAAATACAGCCGAGCAAAACATCTGCGGAAAGATAATCGTCATCATTGCTTTTTGCTATTTCTCTCGCCTTAAACACAGTTTGCTGCATATAAAGTCCGTCCATAAAGCCGCCGCTTGAATTGTCTATGTGCTGAATAAATGTATCTCTTACCTTATCCAAATCGTTTTCATCGTTAGTAAGCGCCGAAAGCAGGCTGTTAACCTTGTTTATCACGTCTTGGTCAACATCTTCTGCGTCTTTTTCTTTTGTTATAATATCTATTACGGATACAATATATTTTTCTGCGGTTAAGGAGTAGTTTTCGCCCAAATTCTTTGCGTGATCAAGAATTTTATCAAGAAGCCAATCGTTTTTAATATCCGCCATTTTAAATCTCCTCACTATAATAAATACTGTATGCTTTAGTCTAAAAACAGTAATAATCAGCATTATAGTGAACGCCAAAAAGTTTAACGTTCACTATAATGTTTTATTAAACTAAAATATAAATATTGTAAGAAAAAAACCGAAAAAGCTTTATATCATTTTATCAATCATTTCTAAAATCGTCCAAGCTTAAATAGCCTTTTCCCAAAGCAAACATTTTACCGCAGTATGCGTCGATAGTTGCCATTGAGCAACCGATCATATATGAAAAAAGACCTTCTCCGATCTTGCTTCCGGCATAGCAAACATTCATTCTGAAAAATATTCTTCCGCTTTCCATATCAAGATCAAAGCTTCCGTCAGCTAACCTGTTTGTGGCAATGCAGGTGGCTATGGCAAGCTCCATCCGCTTTTCATCGGGGATTTTATATACAAAAGGAGAAAGCAATTTAATCAAATCTCTGTCCTTGTCGATTTGAATTATAAAGTCTATTGGCAAGCTGTCGCCAATAGCTCTTATGGTAATGCTTAAATCGCCTTCATCTTTGTCGTATTTCCATTCGTTGCTGTCTAAAAAAGCACAAAAGCTTTGAAAGATTTCAACTGCCCGAGCCTGATTTAACTCCGAAATCGTGTTTTCGTCCATTTATATTTCCTCCTTTATTCCTGCGAAATAAACTGTTCAAGTGTAAGAATTCCCTTGGAAATCATAAGAAACTTGTCGTTATAATCGTCTACCGAGCGGCAGGCACACATAAGCATATATGTGAACACGGGCAGTCCAACCTCGCAGTCCTCAAAGCAGTTGGTCATTCTGAAGAATATTGTTCCGTCGGTTATGTCATAATCAAAGCTTCCGTTAATAAGGCGATTGTTTACAACAGTTATTGCCACGGCGGCATCATATCGCTTGTCTTCCGCAATTTTAAACGGAAATTCCGATAAAAGCACGATAAGCTGTCTTTTAACGTCAATGCTGACTCGGACTGAAATAGGCAAATCGTCACCCTGCGCCGTTAAACTGATTGAAAGGTTTTCCTCGTCCTTGTCATACTTCCAATTATCATCGTCCAATGCCTTGCATAACGATTCATAGGTTTTGTTCGCTCTTTCCAAATTCTTTTCGTCAAATACTTCGTCTGCCATTTTGTTCCTCCTTTTTTAAATAAAAATATAATAACTAAAAAGACGCTTAAAATTAAAAGCTCGCAAAATAAAGCCTATTTTCCAAAATTCTGCTTTTTCAACATTTTTTGTATAATTACAATAAATTGTCGTTTAATTTCAAAAAATATTATAGCATTTTTTAGATAAAAAGTCAATGGTAATTTAAATTATAGTATTATTTAATACTTGACAAATAGAAAAAAATGAATTAAAATATGATTTAGAATAATTCTAATGTCTTAACACCAAAAGATTATTATAATTTAATCATATACAGAGGGTTCAAAATGACAAAATACGAAAAAGAAATCTATTATACGATTAACTCCTCTTATGAACATTTAAATGCGGAGCAGGTTTTTATCCGCTTAAAAAATAAGTTTCCGCAGGTGGTTTTGGCAACCGTTTACAACAATCTTAACAGGCTGTGCGATAACGGAATGATTAGAAAAATCACCGTTGAAGGCTCAGCAGACCGCTATGACAAAATTAAAAAGCACGATCATTTGATATGCAGCAGCTGCGGAAAAATTTCCGACATTGTTTTTGACGATCTCACTCCCCACATTAAAAAGGAAGTGGGAAATTCATTTTTGAAATATGATTTAAAGGTTTATTATCTTTGCCCCGAATGTGCGGAAAATACAGAAAAAAATAATCCCTAAAACAGTTAGAACAGTTAAAACAGTTTAAAAGGGTATATATCCCTTAAAATAAAAATGGAGGACATAACTATGAGCAACAAATACTCAGGAACTCAAACCGAAAAAAATTTACAGGCTGCGTTTGCAGGAGAATCTCAGGCAAGAAACAAGTACACATATTTTGCGTCCAAAGCAAAAAAAGAGGGCTTTGAGCAAATTGCCGCCCTGTTCTTAAAAACAGCCGACAACGAAAAAGAACACGCTAAAATGTGGTTCAAGGAATTGGAGGAATTGGGTGACACCGCCGCTAATTTAAAAGCCGCTGCCGACGGAGAAAACTACGAATGGACAGATATGTATGAAGGCTTTGCAAAAACTGCGGAGGAGGAAGGTTTTCCCGAATTAGCAGCAAAATTCCGTGCAGTTGCGGCTATTGAAAAACACCACGAAGAACGCTACCGTGCATTGCTCCATAACGTGGAAACGAAAGCTGTTTTTGAAAAGAGCGAGGTTAAGGTTTGGGAGTGCCGCAACTGCGGTCATATTGTAGTGGGTACAAAAGCACCCGAAATTTGCCCCGTCTGCGCTCACCCACAGGCTTATTTTGAAGTTCACGCTGAAAATTATTGATAAATCGAAATATAATCAAAATCCGATATCCCCCGCCTCTTAGGCGGGAGGTTCCATTCAGTCTTTCAGTGGGGGATAAAATCCCTCACTGAAACCCTGAGGGGCTTGCGCCCCCAGATTTTTCATAAATTCGGGGCGTTGCCCCTCATTGAACAGCTTGTCGAAGAACCTCACTTGGTCGGTTTTCCGTCAAGCTGACGCCGTTTTTGGCGGCGAGCTTAAAAAACAAAAATCGGTTATAGCCTTGCTCTGACTCGATTTTAAGGCTATGATCTCAATTTAGGGGAAAACCCTGATGGTTTTGCCTTAAGAGCTTTTTCCTTCCGAAAAAATTTAAGTTTAGGCTTTTCCGACAGCCTGATATAAATCTCACAGCTTGACGACGTTTTTTCTGTAAATCGCCAAAACAAAAATTGTGCAGAGCCTTGCTTATGTTTGATACTTTATATTTTCTATAACCGAATTTTCCGCAATCTGTTTTGTGTCATATCTTTCCGACCCGCATAAAATAAGTAAGAATATTTTTTACAAAATATATCCAAACATACTGAAAGGAAGGATTTTATGTGTGGAATTGCAGGCTGGATAGATTTTGCCAACAATATCAAGAACAGCGGCGAAATAATGGATAATATGAGCCAAACCCTCACCCCGAGAGGACCTGACGAAAAAGGCTGTTTTTTAAGCGAGCATTGTAATTTTGTTCACAGACGCTTGGCTGTAGTCGACATTGAAAACGGAAAGCAGCCTATGTCAAAGGACAACTGCACCATATGCTACAACGGCGAATTGTACAATACAAAAGATATACAAACAGAGTTAGAGCAAGAAGGCTGTAGGTTTAAAGGGCATTCCGACACCGAGGTTTTGCTTACCGCCTACATCAAATGGGGAAAAAAGTGTCTTGATAAGCTTAACGGTATTTTTGCCTTTGCCGTTTGGGATAACTCAAAGCAGCAGCTGTTTTTGGCAAGGGACAGAGCGGGGGTTAAACCTCTTTATTATTCTTTGACGGAAAACGGAATAATATTTGCTTCGGAGCAAAAGGCAATATTGGCTCACCCGAAAATTAAACCGATTTTAGACAGAGAAGGAATAGCGCAGCTTATGCTGTTAGGTCCGGGAGTTAAAGGCGGCAGCGGAATTTTTAAAGATATTAAGCAGCTTCCGCCGGGCTGCTGTGTTCTTATGGCAAAAGGCGTTTTTTCCTTTGAGAATTATTGGAAGCCTACCGCCAAAAAACATACGGAAAACGTGGAGGAAACGGCGGAGCATTTGTCTTACTTAATTAAGGACAGCGTTACAAGGCAGCTTGTCAGCGATGTGCCTTTGTGTACTTTTTTGTCGGGAGGACTTGACAGCAGCATAATCAGCGCTATTGCCGCAGAGGAATATAAGCGGTCAAATAAAACTCTTGACACCTATTCCATAGACTATAAGGACAATCGGAAGAATTTCCGCTCTTCCCTTTTCCAACCCGACGAGGACGCTCCTTGGATCGTTAAAATGAGCGATTACATTAATAGCAATCACAGAAATATTGTTATCGACACTCCCGAATTGGCTGAGGCGCTGTATCCCTCAACCATAGCAAGGGACGCTCCCGGAATGGCAGATGTTGACAGCTCCCTTTATTTGTTTTGCAGAGAGGTGAAAAAGAATTTTACGGTTGCGGTGAGTGGGGAATGTGCTGATGAATATGAACGCTCATTATAACATAAAAAGTGAATCCTTAATTAGTCAAAACAGTTTCAAATAATAAAAAATCTTCCTATTTTTTCCTTAAATTTTTATTACATACTTTATATGCTGTAATAATTTAAAACAACAGCAGCCTAATTTTTTAATATTCATAAAAAGGACATATTTAATGAAAATATTTGCAATAGAATCTTCATGTGATGAAACTGCTTGTGCAATAGTGGAGGACGGCAGAAAAATTATATCAAGCGTTGTGGCTACGCAAATCGACGAGCATAAGCTTTACGGAGGAGTAGTGCCTGAAATTGCTTCAAGACGTCACTGCGAAAATATAGTGGGCGTGTGTGAGGAAGCCTTAAGCAAAGGAAATACTTCCTTAGAGGAATGCGACGCAATAGCCGTAACCTACGCTCCGGGGCTTATCGGTGCGCTTTTAGTGGGAGTAAGCTTTGCAAAAAGTCTTGCCCTTGCATTAAATAAGCCGCTGATTCCCGTTCATCATATCAAAGGACATATTGCCGCCAACTACTTAGCTCATACCGAATTGGAGCCGCCATACTTATGCTTGGTGGCAAGCGGCGGTCATTCTCATATTATTAAAGTCAACAGCTACACGGAATTTGAAACAATAGGAAAAACCTTGGACGACGCAGCGGGGGAGGCTTTTGACAAGGCGGCAAGATCTATGGGCTTTCCCTACCCCGGCGGAATTTATATTGACAATGCGGCAAAATCAGGCGATCCCAAAAGATACAAGCTTCCTATTCCCAAAACGGAAAATCCTTACGATTTCAGCTTTTCGGGTTTAAAAACCGCTGTTATCAACTTAGTTCACAATGCAGAGCAAAAAGGTGAAGAAATTATGGTAAACGATTTAGCTTCAAGCTTTCAGGATACCGTTTGCAATATATTAACATCAAAATTTATCAAAGCCGCATTGGACAACAATTATCACACCATAGCGTTGGCGGGAGGAGTTGCGGCTAACAGCGGACTTAGATCCGCTCTATCAAAGCAAGCGGAAATTCACAATATGAATTTATTTATACCGCCTGTTTCCCTTTGCGGAGATAACGGTGCTATGATAGGAAGTCAAGCCTATTATGAATATTTATCGGGAAATATTGCAGACAGCAGCTTAAACGCTGTGGCAAGCTTAAAGCTTTAAAATATTACAAATAAAGACAGTGGGCTTAATATAACCACTGTCTTATTTATTTTTAATTTTCGCTATTGTTCTTGGTTTTTTTGAGGATTTAATATGCTTCATAATATGGGAAAAGTCGTGAACACGCAGAATGTCGTTTATTTCCGCTCCCACAAAAAGTATTATCATACAAATGTAAATCCACAGCAAAAACAATATTATTGCCGTCAAGCTTCCGTACAGCTTTGATTGATTTCCGAAATTATCCAAATAAAATGAATATAATACAGAAAACCCTATCCAGCCTATTGCGCTTATTACCGCTCCCGGAAGCTCGTTTTTCGGTTTTGTTTTTCTGTCGGGAATTACCGAATATAAAAATAGAAAAAACAATATAAGTATACCGAAGGAAACCAGCCACCTTATTACCCTTATGGCTTTTGCCGCATACATTGTTTCGGGAACAGCCGTTAAAAAGTAATTTAATATTCCGTTTCCGAAAACCATAAGAATAAGAACCACGGTCATTGCCGCAACAAGCCCCACAGTATAGATTACCGCAACTATTCTAAGCCTTATAAAGCCTCTGTTTTCGGTTGTTTTATAAATAGAGTTCAGTCCGTATATTATTCCCAACACGCCTTTTGAACAAGCCCACAAAGCGGCGGCGGTGGTTATTGAAATAAAAGCTCCCGAGCTGTA
This sequence comes from uncultured Ruminiclostridium sp., assembly GCA_964602605.1. Classification (GTDB taxonomy): domain Bacteria; phylum Bacillota; class Clostridia; order Oscillospirales; family Ruminococcaceae; genus Ruminiclostridium_E. Next base: position 18,999 of record CAZRRT010000016.1, read on the forward strand.
CTCCCCCGCTTCCGCAAATATGCTTTTAATCAAATCGTCAACTTGAGGGGTTAAAAAGTCAGTTGCCCAGCTTTCCATATTTTCGTTGTTAAAAATCGGTATATATTTTAAAAGGCTGAGCAAAAGCATTAAAAAAGGGAAAATTGAAATAAAAATAAAGAACGCCGCCTGAGCGGAATAAGCGGTGAGATTATCGGCTTGAAAGCGTTTGGATATTCTCTTTATGCTGTATATAACTGCTTCAAATAATTCAATTATTCTGCTCATCAATTTCCCCCCTTTGTTTATTATTTATATCTGTAAAGCGAAATTTTTTCAAAGCCGTCAAGCAGTTCATCAGAAAGACCAAAAGCCGCTTCAACGCCCTTTGCCACGCATTTTAATGGTTCGTTTGCAACATAGCAGGGCGCACCGATAACTTGGTGAATAAGCATATCAAGTCCGCCTAACAACGCCCCTCCGCCTGTAAGAATTATTCCGCTTGATAAAATATCTCCCACAAGCTCGGGAGGCGTGCGCTCAAGAACATTTTTAACTCCTGCTATTATTTCGTTTACGTTTTCTATAATAGCTTCGTAAATGTCAACCTCGCTTAACTCCAAGCTTTCAGGCAAGCCTCTGATAAGATTTCTTCCCTTAACAGTCATAGTGTGACGATCATCGGGCTGATATACGTTTGCAATTTGCAGCTTAGCCTGCTCCGCCGTCTTTTCGCCGATTATTATTTTATACTTAGCTGAAATATATTTTATGATAGCTTCGTCGATTTTATTCCCTGCCATTTTTAAGGAAGTATCCTGCACAATGCCGTTAAAGGAGGTTACCGCTATATCGGTTGTTCCGCCGCCTATATCTACCACCATTGCGCCGCTTGCCTTGGAAATATCTACTCCTGCGCCGATAAGTGCGGCGATAGGCTCTTTTATAATATACACCTTTCTTGCTCCTGCAGAAAGTGCGGCTTCAATTACAGCACGGTTTTCCACATCTGTTATAAGAGAAGGCACGCAGAATATTACACGGGGCTTAAGCAGCATACTGCCGCTTACTTTTTTTATAAAAGCCGCCACCATAGCTTCCGCCGTGTCGTTGTCGGAAATAACACCGTCCCTTAGCGGCTTAACCGCAACAATATATTCGGGAGTTCTGCCAATCATTCTGTACGCCTGTTCTCCCACTGCCAAAACCTGATGCTTTTTCTTGTCGTAAGCCACCACGCTGGGTTCGTTTACCACAATTCCCTTTCCGCCTATGGTGATTATAGTATTTGCCGTACCTAAATCAATTCCTATATCTACCGATGACATAAAAGATACTTCCTTTCAATTATTCACATTTTTATTGTTTACAAGATAATTTAACAAATCCTCTTTTGTATTATTGCATTTTCCTTCTATTACGGCGTTTAAAAGCATTTTCAATACATCGCCCACTTCTTTTCCCTTATATCCTTTTGCAATAATATCATTTCCGTTTAAAGCTAAATTTTTTAAGGAAAAACATTCCTGCTGTTCTATAATTTTCAAAGCGGTTTTTGCTGCGTTTTGATAGCCGATAATTCTTCCCTGCGCTTTTTCCGCTTTTGCCAAATCGTCTGCTATATGGACCTTTATCAAATCAAAGAAAAGCTCTTCTCCGTATTTGTTAAGCTGTTTTTTAATAATAAGGGGATCGTCCTTCATTGTCATATCGTGACGTTTTACAAGAAATACAACCTTTTCCGAGGTTGCGCTGTCAAAATGAAGATTTTCCAATTCTATAACGCATATTTCGGTGCTGATTGAAGCGTGACCCTTAAAATGTCCCTCTCCCCCATAGAATTGATAACTCAAGGGCTTTCCCAAATCGTGAAAAAGCATAGCAAGCCTTAAATACAGCACAGGCTCAACATTGCAAACTGCCGATACCGTATGTTCCCACACATCTTTATTGTGATAGTGGGTTTTCTGCTGAAATCCGACGCAGGGCTTTATTTCGGGAATAACCTCTGCTAAAATATCCCAATAATCCGTAAGAACATAATATAAATACTCTGCCTTGCCGCAAAGCAATTTGGACAGCTCGCCGCTTATTCTTTGGGGAGATATTTCCTTTAACAAATGCTTTTTTCGGTGAAGCGCCATACGGGTTTTTTCATCGGGCTTAAATCCGTAAACCGCCATAAACCGAAGTCCCCGCATTATCCGCAAAGCGTCCTCTTCAAACCGCTTTTCCGCTTCCCCAACGCATCTGAGAATATTGTCCTTTATATCTTCCGTTCCGCCAAAAATATCTATAATGCCGCTTTTTTCTGAATATGCAGCTGCGTTTACGGTAAAATCCCGCCTTGACAAATCCTCTTTTAAATCGGCGGTAAAGGATACGTTGTCCGGGTGTCTGTAATCGGTGTATTTCCCGTCTGTTCTGAAGGTGGTAATTTCAATTTGCTCTTTATTCTTCAAAACGGTTACAGTGCCGTGCTTTATTCCCGTTTCCACTGTTTTTAAATCCGAAAAAACCGTTTTTATCTCATTCGGCAAAGCAGACGTGGTTATATCGTAATCATAAACAGGAAGTCCCATTAAGCTGTTTCTCACGCAGCCGCCTACAGCGTAAGCCTGATAGCCGTTTTCTTCAAGTCTTGCTATCACCTCGGACGCAAATGGGGACAAGACAATACTTTTTTTCATCTTAATCTGTCCGCTATTTCATTGGATTTTCTGTAAATCTCCTCAGGGCTTTCTCCTATAAAGAACCTGCCGTCCTCGTAAAGGATTTTGCCGCCTATCATTGTAAGCTTAACATTGGATTTGCTTCCGCTGTAAACAATGTTCTTTGCTATGCTGTTTAAGGGCTGCATATTAGGCTGATTTAAATCTATCATTATCAAATCCGCATTTTTTCCCATAGCAAGGCAATCGCTGTCTTTAAGTCCCATAGCCAATGCGCCGCCCTTTGCCGCCATAGATAAAACAGGAAGAGCGTCGCAAACGGCTGTGTCCTTTTCCTTCAGCTTTTGAAGTCCCGTAACAAGAAACATCTCTCTGAACATATCAAGGCAGTTGTTGCTTGCTGCGCCGTCCGTGCCTATTGCAAGGTTAATTCCCATTTGCTGCATTTTCCAAACAGGGGCAATTCCGCTGGCAAGCTTTGTGTTGGAAGCGGGATTGGTAATTGCCCACATTCCTCTGCTTTTAAATATATCAAAATCCTTTTGCTCAAAATGAACGCAGTGAAAACCGCCGCCGCCGTATTCCAACATACCCAAATCCTCAAATAAAGCGGTAGGAGTAGTGCCGTGACGCTCCTTGCATTCCTTAACCTCTTTTTCCGTTTCCGAATTGTGAGTGTATACGGGAGCTTTCAGACTTTGGGACAGCTTTGCTATTTCCTTCATTAAATCCAAGGAGGTGGTGTATTCTGCGTGAAATCCCAACTGATAGGAAATCAAATCGTCGTATTTATTGAATTTTTCATATTCCTTCGCCAAGGTCTGCACATTTTCCGCACCGCCGTTAACTGCACCGCAAAGCGCCATACGGAAGCCGCAGTCCACGGAAGCCGCCGCTATTGAATCTCTGAAAAAATACATATCAAAGCCGGAAGTGATGCCGCTTGTCAAATATTCCATTATACCCAATTTTGTAAGCACATATATATCATCGGGGGTAAGCTTGTCTTCTCTGGGGAAAACCTGATTAAACAGCCATTCCTGCAAAGGCAAATCATCGGCATAGGAGCGCAGGAAAGTCATAGCAGTATGAGTGTGAGCATCTTTAAAGCCCGGCATAAGAAGATTTCCCTTACAATCTATTTCTCTATCAAATTTTTCACCGTTATCGGCAAATTCGCCCAAATAGCTTATTTTGCCGTCATTGGTGTGAAGCTCTCCCTTAATTATGGGACAAGCTTTATCATTGGAATCTAAGGTCATAATTCTTGCATTGTAAAATCTGATTTTCATAGCGTACCTCTTAAATAAATTATAATAATTTTTATATTGCAACAAAAATCTTTTCATCATACATAAATATTATAATACCATAAAACACCAATAATTTTCAACTTAAAATTTAAGCAGTATAAAATAAAAAATCGTGGAAAAGCCTATATAAAGCCGTTTACACGATTTTTGTAATTTTTTACAAATTTTTATAATTAAAGAGCCAATTCCTTTGCTATGTTTACAACAGAGGAGCGAATCAGCTTTTTAAACAGCGGCGCAGCCTTGTCCGCCGCCTCCATAACCTCTTTATGGGAAAGGGGAGTATCGGTTAAACCGCAGCCTAAGTTGGATATACAGCTTATTCCGACGATCTTCATTCCTGCGTGATTTGCGGCAATAGCTTCGCAGGCGGTGCTCATTCCTATGGCGTCCGCTCCCAAAAGCCTGCACATTCTGACTTCTGCGGGGCTTTCGTAATTAGGTCCCGTAAGCTGAATATAAACTCCCTCTCTCAGCTTAATATTAAGCTCCTCGGCGGTATTTTTTACAATCTCTCTCAGCTTTTTGCTGTAAATCTCGCTCATATCGGGAAATCTGACGCCCAAGGATTCAATGTTCGGACCGATTAAGGAGCTGGGAACAAAATTGGAAATCTGATCGGTAATAAGCATAAAATCTCCTGCCGAAAAATCGGGGTTTGCCGCTCCCGACGCATTTGTCAGGAAAAGCACCTCTGCTCCCATTTTCCGCATAAGTCTTGTGGGAAGCACCACGTCCTGAATTGAATATCCCTCGTAATAATGCACTCTGCCCTGCATAATGACAACAGGCACTTTTTCAATATATCCGAACACAAAGCGTCCTTTATGTCCCGGCACGGTGGATAAGGGGAAGCCCTCTATTTCGTTATAGTTTAATACGGCTTTTACGTCGATTTCATCGGCTAACGCACCTAATCCCGAACCTAAAATCAAGGCAATTTCGGGCTTGAAATCTATTTTTTTCTTAAAGCATTCATAGCATTTGTTTAATTTTTCTTCAGCAGTCATATTTTTCAACCCTTTCATATGTATTTATATTATTATCAGTAATATTTAAAAAGTTAAATCAAGGGATTAACATAAGGCTCTAATTTTAGAATTTGCTCTTTGGTAACGTGAGTTTTCATCTCCCGCTTTTTCTCATACATATATGCGTCTGCTTGCTTTTGTATGTCCTTTAATGTTACATACCTGTCGTTATTGTCGTTAAGATAATAGTCTGCGCCGTAAGCGATTTGAAGAATAAAGGCGTGGGATTCAATGGTGTTATATTCGGCTATGGCACGTTCAAAAGCGCCAAAGGCTTCATTGCACAGCGCTAATGCACGATCTCCGCATACGACGGCTACAAATTCATCTCCGCCGGTGCGGTAAACGTCGCCGATTTTTCCGAATACTTTATTGATAATTCCCGAACCGTCCACTATAAGCTTATCTCCCTGCTCGTGTCCCAAATTATCGTTAATGGTCTTTAGGTTGTTAATATCAAACTGTATAATTGCAATAGCCTTATAGTTAACCTTTACAACTTCAAGATGACGAATCTTTTTATTATACGCCGCTGTGTTTCCAACCTGAGTGAGAGCGTCGGTAAACGCAGCCTTGCCCATATTTTCCGCTTCTGCGCTGAGTTTTAATGTATCTGCTATGCTTATCATACTGAATACAAGCACAACCGACAAAAACAGCAGGCAGCTTAACGCAAATAAAACAGGTATAGAACCGCCTTTTCCCGTAATATATCCATAAATTGCTATACCCGTGAACACAGCATACATAACAGGCATAGCAATATCGGCTGTGGTGATTTCGCTTTTTTTGATCAAATCAACGATAAGTATGGCTAACATAAGCAGACACTGAACAAGAGTTACTATCTCCACTGCAAAGAAGGACTGATATAAATCCACCGAATTGGTAGCGGCTAAAATAGATATTAGGGCGACTAACAAGGCTTGCAGCGCCGTCATAATTATCATAACGGAATTTAAGCGTCTTAATTGAATATTTTCGGTGAAAAACAAAATCAAAGACACAGGCAAAACCGCAAAGGATATATTGTGCAAAATATACAGCGCATTATCCCCAAAAGTCATAAGGAAAGAGATAGCCGTGCTTCTCGAAAGAGAAAAAACAGCTGTAAAGAAAGCCAAAAAGGCCGCATACTTTAAGCCCTTTAAGGTAACCACCTTTCTGAATGAAAAATGGAAGATAAGCATTATAAAGCAAAGGGCAAATAAGGCGATACAAATTACAATGCCAAAAACATCGTTTCTGAAAACAATGTCGGTCATTTCCGATGCTCTTCCGTACATAATGTCGCTTATTCCCAAAATATTGCTGTCATAGTAGTTTCTGACTCTTACGGAAACAATATCTCCCTCGTCTATCCTTTTAATAGATGCGAAATGATTTTCCGACGCAGGAGCTTTAAAGGCAAACAATCTTTGACGAGCTGAATTTTGAGGCGTTTTTGTAAAATAAATAAGCTTGCCGTTAAGATAAACCTCCACGTCCGAAAAATGAGTTTTGAAAAACAAGCTCATATTTTCATTGTATTCGGACGAGGAAAAGCTTGCAGAATAATATCCGTCCTTTATTTCAGCGGAAACGTCTGCTTTGCTGTTAAAATTAAAACTATTTCCGCTTTCGGAATACCAACCCATTTGCTCCTGATATAATACTTTTGAATTCTCTTTTGGAGTGCCGGTAAGGCAATATAAAAAAACAAAACAAAAAGCTGCCGTAACAATCCAAAAAAGTATTGTGGCTAAAGGTGATTTATATGTTTTCATAATAATCTGTTCTCCAAAAAAATACTTTTAAAATATTGGTTTAGAGTTTATTGGCAACACCGCACAATTATTTCCGTGCGAATGTGCCGTCAGCAAGCAAGCGTGCGGCAAAGGCTTCAACCGCTAATTGTGCGGTGCTGCCTTATTATATCATAAAGATCATACGGCTTTTGTGCTATAAAAACAGCGCCGCTTTCCTCCAATTCTTTTTTTGTTCTAAAGCCCCACAGTACACCGCAGGAATCAAGCCCCGCATTTTTTGCGGTTTCCATATCCACATTGCTGTCGCCTATGTAAAGCACTTGATTTTTTTCAGCGTTAAGCTGTTTGATAATTGAATTTACTATGAAGGGATCGGGCTTTTTGGGAACTCCGTCCTTTCTTCCGCAGACGATATGGATTTTATCGCCGAAATAATGCTCAACCAAAAGCTGTGAAAAGCTGTGATCCTTATTGGAGGCTACGGCGGTAATTACGCCCTTTTCATTAAGGCTTTCCAGCACTTGGGGAATTTCGGGATAAGGTAGAGTTTTATCCATACAGTGTATTTTGTAATACTCTGAAAATATATCGTGGACTTTTTGAATATTTTCCTTTGGGGTATTTTCGGGAACAATTCGCTCAATCAGCTTCGGTATGCCGTTTCCCACAAAATACTTGTACTTTTCCGTTTCGTGCTGAGGATAGCCCATTTCCTTTAAAGCAAAGTTTCCTGCACCCGCCAAATCCTCAATGGTATTTAAAAGTGTGCCGTCCAAGTCAAAAATTGCGTATTTATACATATTTATTAAAAATCTTCCTGTTTTTGTAAAAATTAAGTATTTGTTTACTATCTATATTTACTATATTTATAATACCACATTTATGAAAATTTGTCAACTTTTTATATAATTTTATTTTAATTTTAAAAAAATAAGAACTGCAAAGCCGCAGCCCTTATTATTTTAACTTATTAACTAATTTTAATTTTATCTAAACTATTAAACTTTTTCAACTGTTCCCATAAAAATCGGCAGCTTTGTCTGATTGTCAATAATCATATATATGAAAGGACGATCAAGTATAACATATTTTATTTCATCTGTAGGAGCGGCTGACTTTGCACCTATCTCTATAGAAACAGCCGCACCCGCTCTTGTGCCTTTTTCGCTGACTTCAATAAAGGTTTTGTGGATTACGTCGCTGATAAACAAGTTTAAATTATCGCCGCTTTGGGTATATTTTCCCATATTGGAAAAATCAGCCTTATTGGGGTCAAAACCGTCTGCAAGTCCCATTTCCTGTAAGGTTTCCTTTAAGGATAAGTCAAAATCATATTTGAATTTCGGCATTTTGGTAACAACCTTGCAGCCTTTGCATTCTGTCAGCATTTTAATAAGATTTTCATTAGTCATACTCTCCGCATATTGGCTCACCGTAATGCCTTCATTGGGCAGAATTGCTGCAAAGCTGTATTTTCCGCCCTTGTAGCTTTTTAAAAAGCCTGTGGAGTTTTCGTCCTCCAAATAGCTGTATTCGCTGCAGGACATCATTTTCACATTTTGTTCTTTTCCGTCGGAGGCGGTAAATTTTCCGTTATCTACCTGATTCCATTCATAAACTTCATTCCATTCCGCATCAAAAGCAAGAGCGTTTATTATATACATCACTGTATCGCTGTCAATTTTATCAACAATTTTGGGGATCATTTGATTGGTATTTGCGTTTACCCAGCTGTTAATCTTATTTATTGCGGAATTATCAAAAACCTCCTTGTAAATCTCCGAATCGTAATAATCTGCTGCTGCTTGTAAAAATCCCTTATTCACCGTCAGATCTTTATCGTCCTTTATCCATACGGAATTGGCGTTTTTCAGGGAAAAGCCGTCGCCGCTGTTCAAGGACTGCAAATAAGTATATAGATATTTGTTAAGGTCCTCAAGGTTAATATTATCTCCCAAAAGCTTTTCCATTTGCGACAAGGTTTCTCCCCCTGCTCCGTTGGCGGTTAAAGCCAATGCACTGATAACGGATAAAGGAGAAACAAGAGCGTTTTTGCCCTGATATTTTTTTTGAACATTTTTAAAAAGCTCTTCGGAAAATTTCATATTTGAATTGATAAATGCCTCGTCCGCCTCTTTGCCATCAACCCTTTCTTTTGTTATGGATTGTGTCAAATCATCGGCGGTTACGTTTGTACAAGCCGATAATACCGATAATAACAGTGCGGACAGTATTATAAGGGATAACGCTTTTATATTAAACTTTTTCTTCATGTGCTCCTCCTTTAATATGGATTTTAGTTTATTATAACTCTTTAAACATATAATTACAATTACAAATCGGTTACAAATTTTTAAAAAGCTTCAAAGACAAAAAGCGATATAATCAAAAAAATAATTATTTTTTGGTGTTTTTGCCGATTTACAAAGAGGAATAAATCAAATATAATATACTCTGCGAATATACTCAAAAAATGTCAAAAATAAAAGAAAGCAGAAATTTGAATGTTAAACGATTTTCCGAGAATACTTACTCTGTTAAGAAAAGAAAAGCATATCAGCCAAAAGAAGGCGGCAGAAGATTTGGGAATTCAGCAGGCGCTTCTTTCCCATTACGAAAAGGGAAAGCGGGAATGCGGACTTGAATTTTTATTAAAGGTGTCGGAATACTATAATGTGTCAACCGATTATCTTTTAGGTAAATCTCCCGTCAGCAACGGCGCAGTTATTACCAATGAGAATACCGAGGACGCAGAAACGCCCGATAAAGCCAAAAACCTGTCCTCAGAGCAATTAGCCGCCGTGTTTGCAAAAAAATTGGTTAACAACAGCGTTGATGTTATCTATTCATTGCTTGCCAAAACCAAAAACAGTATGCTTATGGATAAAATTCAGGACATTTTCTCCTGCTCGGTTTACAGAGCCTTTAGACTTATATATAAAACCAATTCGGCAAACGACGAAAATCTTTTTAAAATTCCCGAGGAAACGGCAGACGGTTTAATTTCCGCCAATGAAGAAATTGCTTATGCAAAAGCAAAATTGGCTATTTCCGATTCAAACGCGGAAGCTCCGCCTATAAGCCGCTCCGAATTGGAGAAGCAATATGGAAAAAGTGCGTCTATAATGCTGAATATGGTTATGAGATGCGAAAAACAAATAGAAAAGCTTTAGTAGTATTACAAAATAATAAACAGGGACTGATTTTAAAAGCAGTCCCTGTGAGTCTGTCGAAAAAGTCCAAACTTTTTTGTTTCGGAACGAAAGGGGTTTTCCCCTAAATTGAGATCATAGCCTTAAAATCGAGGCAGAGCAAGGCTCTGCCCGATTTTTGTTTTTGGCGGAAAACCGCCAAAAACGGCGTCAGCTTGACGGAAAACCGACCAAAGGGAAGTTTTTAAACAAGCTGAGTTCCTGTTTTTTATTTATTTCTTTCCCATAATCAATTTAACCATTTTTATACAAGAGTCCACATTTAAAAGTACGACAAAAACAAAAATCACAGACAAAATTGAATAAAAGGCAATGGAGTTTTTGCAGAAAAGAATCACCGCACCCATACCAAAAAGACAAACGGTATTTATTGTCAGCTTGCGCCCCCGTATTTTCATAAACACATATTTTTTGGTATCAAAAAAACGAATGATAAACACGCTGAAAAAGCTTACAAAGGTTGCAACAGCTGCTCCGTGAATTTGAATAATCGGTATCAGCAAGGAGTTTAACGCAATATTCGCCACCGCTCCCACCGCAGTTGTTATCATAGATCGCTTAGACTGCTTTGTGGCAACGTAAATACTTCCCATAAAGGTGGAAAAGCAGCTGTACACTACCGCCAATACCAAAAAAGGCGTGTAAACATAGGCGATATGGAAAGGCGTATCGCAGATAACCGATAATATGGGTTTTATAAGCAGCAGCATTCCCGCTCCCACCACAAATACAAAGGATTGAAAGGAGCTGAACACATTGGTATAGAATTTGGCTATAGTGCGGGAGTTTTTCTCGCTTATTGCCGACATATTCCAAGCCTGTGAAAATATTCCCGACAAAAGGGCTATCATATTAGGCAGTCGGTAAGCTGCCTTGTAAAGACCGCTTTGGGCAAATCCCAGCATTCCCGATACAAAAAAGGTGTCCGAAACGTTGATGATCCACCACATAACCGTAGTGGGAACCATAGGAATGGCAAATTTCAACATAGCGTTCCGCAGCTTCCTGTTCACGCCGAAAAGCGCAAAATACCTTGTAAGCCTTCCCATATATGTAAGAAAAAGTATGGAGCAAACATCAGCGCAGATAACCGACATCAGATAGCCCATATTGCCCCAATGAAAGCACAGCAAAAACAGCAGATTAAAGAGAATATTCATTATTGTAGTGAAAATTCCGTCCACTGCATAAAGGGTAACGTTGCCCTTTGAGCGTACAAAAAGAGCGCAGGTGCTTTTTATGCTTCCCGTCATAACATAAACGGCTATTATTACCGAATACTCGTCAAGCAGCTTAACTATGTTGTTGTCCGTCCACACGCCCGATATAAAGCCAAACAGCGGAATAATCACAAAGCATAAAGCCGTGCCGATAATTGTTACCTTAATTCCTATAGAAAAAACCTGCGACTTGTCGTAAGCTTTATCAAGACCGAATCTGATAACCGATTCGCCGATAGAAAGATTGGCAAAAGCCATAAGCAAAGTGCATGCGTCAATTATTGTTCCTATCTCGCCATAGCCAACTTCACCAAGCTGACTTTGATAAAACCGCATCAAAACCACTACCAACAGCTTGGAACAAAACTGTCCCATAGCAAGAATGATAGTGTTTGACGCAAGCTTTTTATATTTATTCAAGAGCGTTATTCACCTGCCTTTCCGAGATATTTTTACAAATTTAACGTCATTTTTTAGTGCTGAACATATAGTATCTATCGCTTAAAATATAAACTGAATTATGTGCTTGATATTAAAGCGCAGCTTAAACAAGCTGCCGAAATTGCGAAACAATTTCGAGGTTCAGTGGGGGATTTTACCCCCACTGAACCTAAGATGGAAGCCG
>CAZRRT010000017.1:0-21260 GCA_964602605.1 uncultured Ruminiclostridium sp.
GTAAGCACTGCGTAAATGGAATACATATACATAGCGGTATTTTTTCCTTTAGGCACTAATTTGCTGACCTGAGGACCGGGGCATTCCGCTTTCATAAGATACAGAGAATCCTTTGAAGAGGGCAGAACAGCAAGAGCGAACACAAGTATTCCCATACCGCCTACCCAATGCGTAAAGCTACGCCAAAACAACATTCCGTGAGAAAGGCTTTCCACATCGGCAAGTATCGTCGAGCCTGTGGTGGTAAAGCCGGAAATGCTTTCAAAAACCGCATCTGCAAAGGACGGTATTTCACCGCTGGCAAAAAAAGGAACTGCCCCCGCAATAGGGTATACCACCCACAGCAATCCAACGATAACCAAGCCCTCTTTTGTGTACATATCAGTGCTTTTCGGCTTGATAACGGTCATAGGCAGGGACAGCAAGGCTAACCCCGCTCCCGTAAGGATAAAGGTTATCATTGTGCCGTATTCTCCGTAAATAAGACTTACAACAGCAGGAAGCAAAAATAATGCAGAGCCTGACAAGGTAAGCTTTGACAAATAATGAAATACTAAAGATTTGTTCATTTTTACGCATAAATTATGCCGCAAAAGCAGCATATCCCATTATACTGATTTATTTTTTTGATATAATTATATTTTCTGTATAGATTTTATAAACGCTTTACAGTTATTTTACTCCAAAATATCCTTTATGTCAAGAAAATGCTGCTCTTTTGAAATAATTACAACAGAATCGTTAAGCTCAATCTTAGTGCTGCCGTCGGGGATTATAACCTGTCTGCCCCTTACAACAGAGCATATAAGAATATCCTTCTTTGTCTTAATATCCTTTAAGGCAAGTCCCGTTAACCCCGGAATATTTTCTCTTATCTTAAACTCCGCCGCTTCTATTCGGTTGTTTACTATGTGGTATACCGACTCCACCTTGCTGTCGGTGTTGTCAATACTTCTCACATAGGCAAGAACGGAATTTGTGCTCAGATACTTGGGGGAAAGAATACAGTCGAGTCCGATTTGGCTTGCTAAGCCGACATAACTTTCGCGGTTGATTTTTGTAACCGCCTTTGCGTCCGAATTATTTTTTGCATACAGGGACATTATAATATTTTCTTCATCAATGCCCGTTAAAGCAACGAAAGCGTCCGCCTTGCTCAGTCCCTCCTCCGTAAGCAAATCCTGATCCGTGCCGTCCCCTTGAATAACCGACGCTTTGGGAAACAGCTCTGCAAACTGCTTGCATATATCAAGATCCTTTTCGATAATTTTTACGTGCATTCCCATTCCAAGCAGCGCCTTTGTTAAATAATAGCAAATTCTTCCGCCGCCTACTATTATACAAGCCTTAATCTTGTCCTTAATTGAACCCGCCATTTTGAAAAACTGCTCTATCTCTTTATGGGGAGCGGCTATACTTATTCTGTCCCCCGAACGCAGGATAAAATTACCGCCGGGAATATAAATATCGTCGTCCCGCTGAACAGCACATATAAGGAATTTTATCTTGGTGCGCTTATATATCTCCTTTAAGCTGCAATCCGCAATTAAGGATTGGTCGGGAATTTTGTATTCCACCAGCTCCATTCTTCCCTTTTCAAACACCTCTACGTCAGCGGCTTCGGGAGTGATAAGCACACGCAGAATTTCATTGGCGGTTATGGCTTCGGGATTTATAACCATAGAAAGCCCCAAATCCTCTCTGATAAAGTCGATTTGCTTATAATATTCGGGATTTCTGACTCTTGCTACAGTCCTTTTTGCCCCTAATTTCTTTGCGATAAGACAGCACAGCAGATTTACCTCGTCATATTGAGTGGTGGCAATCACCAATCCCGACTTGTTTACCGAGGCTTCCTTTTGTATGTCCTTGTCAATTCCGTTTCCCTCAACACACATAACGTCTTGGGTGTTTTTTGTCTTTTCCAAAGCAGAAGCGTTGATGTCGATAACAGTCACATCGTGCTTTTCCTTGGCAAGCATAGATGCCAAAGTGCTTCCCACCTTGCCGTTTCCGATAATTACCGTTTTCATATTAGTCCTTAGCCTTATTTAGAATAATTTCTTGTTATAGAATAAATAATCAAAAAGTATTATAGCACCTTTTTTTCTAATTGTCAAAATTTAGTATAATAATGCGATAATGCTGAAAATTATGTGATATTGGCTTAGTACACAGCTTGACGAAAAACCTCCTTTTGGTCGGTTTTCCGTCAAGCTGACGCCGATTTTAAGGCTATTATCGCAATTTGGAGAAAAAACCTGACGGTTTTTCTCCAAGTCTCTTTTCCCTCTGTAATTTTTCACTTTTAACTTTTTCGACAGACCGTGCTTAGTACAGCCCGTCTTTTTTGCTTTTGAAGTTATGATTTTAAATACTTTTTGTAATAAATTTAAAAATATTTTATAAACTCTTAATATATGCTATAATTTTCTTGACAAAAATCGGTAATAGCTATATACTTATATAATGTATGCGGTTAATTTTATTTTGGGAGGAAAATGTTGTTCACCGAAATAGATAAGCTTAAAATAAACTACATTTTAGAGGGCAGCGGACGGCAGAATATATTGCTTTTGCACGGCTGGGGCGCAAATATCACTCTTTTTAATCAGATAATAAAACATTTGTCGCCTTATTTTAAGGTTTTTGCTCCCGATTTGCCGGGCTTTGGAGAAAGCGACGAGCCTAAAGAGCCTTGGAATGTTGATAACTATGTGGATTTTGTAATAAAGTTTTGCCGGAAAATGGAAATAAAAAGCTGTATTCTTATAGGTCACAGCTTTGGCGGCAGAATTATTATTAAGCTGATGTCAAGAAAAAATTTGCCTTTTAACATAGAAAAAATCGTGCTGACAGGCAGTGCGGGTATTAAACCCAAACAATCTTTTAAAAGCAAAATCAAGACAAAATGCTATAAAATAGGGAAAAAAATACTGTCAACTAAGCTTTGCACAAAAACAATGCCAAACGCCTTGGAAAATCTAAGGAAGAAAAACGGCTCTGCTGATTACAACGCAGCTTCTCCCATAATGCGCCAATGCCTTGTTAAAGTTGTAAACGAGGACTTAACGCAGCTTATTCACAATATAAATGTTCCCACACTGCTTATATGGGGCGAAAAGGACGACGCTGTTCCCCTTTCCGACGGACAGCTTATGGAAAGGCTGATTCCCGATGCGGGGCTGGTGGTGTTCGAGGGCTGCGGACATTATGCTTTTTTGGAGCAGGGCGGTAGGTTTTGCAGAATTTTAGACTCGTTTTTTGATGTAAATTAAGGAAATAAATAAAATGAAGATTATAAAAAACAATATCGGTATTCCCTTGGCAGTTGTAATGTTCCTGTTGTTTTGGGGGATTTCCGAGATTGGCAGAAGTCTTGGTTTAGACGGCGCACAATGGTATTTTTTCAGCAGCGGGCAAAGACTGATTTTCGGTATTGCAGAGCTTATAATATTCGTTAAGCTGTTTCACAAGGGAAAATGGACTGATGTAATCAATTTCAGGGGCTTTAAAAATGCCGCATTTGCGGGCTTGGGACTGATACTGCTTACCATGTTTTCGGCAATTTATCTTTGTATAGGCGTAAAATCCTTTATAGATACTACCTTCGCCATAGTTTTTTCACGTCTGTTTTGTCAGCAGATAACCACGGGTTTTTGGGAGGAGCTTACTTTCAGAGGATTTGTTTCGGAAGGTTATTTTTCGGGAAACCGTTCCGTAAAAAGGCGGCTTTTATATGCGGGGATTTCCGCTTTAATATTCGGTCTTATACACGTTCCCGGCTGTGCGGGCTTTGAGGAAGCGATTTACCGCTTTTTACAGACAGGGGCGATGGGGTTTGCTTTTTCCTCGGTATATCTTCACTCCCACAATATTTTAATGCCTATGCTGCTGCATTTTCTTTATGATATACCCGCAAACACATTCGGCTTTGCGGCGGAATTTAACGAAACGCCTCTGTTCGTATTTTTCGACAATTATTTACAATGGATAATTATGGGCTTGGCGTTTGCTTGGGCTGTTTGGTTTGTAATAAAAAAGGATAAGGATTACGAAACCGCTGCATCAATATAATACAATAAAAAATGTTTGGAGAATTTTTTTATGACATACTTTTTGTATATTGCAAGCTACATTCTTTTCTTTATAGTGCTGTTATTCAGCTTTTCCACAAATTATCTGCACTATATGCACATTTTTCAGCTTAACTCTTACAGCTGCGGTGAGCAATTCCACTGGATAAAGCAAAATATTAAACAAGTAGTCGGCAGACATATTTTACCTTTAATCGTTTCAATTTACGCTTTGATAGCGGGCTATGACTTAGAACACAGATGCTGGGAAAAATATGCCACCAATGATATTTTCAGTTCTCAGGGAAATATCGCTTTGGGTAATATTGAAAGAATAAATAAAGCCTTTCAATCAGGCTCTGTGACTATTTTACTTACCTGCATCAGCTTTTTGCTTTTGGGAATGATATTCTTTATCAAAAAAGAGCCTGTTAAGAAAAAGCTTGTATTCACTCCGAGAGTTATCAGAATGTGCGTTACCACTGTAATTATTTACGGTGCGGTATGCGCATTGTCTATGATTTTCTTATGGGAAAAGGGGCTTCATTTCTTTGCCCTTTGCTTGTGGCAGATTTTCTCGCTGTTTATGCCTATGATCGCCAATTTTATCAACAAGCCCATTGAAAAAAGCATAAACAATTACTATATCAACGATGCAAAGAAAATAATCGACGGGCTGCCAAATCTTACCGTTATAGGAATTACGGGCAGCTACGGCAAAACCTCCACAAAGTTTTATTTAAACAAGCTGCTTTCCGCAAAATACAACGTTTTAATAACTCCCGAAAGCTATAACACAACTATGGGAGTTGTTAAGACAATAAGAAATTCCCTTAATGCCACTTATGAATATTTCATCTGCGAAATGGGCGCAAAGGGAGTTGGAGAGATTAAAGAGATCTGCGACATTGTTCACCCCCGCCATTCTATGATTACATCAATCGGAGAACAGCACCTTGAAACTTTTAAATCGGTGGATAACATTATTAAGACAAAGTTTGAAATTGCAGACTGCATAACAAGCGGAATGGTATTTTTAAACTTTGACAACGAATATATAAGCAAGCACAGTGAAGAACACACCAAAGGAAAAAATGTGATTTCCTACGGCTTTAACCCCTCTTATGAATACTATGCGGACCATATCAGAGTTACTGTGGGCGGCACAGAGTTTACCGTGCATCACGGAAAGGAAAGTGCAGATTTCAGCACAAGGCTTATCGGAGCGCACAACGTACAGAATATTTTGGGAGCAATCGCCGTGGCAAATAAACTCGGAATCTCCTTTGATCAGCTTAAAATGCCTGTTCACCGCCTTGAAGCAGTTCCCCATCGTATGCAGATAATTGACAAGGGAAGCTCGGTTGTTATCGACGACGCATTTAACAGCAACCCTGCGGGAGCAAAGGCTGCCCTTGACGCTATGGGACTTATGGAGGGATATAAAATACTTGTAACTCCCGGAATGGTGGACTTAGGCGAAAAGGAATACGAATTAAACAAGGAATTGGGAAAACAAGCGGCGCAGGTCAGCGATTTTGTTATTGCGGTAGGTGAAAACCGTGCAGAGCCTATTGTGGACGGGCTTAAAGAGGCGGGTTATCCCGAGGAAAAAACCTTTGTAGCTAAAAATCTTAATGATGCTTTAGCTAAGTGCGATTCCATTAAAACAGGCGGTATAAAAAAGATTATCCTGCTTGAAAACGACTTGCCGGATAACTATTAAATATTAAAAACAGCTAAAATCTCAGCAAAGCAATGATAAAGGCGGTTTAAAAAAGATTATCCTGCTTGAAAACGACTTGCGGATAACTATTAAATATTAAAAATCACAGCGGAGAAAATAAAATGGACTTTAGAAACAAAACAACCGTTAGAAAAGCAACAAAAGAGGACATTCCTTTAATACGGCAATTTATACAATATCTTGCCGAGTACGAAAAAAGACCGGAGGATATGACGGCAACGGAAAAGCAATTAGAGCATTGGCTTTTTGAAAGAAATATCGCTACCGTTTTGTTTTTGGAGTATGATCATCAGGAAATAGGCTATGCTCTTTACTATCCTGTATTCGGTTCGTTTGCAGCTGTTGGAAAGGTGCATTTGGAGGATTTGTATATTAACCAAAGATACAGAGGACTTGGACTTGGAAGGACTTTTCTTTCCAAAATCGTGGAAAAAGTGTTGGAAGAAGGATATACAAAAATGGAGTGGAGCTGCCTAAATTGGAATAATCCCTCTATTGCTTTTTATGACAGTATGGGAGCTAAAAAAGAAACGGGAAGAAAATATTTTGAATTTGACAAAGGGCTTATGGAAAGATTAGCCGCACTGCCTTTTGATATTTAGTTGATATTTAGAATATATTTATAATGCGCCAAATCGGAACAAGGTATGAAAGGAAATTACTATGAAAATTAGAGTAGGAGTTTTTTTCGGAGGAAAAAGCGTAGAACACGAGGTTTCCGTTATCTCGGCAATTCAGGCGATAAATGCGTTTAACCGCGAAAAATACGACGTTATCCCCGTTTACATTACAAAAGACAATAAGTTTTACACAGGGGAGTATGCGGGCAAAATCGAGGAGTACCGCAATATTCCCGCACTTTTAAAGAAAAGCACACGTGTTATTCTTGTTAACGATGGAGATAAAACAAAGCTTGTGTGCTATCCTATGAAAAAATTCGGGGACAGCACAGTTGCCGAAATCGACGTTGCATTTCCCATAGTACACGGCACAAATGTGGAGGACGGAGCTTTGCAGGGATATTTTCAGACCTTGAATTTGGCTTATGTAGGCTGCGATGTGCTTTCCTCTGCCGTGGGAATGGATAAATACGTTATGAAAACGGTGCTTAAAGACAACAATATCCCCGTTTTGGACTGCGTTACGGTTTTGGCAAGCGAATTTGCTAAAAGTCAAGATGAAGTAATTGAAAGAATAAAAAGCAAAATCGGACTGCCCACTATTGTAAAGCCTATAAATTTAGGTTCAAGCGTGGGAATTAAAATAGGCAGGGACGAAAAGGAATTATCCGATGCCTTGGACTACGCTTTCGGCTTTTCGGGAAAGGTGCTGGTGGAAAAAGCCGTTATGAATCTGCGTGAAATTAACTGCTCGGTATGCGGCGACAGCGACGAGGCAAAAGCCAGCGAATGTGAAGAGCCGGTAAGCAGTCACGAAATCCTCAGCTTTGAGGATAAATATGCAGGCGGCTCAAAGGACAGCAAATCAAACGGAATGGCTTCTTTAAAGAGAAAAATTCCCGCCGATATTTCCGAGGAAATGAGAAAAGAAATCAGGGAAATGTCGGTTAAAGCCTTTAAATGCCTTGGCTGCTGCGGTGTTTCAAGAATCGACTATATGCTTGACGTTGACAGCGGAAAGATTTATCTTAACGAAATAAACACAATTCCCGGAAGTCTTGCCTTTTATCTTTGGGAGCCGTTAGGCACTAAGTATTCGCAGCTGCTTGACATAATGGTAACTCTTGCATTAAAACGGGAAAGAGAGCAGAAAAACCTTAACTTTACCTTTGAATCCAATATTTTGGCAGACGTAAGGTTAGGCGGGGCAAAGGGAGGTAAGCTTAATGGCTAAACAAACCTACATAATCGACCTTGCCTTCGGAACTTGGCAAAATCAAATATGGTTCTGCGATACGGAGGACGACGAAAGCTCGGAAAGACGCTGGACAGACGCAAAGCAAGCGCTTGAAGACGTGGGAGATCACTGCTCCAACTCCAACGAGTTTTTTAACGAGGCGGTTAAGCATTTCCAAAAATACGGCTTTTCAAGAATACAAAGATGAAAAAAGAGATTATTATAGGCGAAAACGATTGTAATCAGCGGCTTGACAGATTTTTGACCAAGGCTTTCCCTTCACTTAAATCGGGAATTATTAACAAAGCGGTAAGAAACAAGGATATAAAAATCAACGGCAAGCGCACCGAATCAGCTTACAGACTGCAAAAAGGCGACAGGCTGTATATGTTTTTCCCCGATATTCTTATTGAGCCGAAAAAGACGGAGGAAAAGGACTTTTTATCGGCGGGAGATAAGCTTTCCATAGTATACGAGGATAACAACATTCTGCTTGTAGATAAAGAGCAGGGGCTGACGGTTCATTGGGACAACGACGGCAGCGTTGACACGCTGATAAACAGAATTAAGAAGTATCTGTATAACAAAGGCGAATATCAGCCTGAAAACGAAAACTCATTTGCCCCCGCATTATGCAACCGAATCGACCGAAACACCTGCGGAATAGTTATTGCAGCAAAAAATGCGGAGGCTTTGCGAATACTTAACGAAAAAATCAAAAGCCGTGAAATTTCCAAAAAATATCTTTGTATAGCGGTAGGCGAAATGCCAAAAAAAGAAGATATATTAACCGCTTATCTGCAAAAGGACGAAAAGGCAAACCAAGTCCAAATTACCGATACAAAAACATCGGAAAACCTTACAATCAAAACAAAATACAAGGTTTTGCAAAGCTGCGGCGAATTGTCACTGCTTGAAATTGATTTGCTTACGGGAAGAACTCATCAGATAAGAGCCCATTTGGCTTATATCCGTCACCCCCTTTTAGGGGACGGAAAATACGGAAACAACAAAATAAATCAAAAATACGGATATAAAATGCAGGCACTGTGCAGCTATAAATTAACCTTTGATTTTAAAACGGATTCGGGTATTTTAGATTATCTTAATCACAAAAGCTTTGAAATTAAAGAAGTGCCTTTTTTGGAAAATTATTATCAAATACAAGAAAATATAAAAAGAAATAAATAGCAAAAGAAAGAGGTAAACCAAAAGTGAAGTATGTAGTATTGCTTTGCGACGGAATGGCGGATCTGCCAAGAGAAGACTTAACGGGAAAAACTCCTATGGGAACTGCTGAAAAGCCAAATATGGATAAGCTTGCGAAAGTTTCAGAGGTTGGACTGGTGAAAACCGTTATTGACAGCTTAAAGCCGGGCAGCGATGTAGCTAACCTTTCGGTATTGGGATATGATCCTTCCGTTTACTATTCGGGACGTTCTCCACTTGAAGCGGGAAGCATCGGAATCGATATGAAGCCTACCGATGTTTCTTTCAGATGTAATCTTGTCACATTGTCCGGCGAACCTAAATATGAAGATAAAACTATGGTGGACTACTGTTCGGGGGATATTTCCAGTGAAGAAGCGGCAAAGCTTATTGATTTTATTCAGGAAAAAATTGGAAACGATGAGTTCAGCTTTTACAGCGGCGTCAGCTACCGTCATTGTTTGATTTGGGACAAGGGCACTCTTGACATTGGTACTCTAACTCCTCCTCACGATATTTCGGGACAAAAGGTTACAAACTATTTAAACGTTAACGATAACGGAAAAAAGCTGCTTGATATGATGAAGCGTTCCTATGATCTTTTAAAGGATCACCCCGTAAATCGGGACAGAATTAAAAGAGGACTGCACCCCGCCAACAGCATTTGGCTTTGGGGAGAAGGTGTCAGAAAGGACTTAACGACTTTTGAAGAAAAATACGGACTTAAAGGCGCAATGATTTCCGCCGTGGATTTGTTAAAGGGAATAGGAAAATTTACAGGAATGAAGGTAATCAGCGTTCCCGGAGCAACAGGCTATATCGACACCAATTTCGGCGGAAAGGCACAGGCGGCTATCAATACTCTCAACGAGGGCAGCGACTTTGTATATATCCATGTGGAAGCTCCCGACGAATGCGGACACCGCTTTGAAATTCAAAACAAGGTAAAGTCTATTGAGCTGATAGACAAGCTTATCTTGGGTCCTATTTTGGAAGCTTTTAAAAATCAGGATATAAAAATTCTGATCTGCCCCGATCACCCCACTCCCCTTGCACTTAAAACTCATACAAATGCGCCTGTTCCTTATCTTATTTATGACAGCCGCAAGGAATTAAAGGGCGTGAATAAATTTTCCGAGGAGGAAGCGGAAAAAACAGGAAAATATGTCAGCGTGGGACATACGCTTATTGAGCATTTTCTTGAAAAGTAAGATTTGTTAAAATTATATCCTTAAAATCGAGGCAGAGCAATTCCCTGCCCCGACTTTATTTTTATGGAAAAACCGCCAAGAGCGATGTCGGCTTATACTATTTTAAGTTAGGTATAGTATTATAGGAAAACCTAACAAGGGAGTTTTTTTCAGGCTGAGCTTATGCTGTTCGTCAATCAAACTATTAGTAAAATTGTGGAAACAAAATTATAAAAAAATATGGCGACTCCTTCAGCAAGCGGTTTTTGCTGCGGGCTGCCGCCTTTCGGGCTGCCGCCTTTTTTGATAAAAATGTGAAATTTACAGTATTCTACTTGACATTTTAAAATAAATATATATAATAACATATATAATATTTATTGAACAAATGTTGAACGAGGAATAACAAATGTGTAAAGAAAAAATCCCACAAAAAATTCCATATAAAACAGAATCCTTGAATTTAAGGAAAGAGCAAGCCGAAAACACAAAACAAAGGCTGCTTGACTGCGCCAGAATGCAGTTTGCGGAAAAAGGCTACAAGGGTACGTCGGTTCGCTCCGTCAACAGAAAATTGGGGCTTGCGGACGGAATTTTATATCACTATTTTCCGGGAGGGAAAAAAGAAATCTTTCAGACTATAGTCACTCAAAACTTTCAAAAGGTGGCGGAGGAAATAACGGAAAAACACTGTGAGGACTGCAAAAATCTGCCATTAGAGAAAATAATGCTTATTGCCTTTCATCAATTCACCAAAACGGTAGACAACAATATTGATATTATTCGCATTATTCTAAAGGAAAACGAAGTGGCGGAGGTTATTCCCAAAAAGAACATTTTCCTTATAACCGACTGCGTAAGAAAGCATATTTCGGATCTGCTGAAGGCAAAAGCAGAAATGGGAGAAATAAAGGAAATGGATTATGACAGCGGGGCAAAAACCATTATGTTCGGTTTTATCAACTACATTCTTATATCTGCAATGGAGCTTTATCCCGAAGGAAAGCCCGATGATGAAAAAATAAAAACAATGATCAGATACTATATAAATCTATGGAAAAAATGAAAGAAAGAAAGGACAACTTATGCTTCAACTGAAAAACATTGTAAAAACCTACGGCGAAAAGGACAACAAGGTCACCGCTTTAAACGGAATTAACATTTCCTTCCGTGAAAACGAATTTGTGGCAATATTGGGTCATTCGGGCTGTGGTAAAACCACTATGCTGAACATTATCGGCGGTTTGGACCACGCTACAAGCGGCGATCTTGTAATTAACGGAATATCCACAAAAAAATACAAGGACAGAGATTGGGACGCTTACCGCAATCACTCTATCGGCTTTATCTTTCAAAGCTACAACCTTATTCCCCACCAAACTGTGCTTGCCAACGTGGAATTAGCCCTTACCATTTCGGGAATATCAAAATCGGAGAGAAGAAAAAGAGCGGTTGAAGCACTGAAAAAAGTGGGCCTTGCAGATCAGCTTCATAAAAAGCCAAATCAAATGTCAGGCGGACAGATGCAGCGTGTGGCTATTGCAAGAGCCTTGATAAACAACCCTCGTATTCTTCTTGCAGACGAACCCACAGGAGCATTGGACAGCGAAACCAGCATACAGGTAATGGAGCTGCTTAAAGAAATCGCAAACGACCGACTTGTTATACTTGTAACTCATAATCCCGAGTTGGCGCAGCAGTATGCCACAAGAACGATAAAGGTTAAAGACGGCTGTATCGTCAGCGATTCAGATCCTTTTGAACCCGAGGAAACAAAAGAAGCGGAAAAAGGCAAGAAAAAACGTGTTTCTATGTCCTTTTTCACCGCCCTGTCCCTGTCCTTAACCAATCTTCTCACCAAAAAGGGCAGAACCTTGCTTACCTCCTTTGCAGGCTCTATAGGAATTATAGGAATTGCGCTTATTCTTTCTCTTTCAGCGGGAATTAACAGCTATATAAACACCGTTCAGGAAGAAACCCTGTCCTCCTATCCTATAAACATAGTAAAGGAAACCACCGATATGTCCGGTGCGTTTGCAAATATTATGGATAGGCACAGGCAGGACTCCGAAAGCGGCAATTATCCCGAAAAGATTAAATCCAACACAGATATATATGAAATATTCAATGCTATGAACTCTTCAGCAAAGCAAAAAAACAATATGAAGGATTTTAAGACCTTTTTGGACAGCAGTGAAGCGATAAAAAACAACACCTGCGCCATAGACTATTCCTATGACGTAAAAATGCCGATTTTCACAGACGATACCCGGGGAAAGATAATTAAATCCGACTTTGCGGAAATGGTAAACGACGCTATGGGCTTTAACGGCTCTTATACTGTGGGAGAATCCAATCCGTTTATGCAGATGTACAATATGGATATGGATATATGGGAGGAAATGCTGCCCGGAGATACCGACGATTCGGTAAATCAGATGCTGTTCAATCAATACGATTTGGTTTACGGAAGCTGGCCCGAAAGCTATGATCAGATTGTGCTTGTAATGACAAGGCGCAACGAAATACCCGACGTGGTGATGTATTCATTGGGAATGAAAGACTCGGAGCAGTTCCCCGATATTATAAAAAAAGTAATGTCGGGTGAAACGGTTGATGATTACGGACAAACAGAATGGAATTACGAAGATATTTGCAATAAGGAATTTAAGCTTATACTGCCCTGCGAATACTATCAAAAAAGCGAGGACGGAAAAAGCTACACCGACTTAACCAAAAATGACACAGGACTTGACTATCTGTTTAATTCGGACGATGTGGGTGTAAAAATAAAAATCTCCGGTATTATTCGTCCCAAAGAGGACGCCACCTCCGCGATGCTTCAAGGCTATGTGGGCTATACAAAAGCGCTTTCAAACTATGCAATACAAAAGACCGGGGACAGTGATTTATTAAAGGCGCAAATGAACGATAAGCTTAACGATATAATATCGGGACTGCCCTTTAAAACCGAAACATATACCGAACCTACTCTTGTAGAAATGACAAACAGAATCAAGGACTACCTAAAAGAATGTTCAACAAGCGAAAAGGCGGATATTTACAAATTCGTTATGTCTATTCCCAATCCCGAGGACGCTAAAGCATATGCAAAAAACTATCTTTCGCAGATAACACGTCAAGACCTTATAGATCAAGTTTCTCAAAAGTATGCAGAGCAAATGGGAGTTGATGTGCAGTCAGTGCTGTCCTATATATCGCAAATGGACGATGAAACATTGTTCGGATATGCGGAAGAGGCTATAACCAACCAATATGCACAGCAGTACGCACAAATGGTGGAACAGCAGTTGGCGGCTCTTACCTCCGAACAGCTTTCGGCAGCCTTGGACGCTGCACAGCTTACCGACAGTCAATATGAGGAATTATTCAAAAAATACACCCCCGACAAATTCTCAGATTCAAGCTATGACGACGTATTGTCCGATATAGGCTATGCGGATTTTTCAAGTCCCTCGTCCATAAAGCTGTATGCAAAGACCTTTGAGGACAAGGACAGAATTTCCGACGCAATAGCCGAATATAACAAAAACGCTTCTGAGGAGGACGAAATAAAATACACCGACTATGTAGCTTTGCTTATGTCCTCCATTACTGATATTATAAGCGGTATTTCCTATCTGCTTATTGCCTTTGTCAGCATTTCGCTTATCGTTTCCTCCATTATGATTGGAATAATCACATATATTTCCGTTTTGGAAAGGACAAGAGAAATCGGAATACTGCGTGCTATCGGCAGCTCAAAAAGAGATGTTTCAACAGTGTTCAATGCGGAAACTCTTATTGTGGGCTTAGTTTCGGGAGTTATAGGAATTGGAGTATCTCTGCTTTTGCTGATTCCCATTAACGATATTTTATATAAGGCAACCGAAATAGAGGGACTTACGGCTTTTCTGCCTCCCGTCGCCGCCGCAATTTTAGTGGCAATCAGTATGGTGCTTACCTTAATTGCAGGTATAATTCCTTCTCGTTTAGCCGCTAAAAAAGATCCTGTGGAAGCACTTAGAACAGAGTAATTATTCTCAGAATCAAATAAATAAAACAGTATGGGTATGTAAAAATCCCATACTGTTTTTATTTGTATATTTTTCTATCCGCAAAAGCCGCCGTCCACGCTTAAAACCTCGCCTGTGACAAATTCCGCTTGGGATAAATATCTTGCTGCCTTTGCAATATCCTCCGGCTTGCCGATTTTCCCCAAAGATGTGCTTTCCTCGCAAAAGGACTTTATTTCCTCTTGTGACAAATGTGAATTCATCTTGCTGTCGATTAAACCGGGAGCAATACAATTTACCCTTATTCCCGATATTCCCACTTCCTTTGACAATGCCTTGGTAAACCCTATTATTCCCGCTTTTGAAGCAGAATAAGCCGCCTCGCAGGAGCCGCCGTATACTCCCCAAATGGAAGAAATATTTATTATACAGCCGCTTTTTTCTCTTATCATCAAATTAAGTATATCCTTTGTAAGCTTCATTGTGCCTATAAGATTTACACCTATTATATCTTGAATTTGAGAATATGAAAGCTGATTGAATAAGCCTACGTGACTTATCCCTGCATTGTTAATCAGCAAATCGCAGCAATTAACCATAGAAAGCAATTTGCTTATATGGGAGTCCTGCGTTAAATCGCATTTTACCGCCTCGCAGCCGTATTTTTGAGATAAATCATAAGCTGCTTTTTCATTACGGCAATAGGTGAACAATACTCTGTAATCCTTTGCAAATTCAGCTGCAAGACAGCTGCCTATAGAGCCGCTTCCTCCCGTTATTATTGCCGTTTTCATTATGAAACTACCAATTCTCCCGACTTGGAAGAAACAACAACCTCCGATAAGCTGCCTTCGCCCTTTTCAATCACAAGATTTGCCACCTTGTCCTCCAGCTCTCGGCGAATAACTCTGCGAATATCTCTGCCGCCGTATTTTCCGCCGTAAGCCTTGGAAGCAATGGTTTTATAAGCGGCTTCGGTAATTTTAAGCTCGATTTTCTTTTCAGCCAGCGCTTTTTTCATTTCTTCAAGCATAAGCTTTGCAATCTTTACATAATTTTCTTCGGTAAGAGGCTTAAATACCACAACCTCGTCCACTCTGCCCAAAAATTCGGGACGGAGAAATTCCTTCAAAGCGTTCATAGCCCTTTCCTTGGAAATATCTTCCTCGGTTTTTCCGAATCCCATTCCGCCGAAATTGTTGTTGGAAGAGCCTGCATTTGAGGTCATAGCTATTACGGTATTTTCAAAGCTTACCGTTCTGCCGTGAGAATCGGTAACCTTGCCCTCGTCAAGAATTTGAAGCAGAATGTTCATAACGTCGGGGTGCGCCTTTTCAATCTCGTCAAAAAGTATAACGGAATAAGGCTTTCTGCGAACCTTTTCGGTAAGCTGTCCCGCCTCGTCGTATCCGATATATCCGGGAGGAGAACCGATTATTTTGCTGACGCTGTATTTTTCCATATACTCGCTCATATCAAGGCGAATAAGCGGATCTACCGTATCAAAAAGCTCCTGTGCAAGAACTCGTACAAGCTCCGTTTTTCCCACTCCGGTAGGTCCTACAAATATAAAGGATGCAGGACGTCTGCGGGCGGAAAGCTGCACTCTGGTGCGCTTAATTGCGGCGGCAACCATTTCGCAAGCTTCGTCCTGTCCGATAACACGGCTTTTCAGCACCGCTTCAAGCTTGTTCATCTTTTTAAATTCGGTTTCCATAATCTTTGAAGCGGGTATTCCCGTCCAAAGCTCTATAACCTTGGAAACGTCCTCGTCGGTCACATGAATTTGAGTTACCAAAGGCTCCAGCTTCTTTATTCTGATTTCGTTTTTTGATATTTGGGTTTTTATCTCGGCAATACGCTCGTAATTTATGTTTTCTTTTTCTGCGGATAAATCGCTAAGCTCTCTCTCCAAATTCTTGTTGTCCGACTTTAAGCCTTCGTATTCCGCCAAATCCTTGCTTTTTATGCTTGCACATGCAGCTGCCTCGTCCAACAAATCTATTGCCTTGTCGGGAAGGTATCTGTCGGTGATATATCTTTCGGAAAGAACGGCGCAGGATTTTAAAATATCGTCTGAAACGTGAATTGCGTGATGTTCTTCGTAATATTTCTTTATTCCCTTTAACAGCTCAACCGTGTCCTCTAAGCTGGGTTCGTTGACGGTTACGGGCTGGAAACGCCTTTCCAACGCACTGTCCTTTTCAATGTGTCTTCTGTACTCGTCAAAGGTGGTTGCTCCTATAACCTGCAATTCTCCTCTTGACAATGCGGGCTTAAACATATTGGCGGCGTTCATTGTACCCTCGCTGTCGCCCGTTCCCACCAAATTATGCACCTCGTCAATAAACAAAAGTACGTTTCCGTCCGCTTTAACCTCGTCAATAAGGCTTTTTACTCTGCTTTCAAACTGACCTCTGAATTGAGTTCCCGCTACAAGCGCAGTAAGATCAAGCATATAAAGCTCCTTGCTTCTGAGCCTGAAAGGAACGCTTCCCTCTGCAATTTTTTGTGCGATCCCCTCAACTATGGCGGTTTTGCCTACGCCCGGTTCACCGATTAAGCAGGGGTTATTCTTGGTTCTTCTGGATAGTATCTGAGTAACTCGATAGATTTCTTTTTCTCTGCCGATAACATTATCCATTTTGCCGCTTCTTGCCCTTGCCGTAAGGTTGGTACAGAAGGTGTCGAGGAATTTATGCTTTTTATTGGGCTTTTCCGTGCGCTTTTTCTTCTCTCCGCTTTTTACGCCCGATTCCGATTTATCTCCCTCCCCCGTTTCGGAAGAGTCCACGTTGCTGAAAAATCTGCGGATAAAGGGAGGCATCGTGCCGGCTCCCCCGCTTTTAAATCCGTCAATCTTTTCGTCTTTGTCAGAATCGTTTTCGCTTGAATCATCGCCGTCTTCCAACTCGTCCTCTGAGTCGCCGAAAATGTTTTGGAAATCTGGACTGTTAAAAATCATCTCCATTTCATTTTCCAACTCTTCGTCGTCAATTCCAAGCTGCTTAATATATTCACTTACTTGAGGTACATTAAGCTCCTTTGCGCATTTTAAGCACAGTCCCTCGTTATGCTTTTTATCTCCTTGCATAGTAGTAATAAATACAACTGCGGGACGCTTTTTGCACCGCTCACACATCATCATATTTAAGCTGCCTCCAATCTTATGTTAAGCCATAAAGTTAAGAAAATCAAGATAGTATATTTTTTTAAATATAAAGGTTTCATCTATAGTCATTGTGTTTAAGAATATAATCTCGTTGCCTGTGAGAGCAATTATTACCTGTACAAAAATACAAATCAAAAAGATTGCGATTACCCCTTGAACAGCTCCCGCTGCTACGCCCAAAACCTTATTTATTCCGCCCACCAAAGGAATACTGTTGATTTTCTTGGTTAGCTTTGCAATTATATTTAACAGCAATACTATTATAACAAATATTATCAAAAAAATCAATGCTCTCATAGGAACTAACAAAATCGGCTTTACCATATTATCTGTTAAGGACTCGGCAAAATTTTCGGTATTGGTGTCAATGATACAAACCACTACGTCCTTGATGATTTCCTTATTGCCCGATGTTATGGAATCTACCGTTCCCGACATAAAGGAAGGAAGGGATTCGGAAATTTTTTCCACCGATTCGGTAATAGAGCTGAACGCCTCTCCTTTGGTTACGTTCTCGGATAAAACCGAGGCTAAAATCATTTTGTCGATTCCGTATTTTTCGCTTTCTTCAGCGGTGATTTCCACTTTTCCTAAGTTCAGTGCCGAATAATCCACACTGTTTTTATCAACTCCGAATGCGGAAAGATCTATATCCTCGATTCCCGTATCGGATACGTCAAGCTTTGTCAAATCCAAGTTGATTTTACCCAATTTGTCAGGCTGAGTGCTTAATGATGAAAGCTCCTTGCCGTTAATCTTCGCCTTGCTCATATCGATTTTTTTAAGCTGGGTTATTACAGTATCGCCTACAACGTTGTTGATTTGATTGTTTATTTCCTCTGATACTGCGTCTTTTACCACATTGTTGTAAATGCTTGCCGATACCGTTCCGCTTACGGGCAAAGCCACCGCAAACGCCACAATCATTGCAACACAAGATACAAGCATTGACACAAAGCCTTTGCGAATACCCTGAAATAGTGAAATAATCAAAATTGCCGCCACTGACAGATCAAAAAACCAAAAAAACTGAGTTCCCATAATTGTCCCTTTCTTTATGTAATTATTTAATATTTAATAATTTACTGTAAATTTAGAATATCTACACTGTTATAGCCTAAAAGCAAAAAAGATCCTTTGATTTTAATAAACGAAACATAATCATCCTCAAGCTGTTTTTCCGAGGTAACCTTAATTTCTGAATTATACCCCGTTATCTTGCCCGACTGAATTATATACATTGAATTTCCGTCGGTTATTATGCGGTTTATGTTGGGCGTTACCGTTCCCGATGCTTTTACCGACATATCATAGCCCATAGACACAAGTATTTTTTTATTTGATGAAGGGTCAAGATAAATCAGCCCGATTATTGAATCGGAATAATCAAAGCACTGAATTGTTCCGTTAAACTCCTTTTCTCCCGTCATACTGCCGTCGGATTCGTTAAGGGAAAGGCAGTAATTATCATATATTGTGCAAATTCTTCCCTTCCTTGCAAATATCTTCAAGGGTATTGAGGATTTTGCCGCCTTATATTCCCATACCGCTTCCTGCTTATCGGAGGTGATATCGTATTTATATATCTTGGAATATATTTCTCCGTTTTCAACTCCCATAGCCGCTGCATAAATATACTTATCTTCATAAGAAAAGGCGATGCTCATTATATTTTCATAAGGTATCTTTCTTGAATAAACGTTATTTCCGCTGCCGTCAAAAATATAAATTACATTGGAATACCTGTCGGAATTTGTGACGATTGCAGTAGATTCGTTATTGGAAAGAGTGCCGAAAATAATTTTTTCCTTAACGCTGCCCTTGTATATCATTCTTGTTTTATTATAAACGGAAAAATCGTTGTAGTCCTTATCATATATAAGTATCCGCTTGGAATTGGTATACTGAACAGGCTTGGAGTAGCTGTGTCTTAAAGCATAGTTTTGCCCTCCGTCCATATTATAGGTGTATAAATATGTATCGGTGAGCAGTGAAAAGTTTTCTCCAAAGCTTTTAAAAGAATAAGATGCGCTTCCCGACAGCTTTATAGGAAAACCCACCTCGTCGGAGGTTTTAGTTTCGATTTTTGAAACCATACTCCTTATCGGCTCAAGTATATTATCCATATTTACGGCTATTGCCAAAACTCCGAAAAAGATTACAGCTATAATCATTAAGCGTATTAAATGCTTTTTTCCCGACTTCTTTTTCCTGTATTCTTCCAAGTCTGCCGCTTTTTTGTCGGTTTCGCTTTTTTCAGACATTTGCTCCTCCTTCCGATTTGATATATACAAATTATCAATAAAAAACCTTATTTAAATAAAGTCCGCAGGGTGAAAGCGTTTTGCCCGCATACTCCCTGTTTGCGGTTTCTATTGCTTTTTTTATATCATTTAAGCTTAATTTATCCTCATTTACATAAATCAGCGTGCCTGCAATAATTCTTACCATATTATGCAAAAAGCCGTTTCCGCTGACGTATATCATAATAAAGTTATCCTTTTTTTCTATTCTTATATCATAAACGGTTCTTACTGTAGACTTTAAATGCTGCTTTGCCTCCGCCTTGCAAAAAGCCCCGAAATTATGCTCGCCAATTATGATTTTTGCCGCTTCAGTCATTTTCTCGGTATTTATTTCATAAGGATACCAAAATGCAAGATCCCTTGTAAATACATTTTTAATCTTGGAATTATCTATAAGGTAAAGGTATTCCTTTCCCTTGCAGTCAAACCTTGCGTGAAAATCGCCGCTTGCCTCCTTACAGCTTAAAACCGCTATATCATTTGGCAAAAGCCCGTTTGCTCCCTTTATAATTGAATTTATGTCAATGCCGCTTAAAGCTTCATCGTATTTTACGTTAAATACAAATTCTCTTGCGTGAACGCCTGCGTCGGTGCGGGAGCAGCCGTTTATCGAAACCTGCTGATTAAGCAAAAGGGCAAGGGTTTTTTCCATATTGTCCTGTACGGTATTTTTATCGGGCTGACTTTGATAGCCGTTATATGCCGTTCCCTTGTATGCGATTGTAAATTTCAGATTTTTCATATTAAAAACAAATATTGTCAACTACAACAAATCCCAAAACCGTAAGCATAAGCATTGAAATCATATAATCAAAGGGCTGCGCCTTTAACTGCCTTAGCTTTGTTCTTCCCTCTCCGCCCTTGTAGCAGCGGCATTCCATAGCCATAGCAAGCTCGTTGGCTCTTTTAAAGGCGGAAACAAAAAGCGGAATTAAAATAGGGATAAGCGCCTTCGCCCTTTTCATAAGACCGCCTGTGTCAAGGTCAGCGCCTCTTGCCTTTTGTGCGGACATTATCTTGTCCGTTTCCTCGATAAGAGTAGGAATAAATCTTAACGCAATAGTCATCATCATGGCAAGCTCGTGAACCGGCAGTTTGATCTTTTTCAATGGGGATAAAAGCCTTTCTATAGCGTCCGTAAGTACAATAGGCGAGGTGGTGTAGGTAAGCAGCGACATACCTATTATCAGACAAACTATTCTCACTATCATAAAGACAGCGGTGGAAATACCCTCCATATATATGTGAAAAATCCACCAATCCACCAATGGCTCTCCCTCGCCCTTTACAAAAAACAGGTTAAGTATTGCGGTAAACAAAATAAGGGGCATAAGGGGCTTCAGGCTTTTCAGCATCATAACAGGCTTAATTTCCGAAACCGCATAAGCCATAAGTATAAAAATTCCCGCTATGGCAAGAGAGACATAATTATCCGCCACAAAAAGAATTACCACATAAAGAATATCCAAAACTATTTTAAATCGGCTGTCCATTCTGTGTATCACGGAATTTCCCGGGAAATATTGTCCTAATGTTATATCTTTAAGCATTTGTGTTTCCTTTTAGTATTTTCAAAAGTCTTTCCTTTGCTCTTTCAACCGTATATACGTCTTTGCCTATGTCTATTCCCTTTTCGGCAAGCAGATGTGATAATTTGGTAATCTGCGGGATATCCAAACCGATCTCC
>CAZRRT010000017.1:21270-30302 GCA_964602605.1 uncultured Ruminiclostridium sp.
ATGGAAAAAACCTTGTCTGTGGTTTCATAGCAGAAAAGCTTTCCATGGTTCATTACCAGAACCTTGTCTGCATACTTTACTATATCCTCCATAGAGTGAGAAACAAGGAGAATTGTAGTACCCGAATTTTTATGATAACCCGAGATTTCCTCAAGCACCTTGTCCCGTCCCGCAGGATCAAGCCCCGCCGCAGGCTCATCCAGTATAAGGATCTTCGGCTCCATGGCGATAACTCCCGCCAAAGCTACCCGCCTTTTCTGCCCACCCGATAAATCAAAGGGCGATCTTTCCAGCAGCTCATGATCCAGCCCCATTTGATTGGCGGCGTTTTTCACCCGCTTGTCGATTTCTTCTTCCGAAAGCCCCATGTTCTTGGGACCGTAGGCAATGTCCTTATATACCGTTTCTTCAAAAAGCTGATACTCGGAATACTGGAATACCAAGCCCGCTTCAAAACGTATATCCTTTATATTGACATTTTTGTCCCAGATATTTCTTTCGTTGATAAGAACCTCTCCGGAGCTTTGCTTTAAAAGCCCGTTCAAATGCTGTATAAAGGTGGATTTACCGCTGCCCGTGTGACCTATAACTCCCACAAACTCCCCCTGCTCGATAACGACGCTTACATCGTCCACGGCTGTGGTTTCAAAGGGTGTGCCTATGCTGTATTTGTAGGTCAGATTTCTTGTTTCTACTGCATTCATTTAATGCTTCCTTTTGTTCTTTGTATTTTTATGTCCTTCACTTATATTTATATAATATATTCATACCTGTTCATAACCAACTGAACCACAGCGTCTCTTTTAACCTTCATATTCAGCTCGTCAACACATTTCCTAACGGTTTCTCTGCTGATGGCAGGCAAAAAATCACGGTAATTAGGGTGATTTTCAAGAAGCTCATTAAAAAGCCTGATAAGCAAATCGCTGCTTTTTGGATTTGAGGGATAGCCTCTTGCAATCAATGCCATATTATTGTCAAAATTCGGAGCAAGTCCCAAAAGCTTTCCGTTATCAACATCACGCAATAAACCGAAGTTATTTGTATGCCTGTCGGGATTTGCGGCAACGGTGTCCAAAAATATCATACGAACATAATCGGGTATAGCACTTGGACAGATCGTTTGCAGCTTTTCTGTAACCGCTTCATAATCCTCATTGTCTCCCATAAATGCAGAAGCAGGCTCAAAATTCACCGCAGCGTTTTGTGTAAAATCGGGAGTTTTAACAAAGCCCTCTCCCCGCTCATATTCAGCCATCTTCATATTTAACGCCTGTCCCAGGCGGCATACAAACAATTCGGAAAACATCTCATTATGATTGGCTTTTTTATACATCCACCATTCGCCGTTACGGAGCTTCCAGCACTTTTCAAAGCTGCCTGTATTGGTAAGCTCAGGCGTTCTTGTATTTTTGCTGTTGGCGGCACGGTTAAAGCTGCTATAACTTCCCTTAAGCGCCAGGTTTGAGAAATAATCGTTCTTAAATCTGACATCTTCATATCGCAAATCGGAATTAAGCTCCTTTATCCAATAGTTGTCGGTAATTGTAACTCCGTTTACGGAAATAACGGTGGAAATATCGTCACGTTCCGTTAAGCGCAGTGCTTTTTTCAGCAATCTTGAGTTAGCCCGATGTGAATCAATGGCACGTGTTTCAAGCCAACTATCCGCATCTGATATTCGTTTGAGATACAGAGGAAGCAAGTCATCGTTATAAACCGTCAATTTTTCGTTTTCCCACCTTGCAACAACAATATCTGCGGACATAATAAAATAATTTTTACTGCTCATTGGGTTTCCTCTTATTTAATCTGCTTGTCGTTATCCAAAAAAACCTTTGATCCCGTTGCGCCCATTTGCCCCTGATATTTGCCGTTATAGGGATTTAAAGCATAATCGTCCATTTCCGCAAAAACAAGCTGTCCTATTCTTCTGCCAGATTTCAGCTCTATGGCAAATCTGTTGGCATTATATAATTCCAAGGTTATTTCACCCTTAAACCCCGGATCGACCCAGCCTGCATTCTGAATAAAAAGCCCCATACGACCCAAAGAACTTCTGCCCTCAACGAAAGCGGTTAAATTATCGGGTAATTCAAAATATTCCATTGTAGTTGCAAGCACAAATTGTCCCGGCAGTATTAAATATGAGTCGGTATGAATTGTCTTATAGTTAATTTCATTTTCCAAGGTTATAATTCCCGACGGCGAATCTTCAACAACGCCAAAAGAAGCGCCCAGCCTTATATCTACACTGGCAGGCTGTATTTGTTCGCTGTTTAAAGGGTTTATCACCAAGGTTTTTTCATCAAGCATTCGCAATATAGTTTTATCCGATAAAATCATTAAGATATCAGCCTTTCTATCTCATCAAGCATATCCTCCTCGGTAAGCACCTCCAAGGAAACATCTATTCCCTCTTTTTTCAGCTCATAAGCCAGCTGCGTTACCTGCGGAACGTCAAGTCCCACCTCGTTAAGCCTGTCCACCTGCGAAAAAATCTTTTTGGGAACATCGTCCATTATGATTTTTCCGTTATCCATTACCACAACACGCTCTGCCTGCGCCGCCTCGTCCATATAGTGGGTAATAAGCACAACGGTTATGCCAAATTCGCCGTTAAGCCTTTTTATGGTCTTCATAACCGATCTTCTGCCCTTAGGATCAAGCATGGCGGTAGGCTCGTCAAGAACTATACACTGCGGGCGCATTGCAATAACTCCCGCAATGGCTATACGCTGTTTTTGTCCTCCCGAAAGCTGATGTGCGGAGTGGAGACGGTATTTGTACATATCCACCGCATTCAAGGCTTCGTCTACCCTTTGTCGTATTTCCGCAGGGGGAATACCTAAGTTTTCTGGCGCAAAAGCCACGTCCTCCTCCACAATGGTTGCCACAAGCTGATTGTCGGGATTTTGAAACACCATTCCCACCGTCTGGCGCACGTCATAGATCCGATCATCGTCGGCAGTATCCATCCCGTTTACATAAACCTTCCCCGAATTTCCGATCAGTATTCCGTTAAAATGCTTTGCCAATGTTGATTTCCCACAGCCGTTATGACCCAATATCGTCAAAAACTGTCCTTTTGGGATTTCAAGATTTATATTTTCCAACACCCTGTTGCCGCCGATAACGTTTCCCTCGTCGTCGGTTATGGGATACTCAAAGAAAAGGTCTTTAACTTCGATTATATTCACAAGCGCTCCTTATTTTTTACACAAAATGAACTATGGCGGTATTGCCGCAGGGTATGGCAAGTCCCGTATTCTTCACGGGAAGCCCGATTTCCTCAGCTTCCACTTCGATTCTATGCTCCAGACCAACCGTCATTTTCAGCAGATACGCCATTATTGAGGGAGAAAGTCCCGTGGTATAGCTGTTAAGAAGTATAAATAAAGGCTCTTCGGACAAAATCCGGGAGCATTTAAGCATAAGCTCATGTATACAGTCCTCTAATTTCCACATTTCTCCGTTTGTCCCTCTGCCGTAGCTGGGAGGGTCGAGTATTATTCCGTCGTATTTGTTTCCCCGCTTTATTTCCCTGTTTAAAAACTTCAACGCATCGTCAACTATCCATCTGATAGGCTTATCCCTTAATCCGCTCAGCTCTGCGTTTTCCTTTCCCCATTCCACCATACCCTTTACGGCGTCGAGGTGACAAACGCTTGCGCCTGCCGCCGCACACGCCAAGGTTGCTCCTCCCGTGTAGGCAAAAAGGTTAAGCACGTTTATAGGGCGGTCGGCGTTTTTAATAAGCTCCGTGCAGTAATCCCAATTAACCGCCTGTTCGGGAAAAAGTCCCGTATGTTTAAATCCTGTGGGCTTTACTTTAAATGTAAGGCTCTTGTACTTTATTTTCCAGCTTTCGGGCAAATCCTTTTTATATTCCCAATGACCGCCGCCGCTGGAGGAGCGGATATATTTCGCATCGGCATCGTTCCACTCTTTCGCTGATTGTGAACATTTCCAGATTATCTGGGGGTCGGGTCGGATAAGGCTTATATTTCCCCACTTTTCAAGCCTTTCTCCCTCCGAGGTATCTATAAGGCAGTAATCCTGCCACTTATCGGCAATTCTCATTTTTTATTCCTTTTATCCGTCCTTGCTGTACATATCCACTACCCATTTTATGGTACTCAGAAAATTTTCTTCCCCTATAGTGTTTAATTTAAAGAACACCGCCTGACTTCCGCCTGTGGAAATGGCAGAAAGGAAAATTTTCCCTCCCGATTCTATCAGGGTGATGTTAAGGCTTACCCTGCCGTTTCCCGACCAGCTGTATCTTTCGTAAGCCCGTATTGCGCACTGCATATCGGGGGTAACAAAATCTGAAAATTCCTCTAAGGCAGCGCTTTGGCTTCCTTCCAAAACGGCTGTATTAAGCTTTTCCAAAATTTCATCAAAATTACCGAAAAGCTCACATTCTATTTTTGCCATGTTTATCCCTTACCTCATACTATTTCTTGATCAGATTGCAGGCAGAATTTTCGCAAAATTGTCTATACGATGCTTAAGCATTAGTATCAGCATTGTCGCAAAGCTCTTTTTCAACCACTGAAACGATTTCGTTTACCCAAAAGCTTACTGCGGCATCGTCAACTCCCTCTATCATAACTCGCAAAAGCGGCTCTGTTCCGCTTTCTCTAACCAAAACTCTGCCGTTGTCTCCCAAAGACTTTTCAGCCTTCTTGATTACGTCCGTAATTGCAGGAGTTTTGTCCCACCTTCCTTTTTTATCCTCGGTTATAACCACGTTATGTAAAATCTGCGGATAGTCTTTTATACCGAGTGTAAGACGGTAAAGGCTTTTCCTGCACATTACAAGCATACTTAAAAGCTGCACTGCCGTAAGCTGACCGTCGCCTGTGGTGGCATAATCCAAAAAAATTATATGACCCGACTGCTCGCCGCCTATATTATAACCGTTTTTCAGCATTTCTTCAAGTACATATCTGTCGCCTACTGCCGTACAAACAGTATTTATGCCGTTATTCTTCATATACTGATGAAAACCCAGGTTGCTCATAACCGTAACCACTGCGGTATCCTTCTTTAAGGTTTCCTTTTCCCTCATATAGTTGGAAATAACCGCAATAAGCTTATCTCCGTCCACAACCGTTCCGCTGTCGTCAACTGCAAGGCATCTGTCTGCGTCGCCGTCAAAGGCAATTCCCAAATCGCACTTATTTTCCACCACAAAACGGCAAAGATTATCCAAATGGGTAGAACCGCAGTTTAGATTTATATTTGTTCCGTCGGGAGTGTTGCTCAGCATACGGCATTTTGCGCCAAGTCGGGTAAACAGCTTTTCCGCAGTTACCGATGCGCTTCCGTTGGCGCAGTCTATGGCGACGGTCAAATCGTCAAAGTGACAGTCGGCTGTGCTCTCAAGATGAGAAATATATTCATCCGCCGCATCGGTAAGAATACTTACCCTGCCCAAATCGCAGCCGTCCTTTAGCTGAATATCCTGCGGTTTGTCAAGAATAAGCTCCTCTATTTCTTCCTCAACGCTGTCAGGCAGCTTAAAGCCTGTTCCCGCAAAAAGCTTGATGCCGTTATATTCAACGGAATTATGAGATGCGGAAATCATAACGCCTGCATCTGCACAGTGTTTTTTTACAAGAAAAGCAACCGCAGGAGTGGGTACAACGCCCAAAAGCCGCACATCAACTCCTACAGAGGTAATTCCCGCAACCAAAGCGGCTTCAAGTACATCAGATGAAATTCTTGTGTCTTTGCCGATAAAAATTTTTGCTTTTCCGCCGTCGGTTTTATGCTTAGTTAAAACCACAGCTGCCGCTCTTCCTATCTGCATGGCAGTTTCACAGGTAAGCTCCGTTATCGCTATCCCTCTTGCGCCGTCTGTTCCGAATAATCTTCCCATATCTAAATATTCTCCTAAAAAAATGATATCGCTTCATTCAAAGCTCTGCTTTTAACAAAGCATTAAGATGTTATTAAAACATTGTCTGCTGTCCGTTAAAGTCAATGCCCAAATGCTTATAAGCAAGGGCGGTAGCCGTTCTTCCTCTGGGAGTTCGTGCAATAAAGCCCAGCTGCATTAAATACGGCTCGCATACATCTTCAAGAGTAACGGCTTCCTCTCCTAATGCGCTTGCAAGGGTTTCAAGCCCCACAGGACCGCCGTTATAGCCCTTTATTATCATAGTCAGCATTCGCCTGTCTAAGCCGTCTAAGCCCAGATCGTCTATTTCAAGGCAGTTTAAAGCATAATTAGCCAAATCCTTGGTGATTTTTCCGTCGCCTCTCACCTCAGCAAAATCCCTTGCTCTTTTTAAAAGCCTGTTTGCAATACGGGGAGTTCCTCTTGAACGCCTTGCAAGCTCTGCCGCACCCTCCTTTAAAGTGGGGATACCCAATATAACAGCAGAACGCATAATGATTTGGGTAAGCTCCTGCTGATTGTAAAGCTCTAATCTTTCCACAACGCCGAATCTGTCGCGCAAGGGTCCTGTCAGCTGTCCTGCTCTTGTTGTTGCGCCGATCAGCGTAAATTTAGGCAAATCTATACGTATTGACTGTGCGTCAGGTCCTTTGCCTATCATAATATCAAGAGCATAGTCCTCCATAGCGGGATAAAGAACCTCCTCCACCTGTCGTGAAAGCCTGTGAATTTCATCGATAAACAGCACATCTCCGTCCTTTAATGTGGTAAGAATGGAGGCAAGGCTGCCCGGCTTTTCTATGGCAGGACCTGAAGTGATTTTTATCTGCACTCCCATTTCGTTGGCAATAATTCCCGACAATGTGGTTTTTCCCAAACCGGGAGGACCGTATAAAAGCACGTGATCAAGAGGCTCTTTCCGCTTTTTTGCCGCCTCTATATATATTTTAAGATTTTCTTTAACCTTTTCCTGCCCTATATACTCGGCAAGGGTTTTAGGTCTTAAGCTGAACTCAATATCCGCATCCTCGGGCGTAAGTGAGGATTCAATCACTCTGCCGTACTGAACATCTTTCTCCTCCGATGGAGAAAATGTCCCCATTTCTATTGCCATTTAAAATCTCCGTTCATTATTATCCGATTATTCTAAGATTACCCGCATTTATGCCGGTTTTCAATTCAATTTCTTTAAAGCCTCTTTTATAAGCTCCTGAACCGACAAATCGGCAGGCAGTCCGTTTAAAGCCGCCTGCGCCTGTGAATTGGAAAAGTCCAACACCATAAGTGCAGTCAGCGCCTGAGAAAATGTATTGTTTAGCACAGCGCCTGTGCTGATTTGAGGGATTTCGGCAGAGGTGAAGGAATTGTCCTTTTTAAGCTTGTCTTTAAGCTCCAACACTATTCTTTGCGCTAACTTATTGCCAATACCCTGTGCCTTGGTAAGCTTTTTGTAATCGTCGTTTACCACCGCCAAAGCAAATTCCTGAGGAGATAAGCCCGACAAGACAGCAACCGCCATTTTTCCGCCTACTCCCGATACGGAAATAAGCATTTTAAAGCAGTTAAGCTCCACCTCATCTGCAAAACCGAACAATTCCGCTGCGTCCTCTCTGATGCTCAAATAGGTAAACAGCTTTAATTTCTCTCCTGCTTTTGCACGTGCAACCGTTGAAGCGGTGGTTCTGCATGCGTAACCTACTCCGCCGCACTCTACAACTATTAAATTCTGTTCGATATGTGTTACTTCTCCGTTTACGCTGTAAATCATTTTAGTCCTCTATGCTATTATATTTTATTAACAATAATTTTAATTTAAAACCTTTTTGCCAAATCCCGCCAAAAGCGAATTATCGGTGTGAGCGTGACAAACGGCTATGGCAAGTGCGTCTGCGGTGTCGTCGGGCTTTGGTATGGCAGGCAGATTAAGCACTCTTTTTGTCATTTCCTGAACTTGTTTTTTTACCGCCTGACCATAGCCTGTTATGGATTTTTTTACTTCAAGGGGCGTGTATTCCCGAATAAGTATGTTTCTCTGGGAAGCTGCCAACAGTACGACTCCCCTTGCCTCCGCAACGTCAATGGCAGTCTTTTGATTGTTTTGAAAATACAGCTTTTCAATAGCCAAGCTTTCGGGCTTGTATATATCCAAAAGCTGACTAATATCTTCATAGATTATTTTCAGTCTTTTGTCAAAAGCTGTTCCCGCAGGAGTGGTCACTGCGCCGTAATCAACGGTTTTAAACCTTCCGTTGTCGTATTCTATTATTCCAAAGCCCACTATGGCATATCCGGGATCTATTCCTATTATTCTCATAGCTTCTGTCCGATTTTTATTACTTAAATTTTTTGCCGATAACCGACATATATCATGCAAATACAACACTTACCCTATTATCTAACTTAATCTTTAATATTATATCATAGTCCACTTTAATTTGCAAGAAAATTCACCTATTTATCATTAAAATCAAGTTTTATCATAATTATTTTTATTTATAGCAGCGTCTTTTAGTAATTATGCAATAAAAAACGATGCTTCCGCTTTTTACTTTGCGAAAGCATCGTATTTTTTATTTATTCTTTTTCGGAATAAAGACAATTACTTTTTGCTGTTTTTCTTTTTGCTTACAAATACAGTTGATGCAGAGGTTACAGCTACTGCGCTTATGAAAACAAGCATAGTCTGAACGCCGTCAATGGAGCTGCCCGTAGGCTTTTGTCCATCGTCTGCCTTGTCGGAATAAGCCAAAGCATAGATTGAGAACTTGTCGGTTTCAAAGGTTATGGTTTCGTCGCTGTTATCGGTATCCTTCAAAATGTCGGCAGCGCCGTTATGCAATCTTATTACGGAAAACTCTCTTCCGGCTTTTACCAAATCGGCGGGGATCGTTATGGTAACAACTACGGCTTTATTTGTGTTTGTTACCTTGGTTTCCTTATCCGAAACGGTTTTAATAAGATCAATATTCAAATAAGTACCGATTGTAAGTCCGTTTGCCGCCTTTTCAATAATTGCTTTATCAGCAGCGTCTACATTGCCGTTAACATTGATATTAAGTGCAATCTTTACATCTGTACCGTTTTCAACGGCTTTCTTTTCTTCGTCGGAAAGAACTGAGTC
>CAZRRT010000018.1:0-28622 GCA_964602605.1 uncultured Ruminiclostridium sp.
GAGCTTTAAGAAAATCTCACGAAAGCCCCGATGTTAAGGAGGTTTATGAGAAATTCTTAGGCGAACCGGGAAGCCATAAGGCTCATGAGGTTTTGCATACTTCCTATAAGGCTTCAAATCTGTATAAGTAAAAATATAATTTAATCTGCCACCGGGTAGAAAATGCAAAGGCATTTGTTGCACATCGTTAGGTCTTTGAAGATGTGCGTACAAATGCCTTTTTTTTGGAGGGTTGTTCCTTATGCTAAAAAGGGTGAAAAATTATTTTACAAAAGGTGAAATCATACTTTGGTGTTTCTCGGCGGCTTTGAGTGTTGTTTCCTTTATAATTTTTGAAGGAAAGAGCATACCCACTCTTGCGGCTTCTTTGATAGGTGTGACCTCGCTTATACTCAGTGCAAAGGGAAATCCCACAGGGCAGCTGCTTATCGTAATTTTCAGCATTTTATATGGAATAATTTCTTTTAACCTCTCTTACTATGGTGAGATGATAACCTACTTGGGAATGACCGCTCCTATGGCAGTTTTTGCGCTGATTTCTTGGCTGAAAAATCCGTACAAGGGAAATAGAGCAGAGGTTAAGGTAAACCGATTGAAAAAAGCGGAAATACCTATTCTGATACTTCTTACGGCTGCTGTTACTGTGTTGTTTTATTTTATTCTTAAAGCTTTTAATACAGCTAATTTGATTCCAAGCACTATTTCGGTTACCACAAGCTTTATTGCTGTATATTTAACCTTTAGAAGAAGCGCATTTTTCGCCGCAGCTTATGCCGCTAATGATATGGTGCTGATTGTTTTGTGGGCAATGGCGGCGCTGAGAAACAAGTCTTATCTGTCGGTGGTGATATGCTTTATTGTCTTTTTGATAAACGATATTTACGGATTTGTTAATTGGTTAAAAATACGTAAACGGCAGGAAGAAGTATGATATTTTATATTGTTTGTCAATAGAGTTCTAAAGAAAACTCAAATAAATACAAATATGAAACGAGGCAAAAAATATGGAAAACACAGTTAAATATGCAACAGCCGACGAAATGCTATTCGACAAATCAAGGAAAAAAGAATCTATCAACGGAGAATGGCATTATGCAGTCGACCAATATGATTGCTGCATAAGTCAAAAATGGTATGAGGAGAATTATTATGACCAAGGCGGAAACCTGCTTCCTGTGGACTATTCCTTTGACGAATGGGATACTATGAATTTGCCCTGCTGCTGGAACACCTTTGACAAAACCCTTCTCCACTACGAGGGCAGCGTTATTTTCACACGCAAATTCTTTTTCGCAAAAAGGAACGACGATGAACGGGTATTTTTAAAAATTGGCGCTGCAAATTATCTCTGCCGAGTATTTCTTAACAAAAAATATGTGGGTATTCACAGAGGCGGTTCAACTCCGTTTTTCTTTGATATTACAGATTTCCTTGAACACAGCAACCGTATTGTGATTCAGGCGGACAGCACCAGACGTAATGAGCAAGTCCCTCCTGCGGTAACCGATTGGTATAATTACGGCGGCGTCTATAGGGATATAGAAATTATCAGAGTGCCGAAAATTCACATCAAGGACTTTAAAATTTATCTTGAACCAAAAAGCGATTTTAAGAAAATCCATACTAAAATCACCCTTTCCCAAAAGATAAACTCATCTGCGGTCATCGAAATAAAGGAGCTTGATATAAAGCTTGATTTCACTGTAAATGAGGGAGAGGGAGAGATTGTCTTTGAAGCCGCTCCCAAGCTGTGGTCGCCCGAAGAGCCTAAGCTTTATGACGTATCCGTATTCTGCGAAAACGACAGCGTATCAGACCGAGTCGGTTTTCGTGAGATCAGCGTAGAGGGTATGGATATTCTGCTTAACGGAAAACCTATTTTTCTTAAAGGAATAAGCTGCCACGAGGACAGTGCTTTAAACGGCAAGGCTCTGACCGATGAAGAGCGAAAGGAAAACCTGCTTCTTGCAAAAGAGCTTGGCTGCAATTTTATGCGTTTGGCACACTATCCGCATAACGAGAAAACAGCGCAGCTTGCCGATGAATTGGGACTTATGCTTTGGGAGGAAATACCTGTTTATTGGGGCGTTTATTTTGGTACGCCCGACACATACGCCGATGCAAAAAATCAGCTGAGCGAACTTATAACCCGTGATTTTAACCGTGCAAGCATAATAATATGGTCGGTCGGAAATGAAAATCAGGATACCGACGAAAGGCTGAAATTTATGGGCGGACTTGCGGAGCTTGCTCGCCAAATCGACCAAACAAGAGCAGTTTCAGCGGCTTGTCTTGTAAATTTCGAGAAAAACGCAATAGAGGATCGACTTGAAGATTACCTCGACATTATAGGCGTGAACGAATACTGCGGCTGGTACACCGCCGATCTTAAAATGCTGCCGCAGCTTTTTCAAAACAGTCATCCCAAAAAGCCTGTCATCATCACCGAATTCGGTGCGGACGCACTTTACGCTCACAGAGGAACTATAACGGACAAGGG
This sequence comes from uncultured Ruminiclostridium sp., assembly GCA_964602605.1. Lineage (GTDB taxonomy): Bacteria > Bacillota > Clostridia > Oscillospirales > Ruminococcaceae > Ruminiclostridium_E. The sequence continues at coordinate 2,501 of CAZRRT010000018.1, forward strand.
TACGGAGGACTGTCAGGCGTTCGTATATGAACAGCAAATAGAGAACATTCGTAAAATAAGCTATATCAAGGGTATGACGCCGTGGATACTTAGGGATTTCCGCTGCCCCAGAAGAACCGCCTTTACACAGAAATATTTCAATACCAAAGGCTTGGTTTCAGCCGACGGAAAGCGCAAAATGGCGTTTGCGGTATTGCAGAATTTTTATAAGTCCATTAAGTAATTATGTATATAATATTTTTAATGCTTGGCGTTACGGCTTGTTATACCGTAACTTCTCTAAGCGATAAATATGCCGTTGCGAAGGAAAAGTTTACAGGCGATGAATTCACGTTTATAATGTGTTTGTCATTATCGGTATTTTTGCTGATAACTTTGCCGTTTCAGGATTTGCGCTTTGAATTTTCCATAAAATCCTTTGAGGCGATTTTGCTTGTTGCGGTATGTAAAATGTTGGAGTTCCAAACAAGCGCCGCAGTTCTAAAACAGCTTTCAGCATTCGAGCTTAAAGCGTGGAATTATAATATTTCAATTTATTTAATTCATTTTCAAGATATTTTTTCAGTGGAGCTTGAATTCATTTTTATGTCAAAAATATCCAGCTTGTCGAAAAACCTCCCGTTGGTCGGTTTTCCGTCAAGCTGACGCCTTTTTTTGCGGCAAGCCACAAAAAACAAAAATCGGGCAGAGCCTTGCTCTATCTCGATTTTAAGGCTATGATCTCAATTTAGGGAAAAACCCTGATGACTTTTCCCTAAGACCTTTTTCCTTCCGAAAAATTTAAGATTAGGCTTTTTCGACAACCTGATATCTTCATCTCTCACACCGTGCGTTATTATGAAACCTTCCACCTGCGTTGCTTATAGCTATGACGGATTCTAACATCTCCTATGCAGCACAGTATTTTTCGCTTGTGTACCGACCTCTCCCGATCGAAATGAACGATTGTTTTTCGGATTTCGGGATAACCTTTTATGCATCTTTAAGAGTTCTGACACACATCACCGCACGCATATTGTCTTCCGTTGAAAGTCCAAAAACAAATGGTCAAAGCAATCATAAATCGCCGATATATACAGTTTACCGTTCTTTGCAGAAATCTCCGTTATGTCTGTAACACACTTTTCACACAGCTTTTCAGCAGTATAATTACGCTCAAGAAGGTCATCAGACTTTCCGACTTCAAAGTCGGCTTTGGTTGCCCCTTTTGGATTTCGATTAACTGTAAAATTTATAAAATATTATTGACAAATTCAAAATACTATGTTAATATTGAATTAACTAATTAAGTTTAGCACAATGAACAGGGGGCAACGCTATATGTCAGTAACTATTTACACCAATATGGACTGGAAAGCCACTCCCGACTATAATCTCACCAAAAGCACATCAGGCGCTCCCGACCCCGAAACGGGAATAGTAAAGTGCAAGGAAGGAACCGTTGCAAGAACCGATCGGCTTGAAATCAATTTCTGCGGAAATCTTCCCGAGGAACAGGCTGAAAAAATACGCTCCTACGCCAACCAAACCAAAGGTATAACGCTTGTAGGCTCTGTTCCTTCGGAAAAAACCTACATAGCTAATGTGGTTCGCCATACAATAAACGGCTACGACAAAGCGGTTGCGGCGTCGGACGGCAGCACCTTTACCGTAAGATACGCCTACGATAAGGAAAACAGGCTGAATTACCGCAATACCTATCTTTCCTATATGTCGGAAATAGCAAAAGGAACATCAAGCCGCCTTGGAGAAACCTGCAATCTCTACAATTTAAAATCCGATATAGCTTCCTATTTCAGCACTGCCTCCTCCCGTGACGGAGATCGTTTTGCGGTAACCCACGCCTATCAAGACGCATTGAAAGAAATTGAACAAAACATAGCCGAGGGCAAGGAAAATCCCACCGCCGATTTAAAAACCACCCTTACAATAAACGGCACTAATTGGAATTTTGCTGAGCTTGTAAACACGGTAGAAAAGCTGAACAAGAGCTTTGAATACTTTGACAGCAAGGTTAATTTGGATTATTCCGACTACGCAAAAATAGGCGTAAGCAAAGCCGACGTGAAAAGCTGGGCAAAGGCAAATCTTTCCGAGGACAAGCAAGCTGTAATTGAAAAATCCCTTGACGCAAGAGTAAACACTCTTGTTCTCAGAGAAAAAGAAGGCTTAGACGTATTCAGACACATTTGGGATAAGCCCGGAGTGGTTATGCCCAAGGAAAAAGCCGAATACTACGAAACTGCCGTTCTTTCCGCTTCAAATAAGGAGGCGAGAGAAAATATTATGAGGCTTTTTGAAGAAGCCGACTACAGCTCTCCCGCAGCCGTATCCAACTCCGTAAACAAATACAGAAATATTATGTCCCCGATATTCCTTGCGTTCGGTGCATCAAATAAAGCTTTGCCTGAATATTTGAACAGTGCGGTTAACGATATATACAAATATATATCGGGCTTGTTTGGCGGCAAAGCGGCACAAGGATTAAATTATTCGGTTTAAGCATCATAACGGCTTAAAACATACTTTAGAATTACATACGCCGCATTTTCACATTTTGATAATAATAAATCCGAGGCTAAAAAAACCTCGGATATTTTTATTTTAATAGTTTATAAGCTTTAATACCCTGTTATATACTTGAATACCGTGCCAAAAAAATAAAAGGACTGTTTTTTTACAGTCCCATTTTTGTAATATTCAGTTAATCGGTATAAAATAATAAACAGTTTCATCGGAATGTGAATAATCAAGCTGATCTCTTGCGATCTGTTCAATATAGTCCATTCTGTTTTCGTTGCTGCAATAACGCTTTAACTGTTCGTTTTCTATATTGATTGCGTTTAAATCGTCATTTATTGCTTCAAGCTCTAATTGCTTTCTGGTGATTTCTATTTTCATTGCCATAATATTGATAAACACTATTGCAAGAACGGTAATCAAAATCAAGTAAAATGCCGCTGAGCTACGCTTTTTTTCTAATTTGTGCTTTAATGACACCATTACCTTCTCCTTCACCCGAATGTGTATTTCTATTATTATACACTATATCATTGGGCTTTGGCAAGTCTTTTTTGGAATTAAATAATGCTTTATGGAAAAAATCAGCAATCTTAACAAACAAAGGATTTATAATGTGTTTAAAAGCGACAAACAAATATATGATTTTTGGTTTAACTTTTTTATAAATTGCATAAAAAAATCTTTTTATTGGTCTGATAAGTTTTTTTGAAAGCCTGTTCACCAATCTTCCCAAGGTTAAAAAGTATATGCAAGCACCCAATAGCTCAAAAACAATGTAGTATATTCTGAAATATCCTATGCCTACCATAAGCGATATTATAAAGCTTATAAATCCGCATAACGAAAAAAACAGCAAATCCTCAATAAATACGGCGGCAGCATTGTGATGAAACATAATCCTCAGATTTCTAAAAAATTCATAGCAAATACCGAATATAATTCCCGAAATAAGAAAATAACCGCACTGCTCCACCGTTGAAAAAATATTCTCATACATATTATCACCTGAACAGCTTTGTTATAAAATTTTCGGGTAATCTGTCGGTTCTGTTGGAATAAACCAATGCGGATATTAAATCTCCCGATAAAATCAGTTCCCCTGTTTCCGTGCTGAACTTGGTTACATGAAGGTTCTTTCCTTTAATTGTAAGCTGTCCCATTGAGGTGTATAGGCTGACCTCCGTTTCGGTGAAGCCTTCCACCTCTTTTACCCCCGAAATGACCATACGGTTTCTGTTTTCCATTACAACGCTGTGATTTACCGACTGTGAATTGTTCTCCATTGAACCTATTTTTACAAATCTTTGTTCCGACATATTTTACGCTCCTTGATTATAGTATAAAACGGACAATCCGTTTATATATCATATTCAAGGAGCATGTATATTATGACTGCTTAACTTAATTGCAATTATAACGCTTCGTATAAGTCGCTACTTCCCTCTTTTCCCACCACTTCAACTATTTTTAAGACTCTTACCTTAAGTGGCGTTTTTCCTATTTGAATTTCTATAATATCATTAAGTTTAACCTCGTATGAGGCTCTGGCAGGCTTTCCGTTAACAAGTATTTTTTCGGCGTCGCAGGCTTCGTTAGCAACAGTGCGGCGTTTTATCAAACGGGAAACCTTTAAGTATTTATCAAGACGCATACGTTTTGTTCCTTTCTGTTTAGTATAAATTGATTTTAAAACAAATTTACGGTTCAAAAAGCTTTATAACCCGATCCGAGGGAATATTATCCAATGAGGTTTCGGTTTTTGCGGCTTCTTCCTCTAAAGCCTTAAACCTTGCTATAAAGTCTTTTATTGAATTGGATAAGCTTTCTTCACTGTCCTTTTTCAGAATATTTGACAAGCTGCAAATTTCAAAAAGCAGCATACCTATATCATTGTCGATTTTGCTGTCGCTTGATTCCAATAACGATTTTTCCAAATTATCGACAGCGGTTTTAATATTTTTTAAGGCAATCTCCGCTGTCATTCCCTGCAAGCCTGCGTTAATCGCTCTTTTGCTGACTTTATCTCCTCTCATTAAGGCGGGCAGCAGCTTAGGTACGCTTTCAAGACGCTGACTTGCGGTTTCCTCTCCCTTAGACCTGCTTTTTAAAGAATCCCAATTCTTCAGCACATCGGCGGAATTGTTAACATGAATATTTCCAAAAACGTGAGGATGACGGTATATAAGCTTTTTACATATTCCGTCGCATACATCGTCAAAATCAAAGGAGCTTATTTCGCTTTCAAGCTCTGCGTGAAACACCACCTGTAAAAGCAAATCGCCTAACTCCTCCTTAAGCAAATCGGGGTTGTCGGAATCGATAGCCTCAGCTACCTCATAGGCTTCTTCAAGCACATCTTTTCTGATAGTGTGATGATTCTGCTCCTTGTCCCAAGGACAGCCGTTTTCGCTTCTAAGTATTTTCATAATTGCCAAAAGGTCGTCAATATTGTATTTATCCTTTTGAGGATAAACTTCCTTTTCCATTTTTACTTTGTCCTTTCATATCTATAATAAATCTCCAAGGCTTGTTTTTCCATTCCTCCCCTGCATAATCAATTCCCACTCTCACATCGGTTGTAATATCAAAACGCTTTCCGTCGTCCTCTATCCAAATTTCATCATTGTCGCAAATTGACATACCGTTAAAATGCTTGTCAACGCCTATTGCTTTTGTAAGCTTTGCAGGTCCGCTTAAATTTTCTCCCGCTCTAAGCAATACTCCCTGGGGAGTTCCCTCTTCGCCGCTAATAATATTCATCAGCCAGTGCATACCGTAGCAAAGATAAACGTATATTGTTCCCGCCTTTTGATATAGTAATTCTGTGCGGGGAGTGCGTCCCTTAGAAGCGTGACAGGCCTTGTCCTCCTCTCCGCCATAGGCTTCTGTTTCGGTTATTCTAACTTTGATTATCGTTCCGTCGGAATGCCTTCTGACGATTAGCTTTCCCGCTAATTCTCTTGCAACTGTCAGCTTATCGCGATGAAAAAATTCATAATCCAATCTTTTATTCAAATCTACAGCCTTTCATTTATCAATTTTTCAAATCTATTTGCTAACTTCAATTATCAAATTCATTCCTGTGCTTCATAAAAAAGTCATAGTAAAGCTTTACGTTTTCAAGCTCCGTCCAACGCCTTGTAGTTACGGGAACGCTGTCTAAATCATATATCACTGCGTTCTTTGCAGAAAGCAAAAAAGGTGAATGGGTTGAGATTATGAATTGACAGCCCAAAAATTGCGAGTAATCCTCTATAATCTCCAAAATATCCGTTTGCCGTTGGGGAGAAAGACTGTTTTCAGGCTCGTCCAATAGGTACAAGCCGTTTTCCTTAAGCCTATCAAAAAAGTAATAGTAAGCATTTTCTCCGTTGGAATGCTCACGAATATTATTGGCAAGATTTTTCTTAACATACTTTGATTTTGTCAGCCGTCTTGCTTGGTTTATCTTTACTAATCTATCGTAATCCTCTAAAGAATTAAGCTTGAATTTTGCGTTTTTTTCGGAATCGTATTCTTCAAAAAGGTCGTTTCTCTTTTCGTCAATGCCGCCGTTTATATTTCTTATATTAAGAGCATAGTCAAAAACATCATCACTTGTTATTACTCTGCTGTTTTCGGGAACGGAAGAGTTAAGCTCGTAGCTGCACATAGAAGTATAGTTTTCAAAAAAGCTGCTGCGATTATATACGGAATCCCGCTGTAAATGGAGCGTTTCTCCCATAATATTCAGGGCGGTTGTTTTTCCGCTGCCGTTTCCGCCGTAAAGAATTGTAATATGTGAAAAATCAAGCCTTGAAAGCTCTTTGTACACTAACACCTGAAAAGGATAAAAATTTGTGTAGCAGGTCATTTTTTCGCCCTCGAAAAAACACTCCTCATCAGCCCTTTCAGGGAAAAAGAAAGAAGAAAGATAGATCATTTTATTTTACCTTAAACACAGTTCCCATATATCCCACGCAGTTTTTGCCGCCTTTTTTGGCAAGTAAAAGATTGTCCTCAGCTTCCTTCAGCAGCTTGGAGTAGTCGGAAAAATCACCCTCGGCAATAGATGAAACTCCCACGGTAATAGTCATAATTCCCTCTGCTCCGTTGGGTAAAGCCATTCTTTCAACATTTTTCCTTATCTGCTCCGCAAAGGATATTAAGTCGTGCTCCTTGGTGTTTTGAACAATTAAGACAAACTCGTCGCCGCCGTATCGAGCCAAAATGCTTGTTACGGGCTTTGACATAATTTGTACGCATTTGCAGATATTATAGAGGCACTCGTCGCTTTCCGAATCGGTGTGATTTCGGTTATAATCCTTGAAATTGTCTATGCCAAAAAATACCGCCGCAATATTTTTATCCGCTCCTCTGTCTATAATATCGTTAAGCCGATGCAAAAGACCTTTTTTGTTCAATACGCCTGTTAACGAGTCCTTTTCATTTACTTGGCGGCAGCGTTCGTTAGCTATGTTCAGCTTTCTGTCGCTTATGAACAAGCAGCAATATGCAGTATAAACCAAAGAGGATATTAAAAGATACGCAAGTGAAAAGGCGGCGGTTAAAAACAAAGTTAGAAAGTCAGCACCGTTTATTCCGCCGAAAATCAACGTAAAAGTTAAATAAGGCGTTATCACAAAAACGGATTTTTTCAGGTCAAGCAGCGGAAAAACCGTCATTATTACCAAAAATAAATAAAAGCGCCTTGCATAAACATTATAGGAAAAATCCGAGATTGTTATCAGCAATAAAGAAAATGAAAAACACAGCCAAAATAAAAAAATCATCTTTTCCGTTCTTTTTAAATTGGGGTTTTTCTTTTTATATTCACGGTAAACAAGCACCGCTAAAGAGCCGCAGCCTAAAATTATCGCCAATAAGCCCGACAATGCCAATATAGATTCTCTAATATCCTTCACCGACATTGAAAATATGGTGACAAATGCAAGAACTACGGAAATTATCACCTCGGTAACGGCAAAAACTATTATTCTTCTGCTGTTTGCTGTGCATAAATGCTGTTTTAAAAGATTTTTTGAATAAATATCTTCGTTTTCAAACTCGTGTATTTTCTCACCTGTAAGATGTTTTCCGTAATCGGATATAACGCTTTTTAAAATATTTATAAATGCCGACAATTTTATTTCCTCTAATTACATTTTTGCAAAATTTCTATACACTTTACAGGGCAGCTTTCAGCGCATACTCCGCAAGAGGTGCATTTGTTATAGTCTATTTCAGCGTGATTTTGATTTATGCTGATAGCTCCCTCGGGACATTTTTTAACGCAAATTCCGCAGCCGATACAGCCGTTTGTGCATACGCTTCGGGTTATTTTGCCCACGTCTTGGGAAGCGCAGCGAACAGCCGTAAGAGCGGATTTTTTCTTTAGAGAAATAAGATGATTGGGGCAAGCCTTTACGCATTTTCCGCAGGCTATGCAGTTTGAAGGGTTGATTACCGCTACCCCGTTTCGTATTTCAATGCCGCCTTCCTCACAAGCGTTAACGCAGTCGCCAAAGCCTATGCAGCCGTAAGAACAAAGACCTTTTCCGTTATAAAACTTCTCCGCCGCAACGCAGCTTTTTGTTCCCACATATACGTATTTATCTTTAGTGGCGGAATTGCAGCCGTTGCAGTGAACGTAAGCCGCCACAGGCTCGGATTCCTCCACCTCTATTCCCAAAATGCCGCTTATCCTGCGGTTTACTTCAAGTCCGCCGGGAGAACAGAGATTTGGTTTGGCACTGCCGTTTGCAATAGCGTTTGCATAATCTGCGCAGCCTGCATATCCGCAGCCGCCGCAGTTTGCTCCCGGCAAAGCCTCAGTTATTTTCTCCACCGTTTCATCGGTTTTTACATAAAACACCTTTCCCGCAAAGGTAAGCAACCCGCCTGCTGCCGCTCCTATCAGCAAAAAGAATAAAAAACCCAATACAAATTCCATATCAGCCTCCGAATATATTATCAGCTATTCCGCCAAATCCGATAAAAGCAAGAGATACAATAGAGGCGGCAATTAAAGTTATAGGCGTACCCTGCAAGGCTTTCGGAACGTTACAGCGTTCAATTCTTCCTCTTACTCCCGAAAAGATAAGCATTACAAGCAAAAATCCGATTCCCGCACTCAAAGCGTTTATTACAGCATAGCCAAAGCTGTAGCCGTTGTCGATATTCAATATGGTAACTCCCAATACGGCACAGTTGGTAGTAATTAAAGGAAGGTACACGCCAAGCGCTTTATAAAGAGGCGGCATATATTTTTTCATAGCCATTTCAACTATTTGCACCAATAAAGCTATAATTAAAATAAAAGCCACGGTCTGCATATATTCCATATGCAGGGGAACAAGAACACTGTAATATATAGGATAAGTTGCGGCAGTTGCAAATATCATTACAAAGGTAACCGCTATACCCATTCCCAAAGAGCTGTTTGCTTTTTTTGAAACGCCCAAAAAAGGACAAATTCCCAAAAACTTGCTTAAAACAAAGTTCTCGGTAAGTATTCCCGTAATGAGGATAACGGCAATATTTTTATAAATTTCCATTATTTATCCTCCTTTACAGCAACTGAAGCTTCGGTTTCCGCAAATCGGCAGGCCTCTCTGTTGGGGCAAGATGTGCAGGTTATGTCCTTGGGCTTTTTCTTGGTGATTTTTCCCACTATGGCTATTATTATTCCCAAGGAAAAAAAACCGCCTGCGGGAAGAATAAAGATTGTCATAGGCTGTATAAATTCGGGCATTACAGTAAGTCCGAACCATTTTCCCGCACCCAGTATCTCTCTGAATGAACCCACGGTTAAAAGCGAAAAGGTAAATCCCACGCCCATTCCCAAACCGTCAAGCACAGAGGGAATAACCTTGTTTTTGCATGCAAACATCTCAGCTCTGCCCAAAATAATGCAGTTTACGGTAATAAGGCTTAAAAACAGTCCCAATGCGTCATACAGCGACGGAACGTATCTTTGCAGTATCATACCCACAAAGGTTACAAAGCCCGAAATGATTACGATAAAGCAAGGCAATCTCACCTGAGAGGGGATAACTTTTTTAAGCAGAGAGATAACAAGATTGGAGCAGACAAGAACAAAGGTAGTTGCAATTCCCATTCCCAACCCGTTTACAGCCATTGTTGTGACCGCTAAGGTGGGACACATTCCAAGCAGCATTACCAAATTGGGGTTTTCCTTTATAATGCCTTTTGTAAATTCCTTTAAATAGCTCATAATCATTTCACCTCCTCTTTGTCAAGCTGTAATTTGCCGTATGCTTCTATTGCGATATTTACCGCCTTTGTAACGCCCTTTGAAGAATAGGTTGCACCCGTAACGCCCTGAACCTCAGCCTCCTTTGAAGGAGCGTTTTTTACAACGGCAAGCTGCCCTTTTTTACCTGTGAATTGTGAAAGGAAGCTTTCGTTTTCAACCTTTGTGCCAAGACCGGGAGTTTCACCCAAAGACACAACGCTTATTCCCTTTACCGAGCCGTCCTTGTTAATACCTACCAGCAAATCAATTCCCTTTTTGGAATAACCGTCGGTGATAATTTCAAAAGCAAGACCTCCGTCGGATTTTTTTATCAGTTTTTCCACATTATCGGGTTTTTCTGCGCCGTATTCGCTCCAATCGCTTACAATCTCGTATTCGCCCTCTCCCATTACTTCGGTTAAAGCGGTGTTAAGCTTATCGGTAATGATATTGGAGGTGTCCACATATGTGATCTGGTGAGTGACTATCAAAAGAAGCGCCACAATTGTGGTTACGCAGGTTAAAACGATAGTTGGCTTAAACAAATTTATGTCTATTTTGGGGGCTGTTTTGCCGATTGTTTTGTCAATAGCGTTACTGTCCGATTTAGCGGTTGATTTGATGCTTGCTTTATTGGCTGAATCGGTTTCTGATTTGGTTATTATCGGTTGCTTTTCGTTAGCATCGGTTTTATCGGTTGTATTTGCCGAATTTATTGCAACGCCGTTCTGAGTTTGATTAGCTTTGTTTTTTCCAGATGAACTTTTTTTGCGATTGCTCATTTGCTTTTAACCTCCTTTTTTGCTCCGAATGGATGAGATATGGTAAGCTTGTCAATGTAAGGGGTTAAAATGTTCATAATAAGTATAGAGAAGGACACTCCCTCCGGCATTGTGCCGAAAGTTCTTATCACAAATGTAAGAAGTCCGCAGCCAACCGCAAAAATGAATTTACCGGTTGTGGTGATAGGAGTTGTGACATAATCGGTAGCCATAAAAAACGCACCTAAAATAAGACCGCCCGAAAGCACCTGCAAGGTTACATCTCCGCCGCTTAACTGCGTCAGAAGCGCTACTGTTCCTATGTAAGCCAAGGGAGTAACAGGACTGATTATTCTTGTTATTATAAGATACAATCCGCCTAAGAGCAAAGCAGCGTTACAGCACTCACCTATGCAGCCGCTTTTAGCAAGCAGCAAATCAAGCAGTTGATAGTTTTCTCCCGAAACAAGAGGAGTTGCAGCGGACACTCCGTCCACCGGGTTCTTGTAATAAAAGGGCTGCGACCAATGAGTCATATATGATGAAAAAGACAGCATTAAAACTATTCTTGCGGTAATAGCGGGGTTGGCAAAATTTTGTCCGATACCGCCAAAAAACTGTTTCACAACCACAATAGCAACTACGCTGCCTATTGCCGCCATATATAAGGGCAGCTGGGGCGGAAGATTAAAGGCAAGCAAAATGCCTGTTACCACAGCCGACAAATCGTTTATTGTTCTCGGACGCTTGGTGATTTTTTCAAAAATAAGCTCCGACAAAACGCAGACGGCAGAGCATACAACTATTGTAAGCAGCGCTCTTAAGCCGTAAATGTAGGTAGACGCCAAAACTGCGGGCAGCATAGCGATTATTACATGCAGCATTACCTTTTTTGTGGTAAGCTTGCTTTTTATATGAGGAGCAGGCTCAACGAGATAGTTTGTCATTTGTTACCTCCGTTCCTCAGCAAAATTTTTGCAAGCTGATTTTTTTCGGATAAATTTCGTTTTGCGGGGCAAACATAGGAACACGCTCCGCAGTTCATACATATATTGACTTTAAGCTTCTTTAATCTTTCAATATCCTTTGCGTCGTATGCGGATTCAATTTCGGTAGGCATTAAATTTAAAGAACAAGCTCTTACGCATCTTCCGCAGCGAATACAAGCGGTAGGCTGAGCCGCCGTTACCGTTCCGCTGAAGAACAAAACCGCATTTGTTGTTTTCATAACGGGCATTTCGGGATCGTATACGCTGGAGCCCATCATAGGCCCGCCGAAAATAACACGATCGGGCGGTTTTCTCAAATTGGCAAGCTTTATAATCTCGGAAAGCTGAGTTCCCACAGGTACAAATACGTTTAACGGCTTATTTACAATATCTCCGTCAACGGTAATACGCCTTTTAATCAGCGGTATTCCTGTTTTTACATAATCGTATATAAAAATAACCGAGGAACAGTTCATCACAAGACAGCCTGCCGATATAGGCAGCTCGCCCTCTTTAAGCACTCTGCCCGTCACGTTGTAGATCATTATTTTTTCTGCACCCTGAGGATAAGAGGAGGGCAGCTTTTTTACATATATGCCCTGTTCCTTTTGACAAAGTCCGGAAAGAATGGAAATAGCCTTTGACTTATCCGATTCGATTCCGATATAAGCTTTTGGAATTTCCAAATACTTCATCAAAAGCTTAATTCCCTGTATCAGCTGATTCGAGTTTTCCGTTAAAGCGCGGTAGTCGGAGGTTATATAAGGCTCGCACTCGGCGGCGTTTATAAGCAAGGTGTTGACCTTGTTTTCTTTTGGATCGAAATTAAGCTTAACATAAGTCGGAAATCCTGCTCCGCCAAGTCCTACAGAGCCGCTGTTCTTCACCGCTTCTATAAAGGACTGTCTGTCGGTGATTACAGTTGGCTTAACACTCTCGTGCAATTCCTGACGGTGAGAGGTTTCGATAACAACGGCGGTGTTTCTTTTTCCCGCTATATTGATAATATCGGTTATCGCCGTAACTCTTCCCGTTATGCTTGAATGAACGGGGGAAGAAATAACCGCCTCGCTGCTTCCAATGAGCTGTCCTGTTTTTACCTCGTCCCCTACGCTTACAAGAGGAGTGCAGGGTACGCCTCCGTGCTGTGACATACTTATCACAACTCTTGGAGGGTTTAAGGTTTTTAACGTGGGCATTTCAGCAGAGTCTTTTTTGTGAGGAAGTCTGATAGAATGCAGTTTCATAAATACACCCTTTTTATATAATATTTTTAATTTAGAGCTTTTAAACAAACATAGAACAAGTTGTTGTAAAAATAAAATAGATTAGAAAATAAATAAAAGGCAGGTTGATGATTATGCTTTATACGGTAATTCATGCGGTTTTAAAAAATCTTATGTTCTTTGCTCTTCATTTTGACGGCGTCAACAAATTTCCAAAGCCCCTTTCAAAAAAAGAGGAAACAGAATGTATCAGGAAGGTGGCAGAAGGCGATGAAAACGCAAGGGAAAAGCTGATAGAACACAATCTGAGATTAGTCGCCTATATTGTGAAAAAGCGTTATTCGGACTCAAACGAGCAGGAGGACTTGATTTCAATAGGCACAATCGGACTTATCAAAGCAGTTGAAACCTTTTCCGAGGATAAAAACACCAATTTTTCCACTTATGCGGGAAAATGTATTGACAATCAAATAAAAATGTACTTCAGAAAAATCAAGCATCAGCAAAACGAGGTGTATCTCGACGCACCCATAGATGTTGACAAGGAGGGCAATCCGCTTACCATAGCAGATATTTTTAAAGACATCACCGACGTTTCAAAGGAAGTGGATTTAAAAATAGACCTGCAAAAGCTTTACCGATACATAAACGAAACTCTTAACGAAAGAGAAAAAATGATAATTACACAGCGATACGGCTTATGCTCCACAAAAGGTACGCTGTGCAAGGCTCTTACTCAGCGGGAGGTCGCCGAAAAGCTTAATATTTCACGCTCTTATGTAAGCAGAATCGAAAAAAAGGCATTAAAAAAATTAGCTGATCGATTTGAGAAAAACGATTGATTGTTCTCAGCCATATATTATATTTTAACCTATTATTATAAAAAAGTCAATCAAAAAACAAATAATTTTACAATTAACTGCCTAAATATGCCGTTACTATTGACTAATGACGTTTAAAATGATAAAATTAAATAAAAAGAATAAAGAACAGGAAAAAGAATTTATGAAATTATCCCGGCTTAACAAATTTAACGATATAATTATTCAAATTCATGATAATCCCGACGCAGACGCCGTTGGCTCGGGATATGCAATTTATCGGTATTTAAAAAGCTTAGGCAAAAGTGTCAGATTGATATACAGCGGAAGAAACAAAATAACAAAAAGCAATATGCTTATGATGATTTCCGAGCTGAATATTCCCTTGGAGTATGTAAGCGAATTGAACAATCCTCAGCTGCTTTTAACAGTGGACTGCCAATACGGTCAAGGAAACGTAACCCATTTTGACGCACAAAACGTAGCTATGATAGATCATCATAACACAGGCAAGGTATCGGACGAAATGGCGGAAATACGCAGCAATCTTGTAAGCTGTTCGGCTATATGCTTTTCTATGCTGAAAAACGCAGGGTTTAACGTTAATGATACCGCTATCGCCACTGCGCTTTATTACGGCTTATATATGGACAGCGATCATTTGTCCGAAATAGGTCATCCTTTGGAAAGAGATATGATAGATTTTCTCGAGTATGATAAAATATTGGTTACAAAGCTTAAACACGCCAATTTTAATTTTAACGAGCTGAACACTGCGGGGCAAGCCATAACCAACACGGAATATATCGAAAAGTATAAAACGGCGATAGTGGAGGCTGCTCCTTGCGATCCAAATATTTTGGGAGTGATAGGCGATTTTGTAATTCAGGTTGATACTATTGATGTGTCGCTCACATACAACAAATGCTCGGGAGGGTATAAAATTTCCGTCAGAAGCTGTATTCCCGAAGTATCGGCTAACGAATTTGCGGATTTCATTACTCAAAAGGTGGGAAGCGGCGGCGGTCATTTAGACAAAGCAGGCGGTTTTATAAGCAGTGAGCATTTTAATCGGCTTTTCCCAAACGAAACCTTAACCTCATACATAAATAAGAAATTGGAGGAATATTTTTGCGGTTATGATATTGTCAAGTATAATGTAAAGGATAAAGATTTCCATAAATTACAAAAGTACAGGAAAAAACCGGGTAAATTCGGTTATGTAAAAACAACCGACGTATTTCCCTCAGGCACTGAATGTAAAATCAGAACATTGGACGGAGATGTATTTATCAGAAGCGGAGAGGATATATACATAATGTTCGGACTGTCAGGTGAGGTATATCCCATACAAAAAGAAATTTTTGACCTTAAATATACTCCCGAAGACGAAATATTCACCGAAGATTATGAATACTCTCCTTCTATAATTAACTTAATCGAGGGGAAGGCTTACGACCTGCTTCCTTATGCCCGTCAATGCCTTTCAAATACAAATTCCGCCATATTAGCAAGACCTGTGGAAAGATATACAAAGGTATTTACAAAATGGAACTATGAGGGTTATATGGTGGGAAATGCGGGAGATATGCTCTGCTATACAGTGGGAAATGAAGAGGACGTATATTTGACCGAATGCAGCATTTTTGATTCTCTTTACGAAAAAACAGATAATTAAGGACATTTATTATGAAAAAAGGAAGACAATATTACGGTTCTTTGGACTGGTTCAGACTGATAGCGGCAGCTTTGGTAATAATTATTCACACCTCCCCCTTTGAATATATAAACCCATGGGTGGATTTGTTTTTCACAGGAATATTAGGCAGAATCGCCGTCCCGTTTTTCTTTATGACCACCGGCTTTTTTACCGATTTTTCAAATGGTGAAAAAATAAAGAAATCAGTAAAAAAGCTGTTGATTATGTATGGAGTTTCCATACTAATATATCTTCCAATCGGTTTTCTTGCGGGAGATTATAAAGGGGACGGATTTTTTACCATATTTAAAAAAATATTGTTTGACGGCACATACTATCATTTATGGTATTTCCCCGCCGCTGTTTTAGGCTTATTGATTGTATACGGACTGAAAAAAATACCCGCAAAAAAATCAAGAAAGACTGTTTTGATTATCGCTTCGATTTTGTATTTGCTGGGTCTGTTCGGTGACAACTACTACGGAATTTCCGTTAATATTCCGCCGCTGAACGTATTCTATAATGCGCTTTTCAATATTTTCTCAAACACAAGAAACGGATTGTTTTTTGCTCCCTTGTTTCTTGTCTTGGGATCGGAAATCCACAATTTCAAAATATACAAAAAGCCGGATATATATGTGTTGGGAGCGTTTTTCTCTTTCATATTTATGACTGTGGAAGCAACCTTGCTCAACAATTTCAATATTCCCCGCCACTGCTCTATGTATATCTTTTTAATTCCCACTATGGTTTTTCTGTTTATGTATTTGCTTACAAAACGCTCCCCCTCAAGACCAAAGGTGAGAAAAGCGTCAATGTGGATTTACATTTTGCACCCGTTTATTATCATTGTACTTCACAATATTGAAAAAATACTGAAAATCCCCGATTATGAAATAAATTTAGCGGTTGTAACCTCATTTTTGTCAATAATAATTTCCTTTATTGCAGGATTTGTTCTTCCCCTTGTAATTGATGTGATTAAAAATAAGCTGAGAGCATCTAAATAAAATTCGGATTAAACAAGCTGATGAATTTGTAAATATAAAATTCCTCATAAAAAATACTTATTCTTAAAAACAATTAACCCCTATTTGCTAAAAACAAATGGGGGTCATAATTTATCTGAAATATAGAATTTATTGGTGGGTTATATAGTTCTTTCTATTACGAATATTCTAATCATCTACAATAGTCTGTGAACCGAGAACATCGTCGTCATAACCCGAAAACTTATTTATAAATTTGCTTACATCCTCGGCAAACTTTTCAAATTGCTCGTTGTTCCAATATTCCTCCTCACTGTTTAATACAGCAAGCTTATCGTCGGAAGGCGACGGTGCGTCTTTGTATTGAAGTGCGGAAGGCTGAGCAGTTACCGTTAAAGTGAAAATATTGGGTATTTTAATGACGGCGGTTTTTACGGTATCATTGGTTGAAAGCTCCATACTTGCTTCAAAACCGGGATTGTCCTTTACCGACAAAGAAGCTGTGCCTTGGAAAAGCTTTTCTGTTACCGCAAAATCGTTGTAGGATATGTTTATTTCGTTGTCATTGGCGCTTATAACCGCTGTTCCGCTGTGAATGTTATTTTTTACAGTATCCTCGTTTAAGATAGTGAAAAACGTTTTGTATTCATCTGCGTCCGACTCATAATTATAAGAATCTCCGCCTGCTGTGACATATTTAACGCTTCCTGCTTCTGTCGGGATATTATAAAGCTCCAATACGGATTTGCGATTGTCCGTACTATTGGTTTGGATTTGTCTTCCTATTATGTTTTTGTTTTTTAAATAAACAGTCATATCAAGGTATGCGTTTGCGCCGCTTTGTCCGTTAATAACGCTTTCAATCTCTTCAATATGAAACTCGTCGTATAATCTTTTCTGTAATTCCTCTTTATTCTCCAAGGAGTATAAATCGCATATCATTTTTACAGCCTCTTCATTGTCCAAAATGTTTGTATAAAAGGCTTTTACTAAGGTTGCACACTGAACCGAATCAAGGTGAATTACGGTTTTGTCCGCAGTGTAGGTTTTTCCTCCGACTTTAAACTCCTGATTTTTCAATACTTCGGGTTCTCCGATTATATCAAAATAAGTTTCTGAAGTTTTTGAACATACGTCCTTGAAAACTCTTAACATATCCGAGGCTTCGGGAATACTGCTTTTTTTCAGCTCAGTGCCTATTTCCGCTTTTAAATATATATCGGAAATATCGGGAAGAAACAGCATTAAATAGCTTTCCCCGCCGTTGAACCAATACTCGCTGTTAAGGTCAATATCTCCCATCTTAAAAGATGTGATACCGTAAATGTTTTTTCCGTTTACCGCCGTATCATACTTAACGTCTATATTGGATATATCAAGAATATTTCCCATTATATTATCCAAAGGACTTTGAAAATTGATAGAAACGGTTTGAGGATCGGGATTTGCTTCCTTTTTTTCCGCAGCGGACAATACGCTGTCAAACATATCGGCAAAATATTTTTGCTCTGATTTTTTATAATCTGTCTTGTTCAGCATAAAAATCAAAAGCACTGCGGCGGCGGTAACTAAGGCGATAATCGGGATTATTATTGCCAAAGGATTGATTTTTTTCTTAATCGGTCTGAATTGATTTGCATATACGGGAGCCTGATACTCTTGAAAAAACGGATCTGCCTGATACTGAGGCGTTTGATTTGCTTGAAGCTGAAGATTATCATTAGGATTTGCCTGAAACCGGGGCTGAAGGTTTTGAACATTATCCGAATTAAGGTTAGGCTGATAATTCTCCGTTGAGTTTTCTAATGAATTTGGGTTGTTTTGCTGAAAATCCGGATTTGAATTTAGGTTTTGATCCATAATACTTTCCTTTCCAATAAACAAAGCTTGCAATATCTTCCGTAATTCTCTTAATTATAATAACATAATAAAACAAGCAATAATTTCAAAAATTATAATACTTTTCTCGCTTTGCTTACTTTTGAAATTATTATATCATTATTCACAAATTATTTCAAGTGCTTGCAATAATTTTCTTTTTGTGATAATATATTATAAATATATTAAAATAAGAAAGGATATATTATGAAAGTAATAGCTATTAACGGAAGCCCAAGGAAAAGCGGCAATACATACACCTCACTAAAAAGAATTTGCGATATTCTTGAAAAAGAAGGAATAGAAACCGAAATTATTCAAGTGGGTAATATGAATATCTGCGGCTGTAAAGCCTGCGGAGCTTGTTCAAAATTAGGCAAATGCGCTTTCGGAGATAAAGACGGTCTTAATGAAATCGGTGAAAAAATGGCAAAAGCCGACGGTATTATTATCGGATCTCCCGTATATTACGCAGATATAAACGGCGGCTTAAAGTGCTTTTTAGACAGAGTATTTTACAGCTTTGGAAAAAACTTCCGCTTTAAACCGGGGGCGGCTGTGGTAGCATTGCGCCGAGGAGGCGCTATCCACGCTTATCACAGCATAAATAATTATTTTGGAATTACCGAAATGATACAAGTTCCTTCAATATATTGGAATGACGTTCACGGCAGAGTTGAGGGAGAATGCGTTAAGGACGAAGAGGCAATGCAGATGATGGACGCTTTGGGACAGAATATGGCTTATCTCTTGAGAATGAAGTCGGAAAGCAAGGTTGAGCCTCCCGAAAAAATCAATAAAGTATCGTTTAATTATATCCGCTGATTTATAGCTCTGCCCACTGACTCTTGAATGTTTTATGCGCCCAACGGATTCTGACAGACAAGAAAAAACGCAGAAATACGCTTATGCTTTAAGGATTTCCGACTAATCAATTTAGCAGGAATAAAAAAGGAAAGGAAACGTTTTAAAATGGCTACTTCAAAGGAATATTTGGAATTTGTTTTAGATTGCCTGTCCAAGGCTAAGGAAGTTTCCCACAGAGCGATGATGGGCGAATATGTTATTTATTACAAGGATAAGGTCGCAGGCGGAATTTACGACAACAGATTTCTCGTAAAGCCTGTTGACGCTGCAAAAAAGCTTATGCCCAATGCAGAATATTCTCTGCCTTACGAAGGGGCAAAGGAAATGCTTTTGGTTGACAATTTGGAGGATAAAGACTTTTTAGCAAAGCTAATGGAAAAAATGTACCCAGAATTGCCCGAAACAAAAAAGAAAAAAAGTAAAAAGTAGTTAGGAGTAATAATATGGCATTAGCTTATTCAATGATTGCTCTTTTGATTATCGGAATTATATTTTTAGCGGCTTTGTTTATCATCGGACTTATTTTTCTCATCATCGGAATAATCAGCAAGGCAAAGACTGCCAATGTACGAAAAAAGTTTCCGACAGTATTTATTGTCATCGGTTCTCTTTTACTTTCTATTCCTGTATTAACCGTTATATTCTTTGCTGCGGGCGGGATTTCAAGTCAAATTTCAACAAGCATAAAAAGACAATCCTATACAAGCGTTACCGATAAGTGGAGGAATGAGTGGACTACAGATAACAGCGCTGCCAAGGCTGCAACAGAGCAGCTTTTCAGTGCGGCTGAAGCTGAGGATTGGGATTTATTCAAAAAGACCTTTACCCCAAATATTCAAAATTCACCAAGCTTTGAAAAGGCTGTTGACGAGTTTATTGCCGCATACCCTAAGGGAATAGGCAAATGCAAGCTTGAAGGAGGTGCGGTTTCCTCAGGCGGCTCTTATAATCACGGACACAACACACAGCACAGAAGCACTGATTATACCTGCACTTTAGACGGAAAGTGGTATTGTATCCGTTTGAGCTTTTGCTATGAATGTACTGATTCTCCCGATGATGTGGGAGTGGACTTTCTTTCCATTGAAAATCTTGAGGGCTATGCCTTGGACGAAGATTACAGCGGCAAAAATCTTGTATGCAATATAAAAAGCGAAAATGAGGTCAGCGCAAGGCTTATACATAACTCAGGCTTTATTTTCCAGCCATATCCCGAAAGAAACATTACCGTACAGCAGATAAAGGAATACCTTGAAAAATATGACGATCTATATCATCTTGAACAAGAAATAGGAAAGCCTAATGTTAATATAAAATATGACAACTGCACAGGCTATGATCATTATTATGAGCTTGCGCCCGAAAACGGAGAACCGAGATACGCATACCTTTGCACAAACTCACCCACAGGAAGATTTATAAGCGGCTATGTTTGTTCGGATACAAAAAGCTTTTATGACATAGTTCTTTTTAAGAAAAAAGATTAAGCCGTTGAAAGGATAGGTTATGAGCTTTACGGTTAATATTTATTATACGGGGCAAAACGGAAGTGCAAGGAAATTTGCGGAAGAAATGGAAAAAAGCGGAACGGCTGCAAAAATCAGAGCTGAAGAAGGCAATGAAAAATATGAATACTTCTTCCCCTTTAACGACAGCGAAACCGTTCTTTTAATTGACAGCTGGGCGGATCAAAAATCCCTTGACAATCACCACAATTCGCCTATGATGAATACTATTGCCGCATTAAGAGAAAAATATCATTTAACAATGACTGTTCAGCGGTTTATTTCCGATGATAATTCTATAACAGATAATGACAGGAAATTCATTAAGCAATAATTGCCGTAATAGTCAACAAAAATATTTAACAATTAGCATACATTTTCACCTATTTTGTGTAAACAATGTACATTTTATTGGTTTTCTATTTATAAGTTTATACAAATATTTTCAATAATGTTAAAAAGTTATTGACAAACTCAACAAACTGTTATATAATACAAGTAAGTTAAATCACAATGATTTACTTAATTTTTAGTTGTCTCCTTTCTTTTGTTCTACACATTCTAATTATTTAAGTTTGGAACCTTTTGAGGTTCCATTTTTTTGTCTGTATATATGATTTTTTAAAAGATAATATCAAGTTTTAATTTCTGCCAAAATCGTTGAATATAATACCGCTCAATCAGCGGTGATTTTTTTTGAAAAACTATGGAAATTATCACAATAATATGCTATACTATATAGTTGTGATAAATATTCAAGTTTTAAATATGAAAGGAACAGAGATGCCCAATAATTTTCGAAGAAAAGAAATCGGAAAGCAGATTTTTTTAAGCACTATTACCGATTCAAGATTTAAAGCCAATCTTATATCAATAAACTTTTTCTCTCCGTTATCTGAGGAGGTAGCGTCGGAAAATGCCGTGGTTTCACGCTATCTTTCAAAATGCTGCCAAAAATATCCCACCTATGCCTCCCTTAACAATAAGCTCTCTGCTATGTATTCTGCCGTTCTTAGCGGCGGCAACGTTAATTTTATGGGAGATTGTCAGCTTATATCCTTTTCTATAAACTATATAGACGGCAGATACGCCTTGGAAGGGGAAAATATGAACGAAATGGCGGTTGATATGATAGCCGAATGCTTATTTAACCCATTGGCTGACAACGGTAAATTTAATGATAAGTTTATAGCGTTGGAAAAGCAGTCGGTTATTGACGATATTGAATCGGAAATTAACGATAAGCAAGCCTATGCGTCCCGTAAAGCCGCTGAAGTGATGTTCAGAGGAGAGCCTTACGCAATAAGAGAATTGGGAACTGTTGAAAAAACAAAACAGGTTACTCCCCTTTCGGCATATAAAGCTTATTTGAGAATTATGCAGCATTGTCGTATCGAGATTATCTGTTCGGGAGCAAGTGATTTTGAAGATATTAAGCCAAGGCTTATTAGCTTGTTTTCAAAGCTTAACCGAGAGGAAATCTTTGATTACGAAACTTCCTTAAGCCCATTAAAACCCAAGCCGGAAAAAGTTACGGAAACTATGGACGTAAAGCAAAGCAAGATGATTTTAGGCTTTAAAACCGATTTTAACAACAACTCGGCTATGGAGATTATGAATATACTCTACGGAGGATCTCCCTCCTCAAAGCTTTTTGAAAACGTCAGAGAAAAAATGTCGTTGTGTTACAGCTGCTGGTCTTCGGTCAATAAGCTGAAGGGCTGTCTATTTGTAAAGTGCGGAGTCGATAAGGAAAACATAGCTAAAGCCTACTATTAAATACTAAGTCAGTTGGATAAAATGAAAAAAGGCGAGTTTTCCGATGAAGATATTATCAATGCAAAAATGTACCGCAAAAACTACTTAAAGACCTACAACGACAGCTTAAACGTAATGGCGGTTTGGTATTTGACCCATATTTACTGTGACGAAATTCTTTCTCCGGAAGAAACCATACTGAAAGATGAAAGGGTGACTAAGGAGGATATTGTAAAAGCTGCCGAGTCTTTAAAGCTTGATACTTTTTACGTACTTGCGCCTTAATGAGTTTTCAATGAGGGGCATTGCCCCGAATTTATGAAAAATCCGGGGGCACAAGCCCCTTAGGGTTTCAGTGGGGGATTGTGTCCCCCACTGAAGGACTGAATGGAATCCGCCGCCTAAGAGGCGGGGGACATCGGATTTTGATTATACAATAAAGAAAGTTGAATAAAAAATGGATAACAAAAAAGAAATTATAGAAAGTACAAAAATCGGTGAAAAATATATCCGTGTCAAGCATAAAAGCGGCTGCACAATATGTCTGTACCCTATGGAGAATTTCAGCAGCGTATACGCCTTATTCGGCACAAACTACGGCTCGGTGGACACAACCTTCAAAACCGATCAGGACAGCGATTTTGTAACCGTACCCAACGGAATTGCACATTATCTTGAACATAAGCTGTTTGAAAGCGACGAATGCAACGCCTTTTCTCAGTTTGCAAAAACGGGTGCAAGCGCCAACGCCTTTACCTCCTTTGACAAAACGGCTTATCTTTTTTCCTGCTCCCAAAGGTTTGAGGAGAATTTGGAAATATTGCTTAAATTTGTTCAAGAGCCTTATTTTACAGATGAAAACGTGGAAAAGGAACAGGGCATTATCGCTCAGGAAATTGATATGTACAGAGACGATCCCGGCTGGCGGGTTTTCTTTAACGGCTTGCAGGCGGTATATTACAATAATCCCGTCAGAATAGACATAGCGGGCTCAAAGGAAAGCATAGCGAAAATTAACAAGGAGCTTTTATACCGATGTTATAATACATTCTATAATCTGCACAATATGGTGCTTTCGATAGCGGGAAATTTTGATCCCGACAAGGCTCTTGAAATATGCGACCGACTTTTAAAGCCCTCGGAAGATCATAAATTGGAAAAAACTATTCCCGACGAGCCTTATGAGGTTAAGGAAAAATCCGTTGCTATGAAGCTTCCCTGCGCTCAGCCGATTTTTAACATAATGTACAAGTTCCCCAAAATGACGGTAAGGGAAATGCAAAAGGCTTATGTAACGTATAAGATATTGTTGGAAACCTGCTTGGGCTGCACCTCCTCCTTTTACACCGATATGTACCAGCAGGGACTTATAAACGATACCTTTAGTCTGAGCGTTTTCTGCGGAAGAGGATTTTTTCTCTGCGAGATTGACGGCGAATCCAAAGAACCGCTTATTCTTAAAGAAAAAATTAACCGAGAGCTTGTAAGATTAAGAACCGATCTTCCAAACAAAGAACAGTTTGAAAACATAAAAAAGCGTTCATACGGCGATTTGCTGTACAGCTTTGAAAACGTAAGCTCCAACGCCACGGCTATGTTAAACGCACAAATGCTTGGTATCGGCGTTTTCGATAATATAGATATAGTTGCAAATTTGGCTTACAGCGATATTGTAGACGCTCTAAATAAGATAGATTTGGATAATTGCAGCATTTCTGTAATTCAGCCTTTGGATTCAGCGGAATAAAAGAAAGGAAAAACATATGCGCTTATTAAAAAATTCGGTGGAATTTCCCAATTTGTTTTCGGGAGAAATTGAAATCAACCGTGTTGCATTCACCATTTTCGGAATGGATATATATTGGTACGGAATACTTATCGCCGTTGGAGTGGTTTTAGGGTTTTTATATGCAATGAAACGCTCAAAAAAGGTGGGACTTATTTCCGACAATGTTTTCGACTCGGCTTTTGTGTCGATTATCGTTGGATTTATAGGAGCGAGAATTTATTTCTGCCTGTTTTATAACCTTATGAATCCCGATTCGGAAAACAAGTATAATTTTATAACAGTCTTTACCAAAATACACGACGGCGGACTTGCAATTTACGGAGGAATAATTTTCGGCGTAATAACTGCGCTGATTATGTGCAGAATTAAGAAAATGCCTTTTGTTCCGCTGTTAGACATTGCAGCTCCCGCAATTCTAATAGGACAGACAATAGGCAGGTGGGGAAACTTTATCAATCAGGAATGCTACGGCGCACCTACCGCCGCAAATCTGCCTTGGGGTATGACGGGAACGCAGATTGCCTTAGATCCCATTGTAAAAGAAGCCGCCGCAAACGCTTCGGGTGATGAAATTGTTCTTGTACACCCTTGCTTTTTGTATGAGAGCTTGTGGTGCTTAATAGGATTTTTGCTTATTCACTTTTTGATAAATAAAATCAGAACCTTTGACGGCGAGGTATTTTTGTTTTTCGTTCTTTGGTACGGCTTGGGCAGAGCGTGGATTGAACAGCTGCGAACCGACAGCTTATATGCGGGTTCTTTGAAAATATCCCAGGTTGTTGCCATTACGTCTGCCATTTTATCGTTAATTATGATAATATACTTTAAAATATCCGCAAAAAAAGAGCAAAAGCCTCTTTATGTCAATACCGACATAAGCCGTGAAAGGCTTAAGGAATTTGAAACAAAGCTAATTCTCGACAAGGAAAAGGAAGAAGCAAAAAGGGCTATGAAATCGGCTAAAAAGTCTGAAGAAACCAAAGCCGCTCCCAGCATTTTGGGGGACGATACCGAAAATATTAAGTTAGATACCGATTTAAACGATAATAGTAAGCAAAATACTGAAAGCAAAGGGGAAAACAAATGAATTTAATTGACGGAAAAGCAGTTTCTCAAAAGGTCAAGGAAAGAGTGAGGGACGAAATAGCGGAAAAAGGCTTAAAAATAGGATTGGCTGTTGTTATTGTGGGAAACAATCAAGCCAGCAGAGTATATGTTAACAACAAGAAAAAGGCTTGTGAATTTTGCGGAATAACCTCCTATGAATACGCCTTGCCTGAGGAAACCACGGAAGAACAGCTTTTGGAATTAGTGGAAGCTCTTAATTCCGACGCTAACGTAAACGGAATTTTGGTGCAGCTGCCACTTCCCTCTCAAATAAATGAAAAAAAGGTTATAGAGCGTATCAGTCCCGATAAAGACGTAGACGCTTTTAACGCTGTAAACGTGGGAAAAATTATGATTGGCGAATACTCTTTTCTTCCCTGCACTCCCGCAGGGGTTATGGAGCTTATTCATTCCACCGGCACAGAAGTCGGAGGAAAGGAATGTGTGGTTATCGGGCGCTCAAATATTGTGGGAAAACCGATGGCTATGCTTTTGCTGCACGAAAACGGCACGGTTACCATTTGTCACAGCAAAACAAAAAATCTTGCCGAGGTCTGCAAAAGAGCGGATATATTGGTTGCGGCAGTAGGCAAGGCGGGCTTTGTTACCGCCGATATGGTTAAAGAGGGCGCATTGGTTATAGACGTAGGTATGAACAGAAATGCCGAGGGAAAGCTTTGCGGTGATGTGGATTTTGAAAACGTCGCTCCCAAATGCAGTTACATAACACCTGTTCCCGGCGGAGTCGGACCTATGACTATCGCTATGCTTATGGAAAACACTCTTAGAGCTAAAAAGCTCCAAACGCTATGAAGAAGGGACAGTCGCCGTTAACAACGGGCATAATACTGTGCCTTGTAATCGTATATTTAATTGTTTTTTTGAAGCGTTATTTCTTATCTCTTAAAAATATTATATATGATTGAAATTACAAAATAACTCAATTACTTCTCCAACAAAAATAAAAAATATT
>CAZRRT010000019.1:0-27219 GCA_964602605.1 uncultured Ruminiclostridium sp.
CCGCCCCTCCCCCTGTGGTATCCACCTAAGTGCCCCACGCAAGTGGAGAGCCACCACACTGTCAGTGTGAATAAAACAGAGGTGACACACGCAGAAGTGAAAGAATAAATAAAACATATATCTGCCAGCAGCACAAAGTGTTAGAGTGGAGAGCCGCCACTGTCAGTGGAAATAAAACAGAGGCTACACGCGCAGATGTGAAAAATCAAATAAAACATAAATCTGCCGGCAGAGCAAAATCTTAAAGCGGCGGTAAGAACAAACAAACGGTTAAAGGCAATTATAATATAAGAAATCGACATACGCAGTTTAGGTGTATAAAGCAGCAGCAAGAAAAGCACATTACGATTATGGAAGCAGAACCCAAGCATACGGCTTATTAAGCTTTTAATGGCAGTATACCCCATAAGAATGTAAATATCGAATTATAAAAATCATTGAAAGGCTGTCAGGGTGAGCAAAAAAAGAAAAAGCATTGCGGCAAGGTGGTTTGTCAACAGCTTCAGCATTATCGCCGCAATAATGATAGTGATAATAGTGGGAATATATTTTACCGCAAAGTCTTATTATTACAATGCGGTAAGTCAGTATTTAGGCTCTGAGGCAAACATTATATCCGAAGTATTGACAAGATATTATGAGGATTCACCGGGAAATTACGCAAACGAAATAAGAGATACAGTTGAATATTTCAGCAAAAAGAACGTTATGGAGCTTATGGCGATAGATAAAAACGGAAAGCCGAAAATCTCCAGCAGCGGTTTTTCCCCCGAAATGGAAACCGAAATGCCCGATTACCTTTCCGCCATATCGGGCGGCAGCGGCAGAGGACAGTTTATAGGCAAATTGGACAGCAATCCTTCAAGCGAAAAATATATGGCGATAACCGTGGTTATCGAATCGGGAAATTCCGACTATAATGCAATAAGGCTTATCACAAGTCTTGACAAGGTTGACCGTCAGCTGTTTAAGTTGGCGGCGGCAGCGGTGGGAGTGGCGATTTTCGTGCTGCTGTTAGTGCTTTTATCGGGAATATATTTTATTACCTCCATTGTAGCTCCCATAAAGGAAATATCCAAATCGGCAAAAAAGTTGGCGAAAGGTGATTTTGAGTTCAGATTAAAGGTAAAAAGAAACGATGAAATAGGCGACCTTTGCCGCAGCTTCAACCAAATGGCAGACGAGCTTCAGGACAGCGAGAAGATAAAAAACGACTTTATAAGCTCCGTATCTCACGAGCTGAGAACTCCTTTAACGGCTATAAAGGGCTGGAGCGAAACCATTATGGAGCTTAAGGATGAACAAACGCTTGCTAAAGGAATGAGAGTTATAAGCACCGAAACCGAGCGCTTATCCTCTATGGTGGAGGAGCTGCTTGATTTCTCCCGCATACAGAATAAAAAGCTGCTGCTGCAAAAAGCAAATATGGACGTGGTGGCGGAGCTTACCGACGCAGTTTTAATATACACCGAAAGAGCCGCAAAAAACGACATTCTCATAAACTACAAAGAGCCTGAGGGAATCGCTATGGTTTACGGCGACAAAAACCGTTTAAGACAGGTGTTTTTAAATATAATAGACAACGGAATTAAATACAGCAAAAAAGGCGGAATAATCAACATTGACACAAATATTACGCCTGATAAAGCGATAATTAAAATCTCCGACAACGGCTGCGGTATAAGCAAGGAGGACTTGCCTAAAGTAAAAAACCGCTTTTACAAGGCAAACAACACGGTAAGAGGTTCGGGAATAGGCTTGGCGGTGGCGGACGAATTGATTGCCCTGCACAACGGAAGGCTTGATATTGAAAGCGAGCTTGGAAAAGGCACTGCCGTTATTATCACCTTGCCTATTGTTAAGATTGCTCAGACTAAATAAAGCATAAAGCAAAAGAAAGGAAAAAAATGACAAAAAGAGAAATACCCGTAAAGCGCACCACAGTAGGGGGACAGGCGCTTATAGAAGGAATAATGATGCGGGGCGTCAGCAAAGGAGCTATGGCTGTTCGGAAAAAGGACGGCGAAATCGATGTTGAGGTTTGGGATCTGCCCGAAAGAAAATGGTATCAGAAATGTCCTTTTGTAAGAGGAATATTTAACTTTGTACTTCAGCTTAAGGACGGCTTGAAGTATATGAACAAGTCTATGGAAATATCGGGCTATTTGGACGATGACGGGGAAGAAGAACCCTCTAAATTTGAAAAATGGCTTACCGACAAATTCGGGGACAAGCTGGTTTCGGTAATTGGAGCTGTGGGAGGATTTTTCGGAGCGGCGTTGGCGGTTCTGCTTTTCCTGTTTGTTCCCACCTGGCTGTTTACGGGATTGCAGGGCTTGTTTGGCAACACCGATATATCACCCTTCCGCTCATTGTTCGAGGGCGTGATTAAAATTATCATCTACCTTGTGTACTTGTGGCTCACCTCTTTAATGAAGGATATTCGCAGAACCTACGAATACCACGGAGCAGAGCATAAGACAATAGCGACTTACGAGGCGGGGGAGGAGCTTACGGTGGAGAACGTGAAAAAGCACATACGCTTTCACCCCCGCTGCGGCACCAGCTTTATATTTTTGGTGTTGGCGGTAAGTATTCTCGTTACCTCTCTTGTACCCATAAACAGCGAATCCTTTACGGCGTGGTTTGGCGTTGGAAAGTTTGCGGCGGATTTGCTGAGAGTAGTATGCAAGCTGCTGCTTTTGCCGCTTATTGTGGGCATTAGCTATGAGATAATAAGAATTGCGGGCAGATACGACAATATAGCCACAAGGATAATTTCCGCACCGGGACTTGCTATGCAAAGGCTTACCACAAGAGAGCCCGACGCAAGCCAGATAGAGTGTGCAATCGCCGCAATAAAGCCCTGCCTGCCGAAAGAGAACGAGGACGATAAATGGTAATCGCAAAATTAAAACAAAACATACGAAAGATATTGGAAAACAATCCACAGGCTTATCCCGATTTTGAAGCAAATCAGCTTCTTGCTTGGGGCTTGGGGGAAAGCTATTTTATACTGCCGCCCGATGAAGAGGTGTCATCGGAAACGGAAGAGAAAATCACACAAGCGGCAATAAAAAGAGTTAAGGGCGAGCCTCTCCAATACATAATAGGGGAATGGGATTTTTACGGCTACCGATTTAAACTGGGAGAAGGAGTGCTTATCCCAAGGCAGGAAACGGAGCTTTTGGTGGAAAAGGTGCTGCCCTTTGTAAATAAAGACAGCATAGTTATAGACCTGTGTTCGGGAAGCGGCTGTATTCCCGTTGCAATAAGCAAAAAAAGCGGCGCAAAATGCTACGGGATTGAAATAAGCGAAGAAGCGGCAAGCTATTTCACACAAAATATCATTCTAAATAACTGTGAAAATAAGGTTTTCTGCATACAAGGGGACGTGCTTAATCCCACAGCTGAATTGCTTGAAAAGCTGCCGAAAAAATGCGGGGTAATTACCGCAAATCCCCCCTATCTCACGGCAGAAGAAATGGAAAATCTGCAAAAAGAGGTAAGGCACGAGCCGGAGCTTGCTTTATACGGAGGAAACGACGGCTTAGACTATTACAGGGTAATATTTGAAAAGTGGAAGGGCTTATTGGAGAAGGACGGAATATTTGCCGTTGAAACAGGGGACAGTCAAGGGGGAAAAGTAAAGAATATAATGGAAGCAAGCGGCTTTGAATGTACAATTTACAGCGACTATCACGGAATACAGCGGCTTGTTGCGGGAAAAATAAGACAATAATTTCTCAAAGCTTGTGTTTATAGGATTTGTGTAAAGATTTTCGGCAAATTTTGTTGAAGACAAGACAAATTCTGCCGAAAAGATAGGTGCAATATCTTATAAATATGCTTTAACCGAAAGGAAAAAAATATGCACATAACCCTTGAAACCGATTATGCAATAAGAATAGTGGACGCTTTGGCAAAGAAATCGGCGGCGGAATCGGCAAATAATTCGGAAAACGGACTTATAAAAGAAAACAAGGCAGTAAAGGGCTGTTTGGACGCAGGAACTATTTCGGAGCTTACCGACGTGCCTTTAAGATTTGCTTTAAAGATTCTCAGAAAGTTAGTAGGCGGAAATTTGGTAAAAAGCTACAAGGGAGTTTACGGCGGTTATCGATTGATAAAGCCTGTTTCGGAAATTTCCCTTTACGACGTTATCGAGATAGTGGAGGGAGAATATCGCTTCAGCCGCTGTCTTTCGGAGGAGTACAGCTGTCATTGCAGCTCGGACGGATTGCCTTGTAATTATCAGCGGGTTTTCGGAGAGATTACGGATATGGTAAAGGAGCATTTGAAGAAGCAGACTTTTGATAAGCTTATTAAGCTGTGAATAATATATCAAAGCTGTAAAAAGCCTAAGCTGAAATTTATCTCGATTAAAAACCTTTTATAAAACTAAATTTGATTTAAATCTTTAAAATCTCAGCAGGCAAGATTCCGCTCTATTTTTGATTTTGTCTTGCCGAAACACTTTACCTCAGCTTATCGGAAAGGCTTGCAACAGGCTTTTTGACAAGCTGATAAATCTTCATAACAGGAGAAGAATATGGATATTGAACAAATTCTTAAAAGAAACGGCAAAAAGACGGGACAGCAGGGAGATAAAATTTTTGCCCTTGACATCGGCACAAGAACGGTAGTGGGTATTGTGGGGGAAAAGGACGGGGATATTTTCCGAGTGGCTGAATGCGTTTCGATTCCTCACACACGCAGGGCAATGGTTGACGGTCAGGTGGAGGACATTAAGCAGGTGGCGAAAATCGTGGGAGAGGTAAAAGCGCAGTTGGAGGCAAAATGCGGCTTCACTCTCCAAAGAGCCTGCATTGCCGCCGCAGGACGTGCCTTAAAAACCGTCAATATCTCAAAGGAATTTGACATATCCGACAGCGAGATAATAACCGAGGAAATGGTAGCCTCAATGGAAATGGAAACCATATCCCTTGCCCAAACTCAACTTGACGAGGAAACAAAAAAGGGCGGCACTCTTTTTTACTGCGTAGGTCACAATGTGGTAAGCTATTTTTTGGATAATTACAAGATGATCTCCCTTATCGGTCACAAGGGACAGAAGGTTCAAATCAATATGGTGGTGGCTTTTCTGCCGGGAATAGTGGTGGAAGGCTTGTATTCGGTTATGGAGCTGAATAAGTTAGAGGTTCAAAGCCTTACTCTTGAGCCTATTGCCGCTATGAACGTGATTATTCCTCCCGAAATACGCTTGATAAATATTGCCTTGGTGGATATTGGCGCAGGTACTTCCGATATTGCCATATCAAAGGACGGCTCTATTATCGCATACGCTATGGCTACCGTTGCGGGCGATGAAATTACCGAGGAAATCATAAAAACCTTTTTGGTGGATTTTGCAGCTGCTGAGCAAATGAAATACGACGCCGACTCAGGCGAGGAAATCACCTACAAGGACATATTCGGACTTTCACATACCATAACGCAGGCGGAGTTTATTGAAAGCATACTGCCAAGTATGGACAGCTTGTCCGCTACTATATGCGACGCTGTGTTAAAAATCAACGGCGGTCCTCCACAGGCTGTATTCCTTGTAGGCGGCGGAAGCCTTATCAAGGGACTTACCACCTTGGTTGCGGATAAGCTGGATATTGAAGAGGACAGAGTGGCGGTAGGCGGCAGCGAATTTGTACGCAACGTGGACGTAGGCAGATTTAAAATGGGTGCAGAATACATAACCCCCATAGGAATAGGAGTAACCGCTTTAAGCGACAGAGGCTATGACTTTTCGGTTATCACTGTAAACGATAAAAAGGTGAGAGTTTTCGACACCAAAAAGCTTACCGTATTTCAGCTTTTGTCCGCCGCCGGCTTTAAGGCTGCGGAGATTATGGGACATTCGGGACAGGGGCTTACCTTTACCTTAAACGGCAACAAAGTATTCCGCAAAGGCACGTTGATGACCTCGGCGGAAATTATTGTAAACGGCAAAAACGCAGGGCTTACCACCGTTGTTACTCAAGGGGACAAGGTTACCGTCATTCCTGCTAAAAACGGCGAAAACGCACATACTACCTTGGCAAAGGAAATTGACTACAGCAAGTATAATTCGGGCAGTGTTTCCTTCGGAGGAAAGAAGTACAAGTTCGGTCTTGAAGTGACGGTAAACGGCGCTGCAAAAGATCCCGATTATGAAATTCAGCCATTGGATCAGGTGGTTACAAGCGGTATATTAACGCTTGGGGATTTGTTGGAATCAATAGGCATCGAGTATTCGGAGGGCTTTGCGGTTAACGGCAGGCTGGCGGAGCAAGCCTATGTGCTGACGGACGGAGATGTTATTACAATAAAAATGATAACGTCTATTTTAGGCGAAAACCCCTCTGCCGCCATAGATTCCCGTTCCTCCCTTGAAGTCTTGAATAAGCAAATACAAGCGGCAAATACAGCGCACGGATCAAAGGACGACGAATCCTCGGGAGCAATAAGAACAATCCAAACACTTATAGATGCAAACGCTGCAAAGCAGGACGGCAGCGCTAATCCGCAAGCTGTAAACAAGCCTATGCAGCCCGCTTTTGTTCCAACTCAAACAGTAAACCTATCGGTGCAGTCCGCTGATGTTCCCGTACAAGCGGTAAGTAAGCCTGCACAAACCGTCGCTGTTCCCAATCAAAACGCTAATGTATCGGCGCAGACTGTCGGTGTTCCCAATCAAAATGCTAATATACCGGCGCAGGCTATAGGTGTTCCCAATCAAAATGCTAATATACCGGCGCAGGCTATAGGTGTTCCCAATCAAAATGCTAATATATCGGCGCAGGCGGCAAGCGTTCCAAATGTGAATGCTCAACAGCAGTCTGAAATAAATTCAGCAAATACAGCGAATTTTTCAGCTCAATCTCAGCCCGCAGACACAGAAACCGCATATAACAGCACTTATGCGCCTCAAAGTTCTTTGGGCGATTTGCAAGGCGTATCGGAATCATCACGGGATTTATCTCAGGAATTATCCATCGGTCAATCCGCAGTGAGCAACAAAACCGACGAATATCCCCAAATAAATATGCCAAGCGGAAAAAATCTTAGCACCGAGCTTTACGGAGTTCAAACAGGCAGAATCCCCGCCATTCAGCTTACCTTAAACGGCAGTCCCATAACCCTTCCCGAAAAAAACGACGGAGAACCTCATACATTTTTAGAGCTTATGAGCTACGCTGATTTGGATACCAAAAATCCTCAGGGCAGCGGAGTGGAGCTTACCTTAAACGGCAGCGAGATCAGCTTTGGCGCAGAGCTTCATCAAGGGGATAAGGCGATAGTGCGCTGGAAAAATTAAGGCTTGAAACATCTTGATATATACAACTATCGAAGCAATTAAAAGGGAATTACCCCAAACATAAGCCGCCGCCAATTCTTCTTATAAGGTTTATTAAGGCTTATTAGGAAAGGCATTGTTAAAAAATGAGTAAAAAAATAAAAGCCGCAGTATCAATACTATCAGCAGCTTTTTTAATTACGGGGTGCAGC
Source organism: uncultured Ruminiclostridium sp. (assembly GCA_964602605.1). Lineage (GTDB taxonomy): Bacteria > Bacillota > Clostridia > Oscillospirales > Ruminococcaceae > Ruminiclostridium_E. Next base: position 7,504 of record CAZRRT010000019.1, read on the forward strand.
AGCGTTACCTATGATACTCCTCCCACCGACACACTTCACACGGGAGTTGTCACTGCTGCTCCAAATACGGGGGAAGCCACCACAGCGGCAACCGCCAGTCCCAAGCCCTCAATTCCGGACAGGTATCAGGAAAAAGAGGTTTTTATAACCAAGGAGGAGTTTTCGCAGGAGATACAGCTTGAAGATGTATGCGAAAACAAAAATCAAACCTACCTTATGGGCTATACGGGAACGGGATTTATTCAAATTGACACGCACGAATACGCAACCTTTACCGTTCACGTGCCGTCAACTCAGTATTATCGCCTGACTGTCTATATGTGCGCCTTTGATACGGGAGTGGACGTTATTATCGGAGGCAATAAGTCTGTTTCCTCGGAAGGCTATGAAACCTTTAACGGAGTGTCTAAGGGGATTATTTACAAAAAGGACGTTACCGCCTTTCAGCCCTTTTCCATTGACGGCATTTACCTTAAAAAAGGAGATAATACCATAACCCTTCAATCGGTATCTGGAATGGCGTATATGGATAAGGTGAAATTGGAAAACGGCAGAAGCGTAAGCGACGGTTTTTACCTTATGAGCAAATCCCCCGTAAATCCCAACGCAAGCGCCAATACCATAAAGACAATGGCAAAGCTCAGCGAATATTACGGAAAAAAGACATTGACGGGACAGAAGGTCACCGTCGGCACAGATGCGGAAATTGCGGCAATACAAAACGTAACAGGCAGGCTTCCCGCCATACGTCAAGGAGATTTAAGCTGCGCCCAAAGCAAGTCTGCGGATTATTTCCTTTTGGAGCGGGAGCTGGAATTGGCGAAGCAGTGGGGCAAAAGAGGCGGCTTGGTGGCTTACGGCTGGACCTGGTATTCCCCCTCGGATAAAAGCCATTATCTTTCCGCAATGAGCGACTTTGACTTTGCCAACGCCTACACCGCTATGGATATATCGGAGGCTTCCTTGGATACAATAGAAAAGCTGTACGGAAACGGTGATATATCAAAGGAATGTTACCGCTTGATGTTGGATTTGGACGAAATAGCAAAGGCGCTTAAGGTATTGCAGCAGGAGGATATTACCGTTTTGTTTTCCCCTCTTGCCGACGGAGGAAAAGGCGGATATTGGTGGAGCGACCCAAAAAGCTGTCAATGGCTGTGGAAAACAATGGTAAAGCGGTTTAACGGCGTTTATAATCTTGACAATATAATATGGGTTTGGAACGGAGGCTCTGAAGAGTATTTTCCCGGAGATGAATATGCGGATATTGTGGGAGAAAACATTTATAACACCACAGGTGACAGCGGCAACGGAAGATTTATGGCTACTATCTATTACAAATCATCTAAGGCGGCTGCTATGACCCACTGCCTTACCGTACCCGATCCCGATGTTTTGGCACAGGACAACGCAAGGTGGCTGTGGTTTGCGCTATCGGAGGGAAAATATCTTATTGACAAAAACGGAAAAACAAACTCTGTTTATACTTCGGATCAGCTTTTGGAAAAGGCTTACAACAGCGATAGTATGATTACTCTCGATGAGCTTAATTTGAATTAGTAAAAATAACACACAGCGCCAATATGCTTAGCCCAATGTTTAAAAGGTCGGCACTTGAAATCTGTATAAAGAAACTCATAAGGCGGGGAACGTCTTTGCAGTGGTTATTACTAACACGCCGACCACGGTCGCAAGAGGAAGAGGGTACAACGTAAGCGGCGACAGTATAAAGCTGAATCTTCAGCATATATTCTCAGCTCCTTCCGACAGCGAAAGCAATCAATAAAGGAGAAAATAATGGAAAACGAAAAATTACTTCAGCAGGATTTAAGCAAGGAGGAAAATCCCGGCGCAGTTTTTATCGTAAAGCTTCTTTTTAAGGAAACGCCCAAAATGCCCGAAAAGGGCAGGTTTACGGATATACTGAAAAAGCATGTGGGCGAAATTGACTGCTTTTGGCACGACGAAAAGGGCGCAGGTGCTGCCGCCACCGACTATGTTTGCCACTTCAAGGACGCAGATGTGTCGCCCCAGCTTATGATTACCTCTTGCAGTCCCTATGACCAAAGCGAATTGGGCGAGCTTGAGAGAAGCCAGCTTTGGGACTGCCCCGATAGGGACAGGATTCTTTCGGAATGCAAATTTCAGGTGATAGCTGCCGATATGATGGCGGCGGCTCTTCCTGCAAAGGAACGGGCAAATCTCGATATGGATTTTGTGGAAGCATTGGCAGAGCTTTATCCCGACTGCGAGGCTGTTTACTTTTTCAACTCGGGAAAAATGTTTCCTGCCGACGAGATAAGAAACCACAATATTCCCAAAGAGGACAGATTTATAAAATTTGCCGTTAATGTAAGATTTTTCAATATTCAGGGCACCAAGGATATGATAGTAGACACCTTGGGAATGAGCGTGCTTTACCTTCCCGACCTGCAATACCATTTCCGCAGCATGGACCCTAATATTATTGTGAATCACGCCTACTGCATAGCCTCTTACATTTTAAACAGCGGAAACATCATAGATGACGGAGACACTATAGATTCCGCAATGGAGGACGGACAATTCAGTCAGGAGATTATGTGGAAATGCCGCCATGAAAGCTCCCTTATCCAGCCTGTAAGACCCGTTATAGATATTTTTATGAACCAATATGCCGCAGGGCAAAGAGAAAATAAAGATTAACCGAAAGGACGGTATTATGAACAACAAACAGCTTCAAAATGCCACGGAAGAAATGACAAGCTGGCTCTCCCACCCTGCCGAGCTTGGCAAGCCTCCCGCCAAAATAGAATGTGCAAAGGAAATAGACTATAAGGGACTTCACTATTATATTTTTAAATATAAGAAAACCGCTTTGGGAAAGTGGCTTTTGGGAATATGCGGAGGATATGAAGGGGACGAGCTTCAAAACTGCGGTCACACATTCAGCGAAATGGAGGAATACAGCGAGAAAACCGCAGAGCAAAAGGCAATAGAGCTTATCGAGCAGGTTATGAATATGTGGAAGGAGCAGGCGGAAAGGGCGGAGGCGGAAAAGGAACACCCCGGCAGCTTTGTGAATTTTGTGCTGCTTGACGATGTGGTATTTGAAAAGGAAACCATTCTTAAAGCCTTAAAAGAAGATTGGCAGATCGAGGACAGCGACGACGAAAACGACGTTGAAGATGACGATGATTCCAACGATTCCGATAATGACGAGGAGCTTGAAGAAAGGGACGATACAATCATTCTGTTCTACGGCGGCGGTATCGCTACCATTTCTCTTATGCCCGGTCCTATTCCGGAGGAGGAGGCGGTTTATTGTGCGGAAAGCAATTTCCTTTGGAAGGACGCAGTGGAAACGGTAAAACGCCATAAGGCTCATATTCTTGTGTCCTTTACGGGAAAGGAAACTCCCGTTAAAGAGGCAGGAGAAATTATGGTGAAGCTGGTGGTTTCCGCCTGCAAGCAAAGGGGAGTTTTGGGAATATATGCCAATGAAACGGTTTATAAGCCTGAATATTATTTGGACTGCGCCGAGATGTTAAAGGAAGGGGAATTCCCGCTTTACAACTTGGTATGGTTCGGCTTGTACAGAGGAAAGGAAGGTTTTTGTGCCTACACCCAAGGAATGCGCAGCTTAGGCTATGACGAAATGGAGATAGTGGACAGCAAGCAACAGCCGAGTGATATTTTGGATATGCTTTTCGGAGCGGCAGCCTATGTGGTGGACTCTGATGTAATACTTAACGACGGAGAAACTATCGGATTTTCCGCAGAGCAAAAGCTGCCCATTACCAAAAGCAGAGGAGCTGCGGTAGAGGGTGACAGCTTGAAAATCGGGTTTTAGGAAAAAACTATTTCTATCTTAAAAATGTAATAGTATTAAACGTATATTCTGCGCCGATTTCAGCGTTTATTCGGTTTACGCTCAATAATTTAAAAGGATTAGAAGTTTTTTATTGGATTAGTATAAATTTGTTGGAGCAAATCTCCACACGTTTTCTATTTTTTGAAATGCGGATAATAAAATCAGCAGCCTTTGGGAAAATTACAAGCTGATATTTTCCTTAAGCTGCTGGTTTATTATTTTCTTCTTTTTGTCATTCAAATATATACAGTCTGCGTTTTGATACTTTATTGCAAGGTAGTGCAAAATGCGGCAGCAACGGTAAAGCCGCCGAAAAATCAACGTTAAAAAAACAAACTTTCTTTACTTGCCAATGATTCTATCCTCTTTCATAGGCAGCCTTGTATCCAATTTCCACAAGCCGTCCTCATAGGTTATGGTAATTGGAACAATATGAGTGTTTTCTCCGTCCGACCATTCAACTTGGGAGGTTACATCGTAAGTGCCTATTGACAGGTTTGTGTAGTTTTCAAGAGAAAAGTCGGCGGTTTGGGGCAGGATAGAGCCATTGACTATATACAGCTTTCCCTCTTTTTCAATATAGGTGCGGTTGATATAAAGGCTGATGTAGCTTTCCGCTATTTCAGAGGTGAAGCTGTCTCGCATATACTGCCGCATTTCCTCCACCGTCATAAACGGCTCTATTTCAAGGCAGTTGTAAAAGCCGTTGCCGTATTTGTCGTTTTCAATGGCTATTTGCTGAACATTCCAATCGTTGCCATCTTTAACGGGAGTTACGTTTCCGAAAATCTTGCTTAATGTTTCCATATTGTCTATCAGCAGCTTATGGAAAACAGCAACCTCTCCCGTAACCACCTTGTCGCTGTGCTTATACACTACCCAGCCTCTTATTCCGTCTATCATTTCATAGGTGCGCCAAATGTAGTCCTCTCCCTTTTTTCCCAAAACGGTAACGTCTGCGTAAATGTCCTTGTGAAAGGTGATTACGCCGCTGTCAATTTCCATAGAGGCGACGTTTTCCTTTTGATCATACTTCATCATAACGCCGTTCTCTGTTTCCTTGATAACGTCGGGCAGCATATTTTCCACTTCTTTTCCGTATGCGTCCTCCCAATAGGTGTATTTAAAACCCTCGTACATACGGGTGGTAAGTGAATCAATGTCCTTGGCGTATTCGGGGTCAATCAAGCGAAAACCGTCTTTTTCCTCGCTTCCCAATGGAATAAGCGTTTCCTTGCCGTTAAATACGCTTTCTGCGGTTTCCGCTTTTAATACTACCTCTTTAAGCTCCGACAGCAGCTGCGGTTCATCAAATTTAGCAGTGGGGTACGGCGGCGGAAATCCCTCCGGCTTTTCTTCAGTGGGATCGTTATTCCCCGCTTGCGAGGTTTCATTAGGCTTGTTTGTATCCTCAGGCTGATTTTCCACCGCATTTACTTTTTGGGTGGTAGTAACAGGAGCTTGGGTGTTAATTTGGCTTGTGGAAATATTTTCCTTTTCCGAGTTTTTGTCGCAGGCTGTAAGGCTTGTTATTCCTATAATCAAAGCGGTGACGATACACGCTGTTTTTATTCTTTTCATAATATATAAACTGCTTAACCAATCTATAAACAAGCAGAAAATTTAAAGCCTTATCCCGCTGCCTTCAAAAGAGCAAGGTTTGCCTGTTAAATAGATATTGCAGTAATCCTTTCATAATTTATTATCCGAAATCAAACTCCATTTCCTCTAACTCCAATATTTTAACTCTTCCAAAGCATAAATCCGTAAGCTTTTCCGTAAACTCCCTTGATTTATCGCTGTGAATATATAATTCTATTGTGACGTCTGTGCCGAAATCCTCTTTTTGTATTCTTGTATCATATTGAGATAATAAAGCTCCGATTTTTCCGTACATTGAATAATCAACAGTGAGCCTTAGCAGCCTTGCACGCTTCATTATCTTGATTTTGGAAGCGTCTATTGCTGTTTTTACTCCGTTTCCGTATGCTCGTACAAGTCCTCCCGCTCCCAACAAAATACCGCCGAAATATCTTGTCACCACGCAGCAAACGTCGGTAAGCCCCTCTTTTTTCAATACCTCCAACATAGGCGCACCGGCAGTTCCGCCGGGTTCTCCGTCGTCGCTGTGCCTTGAAATGTTGTTATTTCTCAATATATAGGCGTAACAGTTATGGGTGGCTTTTCTGTGCTGCTTTCTTATGCTCTCGATAAAGGAGATTGCCTCCTGTTCCGTTTTGCAGGGGGAAATATTGCCGATGAATTGGGATTTTTTTTCGGTAAAGGAAGCGGTTGCGGCAGCGGCTACGGTTTTATATTCGCCTGTCATTGGGTTGCTTCCGTATCAACATACTGAATGGATTTTACGGTCATAGAGGAAGCTGTTCTTGAAACAACAAATATCATCTGCTTGTCGGCGGTGGTATTGTCCGTATTAACTCCCATCATAGGCGGCATATAGTCTACAATAAGAGTAAAGGTTTCGCCGATATTGCTTATGCTGTTGATTTTGGGCCAATAGGTATTTTTATCAAGCTTTACGGGAACGGCATAGGATTTTGTGGAAGCGTTGTATTCAAATGTGTCTGTGCCGTTTGAAACTGTTTGATGCTCGATTTTTATTCCGTAGCCGAAGATAGCGGCGGCGGCGCTTTCCACGTCTATTTCCGATATATACATATTGGTTCCGTCGTTTTCGTATTTATCGGTTTTTCCGCTTAAAGTAATTCTCCAAATGGCAGAGTTTATAATTACCGATGCGGGGGCGTCCACCGTACTTTCAAAGGCGGGTGTGTCAATCAATACCAAAGGATATATAAACTCCGCAAATTCATTTTTAAGGGAGGTTCGATTAACAATATCGCTTACCGTATTTACAGAGAACTTTACGGCGGTAACCAATCCTATTACAGAAAGAATAAGTATAATTAACCCCGCCGCAAAAAACGCCTTGCGGTTTTTTATGAGAGGAGCTTCGATATTAAGACCGTTTTCGGATTGCTCCGAATCGCCCTCCAACTCTTTTTCCACCTCGTCCACATTTCCTTCAAGGGAGTTAAGTATTTTTCCTGTGTCCTCTCTCGGATTATCTGCGGGCGAGTCTTGCTGTAATTGAGGTTTTGCCGCCGCTTGTTTTTTTGAAATTCGCTTTTCCTTTGACGGGTATTTTTTTTCTTTTGCTTCAACAGCTGCCGTAATATTCTCGGTTTCTCCGTTTTGAATTTCCGTGTTTTTATTTGTTCTCATTATATTTGCTCCTTCAGCTGCGAATTTGTCCGCTGCCGTCTATAAGATATTTATAAGATGTCATTTCTTCAAGCCCCATAGGTCCTCTTGCGTGAAGCTTTTGGGTGCTGATTCCGATTTCCGCTCCCATACCGAATTCTCCTCCGTCGGTAAAGCGTGTTGATGCGTTTACATAAACGGCGGCGGCGTCAACAAGCTGCCGGAATTTCTCTGCGTTTGTCAAATCCCGTGTAACAATACATTCGCTGTGCTTTGTGCCGTATTTGTTGATGAAATCTATCGCCTCGTCTATATTATCCACCGTTTTCACCGCAATAACGTAATCCAAAAATTCGGTGCGGTAATCCTGCTCCTCGGCCTGCTTTTGAATTTGTATATATTGGGAGGAAAACCTGTCGCCTATAATCTTCACCTTTCCCGCCCACCTTTTTTCAAGTGCGGGCAGAAAATCCTTTGCTATATCCTTATGCACTATAATATTTTCTATTGCGTTGCACACGGAAGGACGCTGTGTTTTGCCGTTGTCAACAATATCCACCGCCATTTCAACATCTGCGGATTTATCCACATATACCGAGCAGTTGCCCTCTCCCGTCTGAATAACGGGAATGGTGGAATTTTCCATTACGCTGTGTATAAGGGAATGACCGCCTCTGGGAATAAGCACGTCGATATAAGAGTTAAGCTTCATCATTTGATTTGCGGTTTCTCTTGAAGTATCCTCCACCAATGATATGGCGTTTTCATCGACGCCTGCTTCCTTTAAAGCGCAGCGCATAATATTTACAAGGCAGATATTGCTGTTTATTGCGTCCTTTCCCCCTCTCAGCACCGACACGTTTCCCGATTTAAGGCACAGCGCCGCTGCGTCAACGGTAACGTTTGGGCGGGATTCAAATATTATTCCCACCACGCCCAAGGGAACGCTTTTCTTCACGATCTTAAGACCATTGGGCAGCTCTTTTCCGCCTAAAACTCTGCCTACGGGATCGGGAAGTGAAATTATTTTCTCCACTCCCAAAGCCATAGCGCCTATTCGCTTTTCATCAAGCCTGAGCCTGTCCTGCATAGCGGCTGACATATTGTTTTTTTCAGCGTTGTCAAGATCCTTTTGATTGGCTGTTATTATCTGCTCTGCGTTTTGGGCAAGTGCTTTTGAAATTGCCTTCAAAGCATTGTTTTTTTGTATCTGTGAAATTCCTCTTAGATTTTTTTCCGCATTTTTCGCCTTTAAACCTAAATCTTCAAGATAAGACATTGCAGTTCCTTTCATAATATGGGATTATTTCAATTTAAACGGTTTTCTCTTGCTGTCAAAAATTATGACAGATTTAATAACCTGTATTTTGTTTAAATAAAATGCTTTCCTTGTACGGGGCAAATTATCAATGTTAAATTACGACAAATTAAACAGCGTACATTCCGCTTTATTCTCAAAAAGGCTGTAAAGGATTTCGGGATCGTCGCCTTTTATAATAACGGTGGGTATTCCCGACTGACCTGCAATAGACGCCGCCTCGATTTTTGTAATCATTCCGCCGCTGGCAAGCTCGCTGCCCTTTTCTCCCGCCGCCGCTATCATACTGTCGGTTATTTTGCCGATAACGGGGATAAGCTTTGCGTCGGGGAGAGAGGGATTTTTGTCATACAAGCCCTTTACATCGGTGAGTATTATCAGCAAATCCGCCTCGCAAACCTCCGCCGTAAGCGCAGATAAGGTGTCGTTTTCATCAAAGTCCAGCTGCTCTATGGAAACGCTGTCGTTTGCGTTTACGATTGGTACTATTCCCATTGACAATAAGGTGTGCATAGTGTTGTACAGGTTCTTGCGGCGAATATCGTTGCTGAACACATCTCTTGTTGCCAAAATCTGCGCCACCGTATGGTTAAACCGTGAAAACTCGCTGTCGTAAAAGCTCATAAGACGGCTTTGTCCCACGGCGGCGCAGGCTTGCTTTGCAGACATGCTTGCGGGGCGGGATTGAAGTCCGATACAGCCAACTCCCACTCCAACTGCGCCCGAAGTTACCAAAACAACGTCGTGTCCCGCATTTTTCAGGTCGCTTAAAACCTCCACCAATTTTTTCACACGTCTTAGGTTAATATTCCCTGTTTTGTAGGTAAGGGTGGAAGTGCCTACTTTTATAACAATACGCTTTTTATCCGAATAATTGAAATCTTCTGATTTTTCCATATTATTTCCTTTTTTATGCTTTACCGAATTATTTATATTTTCTTTCATATTTTTATAGTATAACATAACAAATGTGAAAAATCAATATTTTTAGGATTTTCGTTCAATATAACAGCATTTGGGTAATTATGCACAAATTCTATGCTTATGCTGTTAAAAATTATTCTGCATATTATCTTTAAACAGCTATCAAATACACAATGCAATTCAGCATTCGATTGAAACGATACTCATAAAAAATGCTCCCGTTAAATTGGGAGCATATCGGTTGCCCGACTTTCGGGCTTGTGTTATTGTTACCAAATAGATTTTTCAACTTGTTTCAAATTACGGAACGAAAGGGGTCTTAGGGGGAAACCGTCAGGGGTTCCTCCTAAATTGTAAACAAAAACCTCCGATTTTGCGAAAACAAAATAAGAGGTTGGCTTGGTGCCGGCAGTGGGACTTGAACCCACACGGTATCGCTACCACTGGATTTTGAGTCCAGCACGTCTGCCAATTCCATCATGCCGGCGTATTTTTATATATAATTTATTATCAATGCGTGAATTAGTATATCATTATTAGATCAAAAAGTCAAGCCGTACATTAAAATATCATAAAATTTTTACAAAATTTTTTACAAATCACAAATAAAGTATTGACAATTTGTTAAAAATAACGTAAAATTATAAATTGGAATATGCTCGTATACATATAATCTCAGTTGGGGCGAAGCGATTGAAATTTGATGCTTATAATATTTTTTTAAACAGCTTCAAACCCTTATATACAGCTATTTTAATTTAGTTTCACGCAATTTTGCGTTTTAGGTTGAATATATAATCCCCGTTTTATATTATTTTCCCCTTTATATTTTGTATTTTTATGTAATATACAAGGGTTAATATATATTTGTAATGTTTTCAGAGCTTTTTTCTCCTGAAAACTTGGTTAAGGGATTTTTATTCGTGACCGAGATTATCAACATTATTATGTAAAGGAGGAAAAGCATTTGGATCTTTGGCTGGCAATAGTGCTTATAGTTTTGGCATTTGCAGTTGGCGGCGGCTTAAGCGGATTTATAATGTTCCGAAAGGGAATCGAAAGCAGAAAGAAAACCGCAGAGGCGCAGTTTGAATCCGCCGAAAAGGAAGCCGCAAGAATAGTTTCCGAGGCAAAGGAAAAAGCCGCCACAGCAAAGAAAACCGCCTTGCTTGAAGCAAAGGAAGAAAGCTATAAGCTTAAAGAAAGTGCAGAAAAGGAAATATCCAAGCTCCGTGCGGACGCAGACAGAGAAGCGAAGGAACGCAGAGCAGAGCTTACAAAGTCTGAGCGCAGACTTACACAGAAAGAAGAGAATTTAGACAAAAAGACAGACAAAATCGAGCGTTTGGAGGAAAGTCTTAACGCAAAAAACGAAAATGCTAAGAAGAAATTGGCAGAGGCGGAAGCGCTGAAGGAACAGCAGCAGGCAAAATTGGAGGAAATCAGCGGCTACACTTCCGATCAAGCAAAGGAATTGCTGCTTAATCAGTTGGACGGCGAGCTTACTCACGAAAAAGCAATTAAAATCAATTCTTATGAACAGAAATTAAAGGACGAGTGCGACGATAAGGCAAGATCGGTAATAGCCCTTGCTATTTCAAGGCTTGCGTCCGAAACCGTTTCGGAGCTTACCGTATCCGTCGTGCCTTTGCCCAATGACGAAATGAAAGGAAGAATTATAGGACGCGAGGGCAGAAATATCCGCACTCTTGAACAGCTTACAGGTGTTGATTTGATAATCGACGATACTCCAGAGGCAATAACCTTGTCAAGCCAAGACAGAGTACGCAGAGAGATTGCAAGAATTGCCCTTGAAAGACTTATTCAGGACGGCAGAATACACCCCACAAGAATTGAAGAAACAGTTGAAAAGGCACGCAGAGAGGTTGAACAGAAAATCAAGCGTGAGGGAGAACGTGCCTGCCTTGAAACCAACGTAAACGGACTAAGCCCCGAGCTTGTTAAGCTGTTGGGACGGCTTTATTTCAGAACCTCTTATACCCAGAATGTGCTTGTTCACTCTATTGAGGTTGCTCATTTGGCGGGAATAATGGCAAGCGAGCTTGGCGTTGACGCAGCTGTGGCAAGAAGAGCGGGACTGCTTCACGATATAGGCAAGGCGTTAACTCACGAGATCGAGGGCAGCCACGTTGCAATAGGCGTTGAAGTCTGCAAGAAGTACAAGGAAAATCCCGAGGTTATTCACGCAGTTGAGGCGCATCACGGAGATGTGGAATGCAGAACGGTAATCGCTGCATTGGTACAGGCGGCGGACGCAATAAGCGCAGCCCGTCCCGCAGCAAGAAGCGAGAATTACGAAAGCTACATCAAGCGTCTTGAAAAGTTGGAGGAAATCTGCACCGAATATGACGGAGTGGATAAATCTTATGCTATTCAGGCGGGACGTGAAATTCGTATTCTTATAAAGCCGGAGGTTGTCAACGATGAAAAGATGACCGTGCTTGCAAGAGAAATCGCACAGAAAATCGAGCAAGAGGTTGAATATCCGGGACAGATTAAGATAAATCTTATAAGAGAATCAAGAGTTGTTGATTACGCTAAGTAAATATAGTTTAATAACAGGGGCTGTAACAGTGCAGTCCCTGTTTTATTTTGCCGCTGATTTTTATTAGGCAGACGGCTTTGTGCATTTATCTAAGCATTAAAATTCAAAAATTATTAAGCTGATATTACAAAAATTTATTTTTCCCTTGCATTCCATAAGAAATTGTAGTATAATAAAATAAAGTATATCATAGGTTGTACGTTTTAAAATTCAATAATATCGGAGGATTGCTTATGGATACAGGTATTCTTCTTGAAAGCGGCACTAACGAATTAGAACTTTTAAAATTCTATGTTGGGGAAAAATGCTTTGGTATAAATATCGCCAAGGTAAGCGAGATGATGAGGTATTCCTCTGTCACCCCATTGCCCGACGCCCCTGAAACGGTTGAAGGTATTTTTATGCCCCGTGACACCCTTATCACCGTTGTAGATCTTCACAAGGTGCTTAAATCCCCTAAAGCGGACGGCGTAGAGGGAATGATGATAATCTGCGAGTTTAACGGAATGCACGTCGCCTTCCACGTTTCCTCGGTAAACGGAATTGTTAAATTAAGCTGGACCAGCATTGAGAAGCCGCCTGCTGTGGCACAAAACGAAAACGGAGGACTTATCACCGGCGTTGCCAAGTTAGAGGACGGAATGATACTTATTCTTGACTTTGAGAGAATAGTAGCGGATATAAACAAGTCGGCAGGTCTTGACACCGCAGGTGTGGATAAGCTTAAAAAAATGGAATCGGTGGATTTCTCCAGCCATATTGTTATTGCAGAGGACAGCTCACTGCTTAATAAGATGATTATGGATACTCTCCATACCGCAGGCTTCAAAAACATTATGTCTTTTACCAACGGCAAGGACGCATTTGACTACATAAACAGCTTCAGCGACTTAGGCGACAATATTCGCAGCGAGGTAGCCTTGCTTATCTCCGATATTGAAATGCCTCAAATGGACGGACATCACCTTACAAAAAGAATTAAGGACGATCCCGTATTAAGGCAGATCCCTGTATTCCTGTTCAGCTCTCTTATCAATGAGCAAATGAGAATCAAGGGCGAAAGCATTGGCGCAAACGAGCAGTTCTCCAAGCCGCAGATCGGTATTTTGGTTGAAACTCTTTATAAATATCTTTCTAAGGATAATAAGTGAGGGTTTGTTGTTGTATTTTTAAATATAACCGCCTTTTAAATGTGTTTGATATTTATTAACACATTTTTAAGGCGGTTTTTGGTTTATGCAGCTTAATAGTATATAACAAATATTATAGCCGACTTTGGCTGCACATTCGGCTTAAGCAAACGGAAAAAAGTTAGCAGCTTTTAACTTGAAATCATTATAAAATTATACATCTTAGCTCAAAATTTTTCCTTAACCCCCAAAAATAAAAATCGAGTTGAACATTACTCCAACTCGATTTTAATAATATAATTTCTAATTTAAAATTAAAACAGACAAGCTTTGCCTATTTTCTCAACAATCGGTGAAAGGCAAAAACAATAGCTTATCAATCGGTAACAGGTCTTTGTCTTACCTTGATATGAACCTCTCTTAACTGCTGCTCCGTAACCTCGGTAGGCGCACCCAAAAGCAGATCCTGTGCGTTGGAGTTAAGAGGAAAGGCTATTACCTCTCTTATGCTGTCCTCCTCCAAAAGCATCATAATCAGTCTGTCAATACCCAGCGCCATTCCCGCATGAGGAGGCGCACCGAACTTGAAGGCGTTGTACAATGATCCAAACTGCATTTTTACATCTTCCTCGGTATAGCCTGCAATTTCAAAGGACTTTATCATTACGTCCAAGCTGTGATTTCTGACAGCTCCCGATACAAGCTCTACGCCGTTGCACACCAAATCGTACTGATACGCCAAAACATCTTCGGGATTTTTGGTGTTTAAAGCTTCCAACTCGCCTTGGGGCATTGAAAAAGGATTGTGGGTAAAGGCGGGCTTTCCTGTTTCCTCGTCCTCCTCGTACATAGGGAAATCCACTATCCAGCACACCTCAAAGCGGCTTTTGTCGATAATATCCATTCTCTCCGCCACCTCGGTGCGTATCTGTCCCGCAAACTTGGGAGCGTTTTTCTTGTCGTCGGCGATAAAGTACAAAACATCGCCTACATTAAGCTTTGCTCTTTCCTTTAATTCCTTTCTGTCGCTGTCGGACAAAAACTTGTCAATAGGTCCCAAATAGTTGAAATTCTCGTCAACCTTAATATAGCCCAATCCCTTCATACCGATAGACATAGCAAAGGCTTCCATTTTTTCAAAGAAGGTTTTGCTTTTTGAAGCCATTCCGGGAACATTTATTGCTCTTACCGTCTTTTTTCTGAAGGGCTTAAAGTCGGTTTCAACAAACAAATCGGAAATATCTATTATTTCAAGGGGATTTCTCAAATCGGGCTTATCCGAGCCGTATTTCAGCATAGCATCGGCATAAGTTATTCTATTAAAAGGTGCGGGAGAAAAGGGCTTGTTTGCAAATTTGGAGAGAATTTGGGGGAATACCGATTCCGCTACCGCAAAAACGTCCTCCTGTGTGGCAAACGCCATTTCAAAATCAAGCTGATAAAATTCGCCTGCGGTTCTGTCCGCTCTTGCGTCCTCATCGCGGAAGCAGGGGGCAAGCTGAAAATACCTGTCAAAGCCGCTTACCATATATAATTGCTTAAATATCTGGGGAGCTTGAGGCAGAGCATAAAATTTTCCGTGGTGCTTTCTGCTGGGGATAAGGTAATCTCTTGCGCCCTCGGGAGAGGAGGTGGAGAGAATGGGAGTTTGCAGCTCCAAAAAGCCTTCCTTCTTCATAAGCTCACGCATATAGCTCATTATTTCGGAACGGAAAACAATATTGTCGTGCATTTTTCTGTTGCGCAAATCGAGGAAGCGGTACTTTAAGCGAATGTCCTCGTTGCTTTTTTTGGAGGAATCAATTTCAAAGGGCAGATTTTCGCTTACTGCGCCTAAAACGGTAAGGCTCTCCGCCTCGATCTCCACCTTGCCGGTAGCTATTTTGTCGTTGTAGGTAGAGGGATCACGCTCTATAACCTTTCCCTCGATACTTACCGCATATTCCTTGTGAATGCCGTCAAGCAGCTGCTCGTGGTGCTGTGTGGTAATCTGCACAACGCCGTAGTGATCTCTTAAATCAATAAACTTAATGCCGCCGTGATCACGGATATTTTCCACCCAGCCTGCCACACAGACGGTTTTTCCGAGGCAGTCCTCTACTATCATTTCTGTGGTGTGGGTGCGGTATTGGTTTGCTCTTATCATCAGTTGAGTTCCTTTCTGTTCAAGCGTTGAATTTCTTCTCTTATTTCATCTATTACTTCCGTATTGGAAATAACTTTTTTATTATCCGATTTAGCGGAGAAAATATAAAAAACCTTTCCCCCGTATTCTTTTTGGAATTTCTTATGAGTTTTAAGCTGTATTTCCCTTTCCTTGTATATTTCGGAAATTGCTTCATTTTGCGAAACGGGTTTTATCTGAAGCCCTATGTATTTATTGTTTACTTCAATGAAAAAATCCACATTATAAAGTCTGTCCCATTTGTCGGGAGCGGGGCTTATTTTTATTCCGAGGATTTCTTGCAGCTGTCCGTATATTGTGTTAATTTCTCTTACATATCCGTCATAGGTACGGTCGATTACAAGAGCTTTTAGGTAGTCTATGCAGTCTTGTTCGGTGATTTCCTCAATTTCTGCGGTGAGAACCTCGGATATTTTAACATACAGCTTTTGTCCAAGCTGAGTAATTTGTTCTTCGGTGCGAACATTGGAATAGTAGTATTCCTTCCATTCTTCAAGGCTTTTCGGTTCGCATTTTCTTATTGCTTCGGATGTTGCTCCCACATTTCTCTTAAAATTAAGCTGAAATCTGTTGGTAGCGCTGTTAAGAATCCATTCTTTTGCCACAATTTATGTCCTCCGTAAACTTTTTTTCGTATTCAACATCAAAATCATTGTCTAAATCCACATAGCCTGTTCGCAGTAAATGCCTGTTTACAAAGGTTCTGTTATCTAAGTATATGTATGCGGAAATCTGATCTTTTAAAGATGCTTTTGCAGGTTTTAGCCGTATTTTCCTGTTGTGAAATTTTTCTGCAAGAAATTGTTCGGCACGAGGGCGATATTCTTTCTTTTCTTTTATTCCGGCTAATTTTATTCTGCTGTTATCGGACAGCAGAATTATTTCGGGAGAAAGTATTTTTTTTACGGATTTTAAATCATCTTTAACAATGTGACTGCTGTCTATTCTTGAACCGAATTGACATTCCTTAACGTCAATTTTTTTGTCTATCTTGTGGGGATCGGAAAACAAATAAGGCAAAGCAGCAAAATTAAATTGCTTTGAATCCTCGTCTTGAATAAAATCAACGGAAGCAGAATCAAAAAGCGTCTGCTGCTGCGGACAAAGCTTATTTTTTATTATAGACTGAAAATTTTTGTTTATTTCATATCCTATGGAATTTCGACCGTTATTTTTTGCGGCTAGCGAGGTTGTTCCGCTGCCCAAAAAGGGATCGAAAACCGTTTCTCCCACAAAGGAGAACATTTTTATCAATCTTTTGGGAAGCTCTTCAGGAAACATTGCTATATGCTCTGTCTGCCTTGCCCCGTTAAAATGCCAATGAGATGAAAAATATTCTTTCCATTCCTCTTTTGTAAGAACAGATTGTTCTTTTTGCTCCTTGGTGGGTTTTGGACTGTTGCCCTGTTTCTTAAAAATGAGAATAAATTCATAATCCATTTTTAAAATGCCGTTTCGGGGATAAGGAAAGCTGCCCATAACTGCACCGCCGCCCGATGTATTCATAGTGGTGCTTTTTTGCCATATCACCGCCCCCATATAGTCCATTCCCAAGGCTTCACAAAATCTTATTATTTCCGTTCGTATCGGAATAACCTTGTATCTGCCGTAATAAACCGAGCGGGCAAACTGATCGCCGATATTTATACACATTCTGCACCCGTCGTCAAGCACCCTGTAACATTCCTGCCATACAAGATTTAAATTGTTTATATAGCTTTCATAACTGTCGTTAAATCCGATTTGATTTGCCGCTTCATAGTCCTTAAGCTGCCAATAAGGAGGAGATGTGACTATAAGCTGAACTGATTTATCCTTAATTAGGTTCATTTTTCTGCTGTCGCCGAAAATTATTTTGTGTTTAGTCATTAAGCTCCTCCTTCCTTGCTGCTAATAAATAACATACAATTATTTGTCTTAATTTGCGCAAAGGTCTTTTATCCAGCCCGTCACTCCCGCTGGCAGCAGCTTTTCGTCCGCCGCTTTACCATTGTCAAACACAAGATCCGCCTGAATCCAATTTATCATACAATGCTGTCCCATTTCAAAGCCGTAATAAACGGAGGCAATTCCCCCGTCTCCGTTATAGACCCACTGGGGCAGAAACAGCTCGGTATTTTTCATTTCTCTGAGGGTATCCAAATAAGGCTCGACGCACTTATCAAACTCCGCCATTTCGTCATGCCGTCCGTGAGCCACAAGAATTTTCGTTTTGCTTTGCGCAATCTGCGCTAAATTATCCTTATCGGGCAGATATCCCGACGCAATGGGCACTGCCCCGTCAAAATAATCGGGGTATTCCTCCAAAAGCTTCCAAGTAAAAGCGCCTCCCGAGGAAGCTCCCAAAACTATTTTCTTTCCCGCATTGCCCGAGTGCTCCGCCATAACCTTATCCAAAATGCCCTTAACGGGAATGTGATAGGGAATATTGAAATCGCTCCATACACCCTCAATTCGTCCGTCCTCATCGCGCTTTTCGTTTGCCACGGGAATAACAATATATGCTCCGCCCATTCTTTCCTGATATTCGGGAGAAGCGTACTGCTCTGCGCCGCAGCACATAATGCAGTCTATGCCCATTAAAGAATTGCTTGCTCCGTGAAGGAACATAAGCACGGGGTATTTTCTGTCGGAGGAATGACCCTGCTTTACGGGGTCGTAAATGTAATATTTAATATCTCCCATTTCCTTGCATTGAAAGGTATGCTCCTCGAAAAGATCATAGTATATTTTTCCCTTATAGGTGACGGAATAGCTGATAAAATCCTCCGCACCCATATATTTTGCCCAATGGGGTATGACGGTTTTATCCTGGGTCATCTTTTTAAATTCGGGCAAAGCCATATCGTTATCTCCTTATTTTGCGGATTTTTAAATAATTAGCGATATTGTCCGACTTGCTGTTATTATTGACAATCCTCATCTGCTTATTGCCATAGTCGGTTTGGCAGAGAGGGAAGTATTTCGTTAAGGTTTATTCCCCTTTCAGCTTCCTCTCCAAAATCTCCTTAACAGCATTAGGCGCAGCCACTCCTTTAAGCTGTCTGTTTGCCTGCCCCATAAGGAATCCGAAAACCTTTGTTTCGCCGTTTCGATACTGCTCCACCACAGAGGGATTATCCGCCAAAATCTTGTCGATAACCGCCTCTGCCTGTCCCAAATCCTCTTTTATCCATAGATTTTCATCGTCGCAGATTTGGTCGGGAGTCTTGCCGGATTCAAGCATTTTGCAGAGTATATCCTTGCCAAAGCTTTTGTTTATTTTATTGCTGTCCATTATCTCCACAAGCCTTGCAAAATCCTTAGGCTCAAAGGGCAGCTTTTCCATATCCGCTTCCCCCGTGTTTATTCTTCTCATCAATTCCACAAGAATAAAGGAAGAAATATTTTTGGGGTTATTGTAATATTTTACCGCCTCCTCGAAAAAGAAGCATACCGCCTTGTTGTTCAGTATGGATTCGGCTTCGTTGGGAGCGATTTTGTACTGATTTATATAACGCTCTCTGCGTGATTCGGGCATTTCGGGAATATCGTTTTTGATTTGCTCCAATTCCTCCTCTGTAAATACAATGGGGGGAATGTCGGGATCGGGGAAATAACGGTAGTCCTGTGCGTCCTCCTTGGAGCGCATAGCAACGGTTTCGCCTGTGCTGTCGGTGTAGCGCCTTGTTTCCTGTATAACTCTTTCGCCGCTTTCAATAAGCTCGGTTTGACGGTAGATTTCGTATTCAATGGCTCTGCCTATTGCTCTTACCGAGTTGATGTTTTTTATTTCCGCTCTTGTACCCAATTCCTTTGCGTCCCTTTCGGCAAGGGAAATATTAACGTCGCAGCGTAAACTTCCCTGCTCCATTTTGCCGTCGCACACTCCCGCATATTGGAGCAAAAGACGGATTTTATCCACAAAAGCGGTAACGTCCGCCGCCGAATGGAAATCAGGCTCGGTAACTATTTCAATCAAAGGAATACCGCAGCGGTTGTAATCCGCAAGAGTCTGCCTTGTTGCGTCCTCGTGAACTAACTTTCCTGCGTCCTCTTCCAAATGGATACGGTTAATGCGTATTCTTTTCGGCTCACCCTCGGAAACTATGTCAACATATCCTCCAAGACAGACGGGGCGGGGCATTTGGCTTATTTGATAGGCTTTGGGCAGGTCGGGGTAGAAATAATTCTTTCTGTCCCATTTTGTAAAGCGGCTAATATCACAGTTCATTACATATCCCGCCTTAACTATATATTCCACCGCTTTTTTGTTTAATACGGGGAGAGTGCCGGGAAGTCCGCTGCACACGGGACAGCAGCGGGAGTTCGGCTCTCCTCCGAATTCTGCCGAGCAGGTGCAGAATACCTTTGATTTGGTCAAAAGCTCTGCGTGTATTTCAAGTCCTATTGTGGGATAAAGTTTCATTTATAATGATGTTCCTTTCTTTTTATTAAGGAATTATTTTTAGTATTATTAGTATTCAATGAGGGGCAACGCCCCGAATTTATGAAAAATCCGGGGGCGCAAGCCCC
>CAZRRT010000020.1:0-25739 GCA_964602605.1 uncultured Ruminiclostridium sp.
ATGAAAGACTTTGCCTGCAAAGTCTTATAAACCCGTGCCGCCTAAGAGGCGGGGGGCATCTATGCAGCGGTTATATAAATTTAAAGCGAACATTATGCTGTATTTCAATGAGATTTTATGCGGTTTATAAGAAATATGCCGGCAAGCGTAAGCCGTTAATTGTGCGGTGCTGCCATAATTCTTGAAAATCATCGGGTATATTTCTGCCGCCATACTCTTATAAGGAAAAACGCCATTGCCACCAAAAACACAATACCAATCCAAAGCCACCTTACAAAAGGGGTTACTCCCACTTCAACCTTGGACAAGGACATACTGCTTTTCATAAGGCTTGAATCGTCTGTATCGCAAAAGGGCATTTCCTTTGAAAAAAACAGCGATAAATTGCGGAAATATACGTTTGCATTATTGCCGCCGCTTTCCTGCTTATTGACGGCAAGGGTTATTTTTACTGTCCTTGCTCCTTTGGGAATTGGATAAAAGCTTTCGTTTTCTCCCACATAATATCTTGCGTAATTGTCGGAGCTGTTTATATCTCCCGTTGTTTTGCTTAACAGTTCCTTGTTGTCCTCATCGTAAAAGCATATTGAGCAAAATCCGCTGTCGCCCTTTAAAGCGCCGTTTCCAATGTCTATGTAAAACAAAAAGCTTGTTTCGGCTTGATTTACCTCTAATAACAGCTCCGACCTCAAAACCTCTTTGTTTTCATCTTTTTTGAAATAAAGAGCCCCGCTGTTATTATCCAAGTAAAGCAAATCCCCCTGCCAATCCATATGAGTAAAGTCGGAGAGGAGATTTTCACTTTCTGCGCTTACGAAAACCGCAAAAACAAGGCTCAGAACTAACCCAAGAACAAAGGAAACAGCTTTTTTTAATTTCATTTGCTGTTTTTCTCCTTAATTGATCTTTGTATTATTCTCTTTGCGTCCCGCTTTGCTGCGTCATCTCTTTTGTCGTACAGCTTTTTGCCCTTGCACAGTCCCACCTGAACCTTAACGTTGCTTCCCTTAAAATACATAGAAATGGGTACAAGGGTAAGCCCCTCTCTTGTTACCTTTCCGTACAGCCTTATTATTTCCTTTTTGTGCATTAACAGCTTTCTTTCTCTCAAAGGATCTCTGTTAAAGATATTGCCTTTTTCGTAGGGTGAAATGTGCATTTGCTTTACCCAAGCTTCTCCGTTTTCTATGGAAATCCAAGATTCTTTAAGGCTTACTCCTCCTTGTCTTATAGACTTAACCTCTGTGCCGGTAAGCTCTATTCCCGCTTCTATGCTTTCAAGGATAAAGTATTCGTGCCTTGCCTGCCTGTTTTCCGATATTGTTTTTATATTTTCGGACATATTCGCTCCTTTTTGCGGCTAAATGTTGTTTAAAGTATTTACAGCGGCTATTATATAATATTTTGAATATATTTTCAATAGCTTAATCTTCTTTGTTTTCGTCTTTTTTCTCTTTTTTTCCGTATGCTGTCAATATAATCGCAATTATAAGCAGCGCAAAGCCCCAAGCTGCCGCTATTGCAAAAACTGCGGCAATTTGCGTTTTGTCCTCCAAGGCTTTGATTTTAAACTCAATTCCCTTTCTTTGCGCATATTTTCTTGCATAGGAATAATAATTCCCGGATATTACAAGCTTTGATCTGTCTATGCCGTCAAATGCGGAGGGTGCTATATTGGCAACGGATTCTGGTATGTAAATTTCTTCAAGCGCATTGCAGTCGGAAAAAGCTTCGGTTAAAATTCTCTCCGTATTATTCGGTATTGCAACCCGCTTTAATCCGTCGCAGCCGCTGAAAAGTTCTCTTTCAACAGTAATTAAATTTTGGGGTAAAGTGATATTTTCAAGGGAATGGCAGTTTGAAAAAGCTCCTTTGCCAATACTGTCCATTTCCTTCGGCAGTTTTACAGTCACAAGTCCTCGGCAGCCGCTGAATGCGTTTGGTGATATTTCCTTTACGCTTTCGGGCAGTTTAATTTCTTTTATTGAATCACAGCTTTCAAACGCTTTCTCCCCAATGTATTTCAGCTTCTCCGAAAGTTCAATATTTTCCAAATTCTCCAATAAATAACAGTTCCAAAACGCTCCCTTTTCTATTCTTTCAATGGTGGAGGGAAAGCGCACCGATTTAAGATTTTCGCAGCTTGAAAATGCGTTTTCTCCTATTGAAATCAGCCCCTCGTTAAACTCAATCTTCTCTAAGGGACAAGCGTTAAAGGCAGAATTATATATATAAAGCAAATTTTTCGGGAATTCAACTGTTTTAAGCCTTCCGCAGTTGCCAAATGCGCTTTCACCTATGTACCTTACGGAATCCGGAATTTTCACCGATTCAATTATTCGATTGCCTTGAAAAGCGCAGGCGTTTATGTAGACAACCTGCTTGCCCCTTATGTTTTCGGGAATAACAAGCTGATTTTCATACCCCTGATAGCCCGTTATAATTGCTCCCTCTTTAAATATTTCCGCTGCAAATCCGCTTTTTTCGTCATAATAGCTTT
This sequence comes from uncultured Ruminiclostridium sp., assembly GCA_964602605.1. Lineage (GTDB taxonomy): Bacteria > Bacillota > Clostridia > Oscillospirales > Ruminococcaceae > Ruminiclostridium_E. The sequence continues at coordinate 2,501 of CAZRRT010000020.1, forward strand.
CCAAATAGTTAAAGTCATAAAGCCATTCGGGAATATTCTCCCCATTACCACTGTTTCCGCCATTTTCGCCATTTTCATTAGTATATATTCCGTTGTTTGAGTATGCGCTTGCTTCAAACTGCGAAAAAGCGGTAAAGGATAAAACCAAAGCCGTTAAAAAACACAGCTGCTTTAATATTTTCCTTTTTATGCTTATGCCACTGCTTTTTAAAAATCCGTAATTCATAATGACCTCCAAATTAAAGCGCAGCTTAAACAAGCTGTCGAAATTGCTTTGCAATTTTGAGATTCAGCGGGGGATTTTACCCCCACTGAAGCTAAGATGAAGCCCGCCGCCTAAGAGGCGGGGGACATCTTTGCTGCGGTTATAGTCCTATAATAGTAAAAATCTTATTTTGCTTAAAATTCTCCTCAGCCCACGGCTGTAATTTGCTTAACAGCTTTTTATATTCTCCGTTTTTTTCAATAAGGCGGTTTTTTAACAACTCCCATTGCTCATACGATATTTCGGTATTTCCGTAATAATCAAAATCAGCGTTTATCTCCGTTATTAGCTTTCCCAGCTTCAAACGGTCAAATTCCTCGTCCGATATGCTTAATGAGTCCTCTTTCCAGCATTCGTCCTCATATTCTCCCTTTTGAAATTCAAAAAAGCAGGTTGAACCGCTTTCCTTGCGCTGTTTTTCGCTTATAAAGTATGTCATTGTAATATTCCTTTGCAAATTTTACATAAAATCATATAATTGCATTGTTTCGGGATTTCTGTATTCGTGCTTTTCATAATAACCAATAAGCCTTCCGCTGTCGTCCCTTAAAGCGACCATATACACATCTTTATTCTGCTTTTCATTGTGAAAGGTGTATATTAAGTTATGGTTTTCACTTTCCGTAAACCAATTTACAACCTTTTTTATAGTTTCCCTCGATTTATCGTTATGGCAGTCCAACAGACTTTTTCCCAACAGATTTCCGTACTTTTTATACTGCTGTTTTGCTGCGGGGTTCATATAAATTACAGTATGCTCCAAATCGCATATTACAACGGCGGCGTTATCCTGTTCAATTATGCTTTTAAAATAAGTTGAAAGCTCCATTTTAGCTCCTGTTTGATATTGAGAATATTTACTTTGTTCTGATTTTTCGAATATTAAAGCATTTTTATTGCTTTTTGAGTCGTACAAGCTTTTAAATAAGCGATTGTTTAAAATTACGGCTTGTGGATAGTTTATATATCCCTGCGTTATTCAGTCCATTGCCTTTTTAAGTGCCTCTTCCGCCTCGGCTGCATCTACGTGGCATATAAGATAGGCGATATTGTTTTTGCTGCCTGTTACAGTTGCCTCTGCTGAAGCCACCTGTCCGGGATAAAAGGCAAAATCGTTTATTAAAGCCTTCTTTCTTTTCTCTAACTGCTCAGTAACCTCGTTGATTTTTCCCTCTTTTGCCTTTAATATTATTACCTCGGACACGTCGACGCTTAACATCTGCTGATATACGGAATAGTCCTCTGCCAAAGATAAATCTATTCCCATATCGGAAATTATATCCTTGTCGGTAACTTCAACAAGCTGTGGAAACTGAACAGAGTTCAAAACTGCCTGAGCCAAGTCATTTGCTGTTTTTTCATTGTTTTCTGTCTCACTTGTAATCGTTGTAATATTTGTAATATTATCCGATTTTGGGGCAGAAGAATTATTGCTTGTATTTGAAGGCTCGCTCTCATTATTGCTGCAGCCGGAACAACTCAACAGAATTGCGGATATTGCAACAACATATACTATTATAATTATAAATGATTTAACTAATCTAAACGGATTAAATAACGCTGTTTTTTTCATATACAAAATCTTTTCTTTATTGAACGTTGTACAAATTCTTGATTTTCCTTGCTGTACCAAGGCAATTTGTCTAATGTAATACAATAATCATTATCAAAAAAGCTTTTTAAATTTTCTACGGTGAATTTTTCATTGTTGGGCAAGGGCAAACCTTTTTCATCAAATACAGGTTTCCAATTTTTGTCCATTTTATACACAAAGCTTCCCCACCAAGGCAGCCACCAAAGCCACTTAACCTTGTCCCTTTTCAGATTATCGGGATTCGGCATATATCCGCATTCGGAGAGAGCCGCCATTTTTCCGTGAGTGTAGGCTGTGACTTCAAGAAATTTATCCTTTTGGGAGGAATGGTCTAATGGAATCTGAGAATAAATATCCTCGCCGCAAATATCATAGGTGTTGGGATTTACCGCCATTTCCTCCGACTGCCCGTTCCATACCCAAATAAGATTGGTAAGCTTATGGAGATTTTCAAACCTGTCAAAAATCATATACCACAGCTTTTTGTAAGCCGCTATGGAATGTTCCGTGTCCTGTGTTCTTCTTCCCCACCAAAACCAATTTCCCGCCGCCTCATGCAGGGGACGCCACAAAACGGGAACGCCCGCCTTTTGAAACTCCTTTAAGGCAGCGGCGACTCTGTCGATTCTGTCAACTGCAAAGTCGTATTCTTTCGTACCCGGAGTTACTGCCTTTATTATGTCAAAGCTTGTTTTTTTGGAATAATCGGTGGTTTTATAGTAAAACGCCCAATCGCAGCCCTCGAAATCGTCCATATCATCGGGCGCATACCAATGCCAGCACATTGTAATAATGCAGCCGCTTTTTTTCGCCCAATTTAAAGCCCGCTCCCATTGATGAACGCAATTAGGCTTGTCAATATCCATAAAATCATAGCCCCTGACAGCGGGAAGTCTGCCTGTCACATCATAATAAACCCAATCCTCCAACTCTTCTTTTTGAAGATATTGTTGACCGCTGAGCATATTTTTGCCGTAAATAGACAGTAAGTATTTAAATAGTGCCTTTGTATTGCCGTCTGCGTTTTTTGAAACAAGACAGCTTGGATTTGGTTTTTCGGATTCCAATTCCTTTAATAGTTTATTATAATCTGTAATATACTTATCCATTTATCCTCCGAGTATATTTTTATACATTTAAAAACGAATGTTAAAGGCTTATAATTCTAAAAAATATTATAATCTGTAATATGCTTATTATTTTAGTTTTTTAGTATATTTTTTTAAGGACAGCCATTTGTGATTTTAAATTCCAAAAATATCAGGCAAGCTGTAATATGTTTATCAACATTTTTTTGAGTACATTTAGAGATTTGAACAATGTTCAGCATCAACGATTTCATATATATTCTTAATTATGAACATAATTTGTGATTAAAGTGCAGCTTAAACAAGCTGCCGTAATTGCAAAGCAATTTCGAGGTTCAGTGGGGGATTTTACCCCCACTGAACCTAAGATGAAAGACTTTGCCTGCAAAGTCTTATAAACCCGTGCCGCCTTAGAGGCGGGGGACATCTTTGCAGTGGTTATATCATTGAAACTTTCTCTAAAAAATAAGGATATTATATCAGCAAAGTAAATCAATAAAGGAAAGAAAACATCACATTATCTAACCTTGACTGTACAAATAAATAAGCTTCAAATTCCGTATTGAAACTTGAAGCTTTAATTTTTTATGCTCTCACGTCAAGGAGTGAACCGATTCCCGATGATGCCATAGGAGGCGCCATTTCCTCCATAGCCTCCACAAGCTGTGCTCCTGCGGCTTCCTGACTGCTCATCATATTGCTGAGCATTTTAATGGAAGCAGCCGTTTGAACATTTGACATTGCCATATCATAAGACAATGCGCCGATATATGATACATAATCCATAGGCTTTGCTCCCCTTTCTCTTTGTTTTAAGTTATATTACCATATTTTAACAGCGGTGTCAATAGCTTTAAAGGATTGTTTTCTCGTCAACCTCTTTTTTCAGCATTTCGCACAATTCGGTAATCGACATCTTGCCTAAATCTCCACGCTTGCGGCAGCGGACGGAAGCGTTCTTATTTGCAACCTCGTCGTCGCCCACAACCAACATATAGTTTACTTTATTTACCTGAGCTTCGCGAATCTTATATCCTATTTTTTCACTTCGTGCGTCAATTTCATAGCGAATACCGATTTTATCCAAAGCCTCACCGATTTCGCCGCAAAAATCATTGTGTCGGTCGGCAATGGGAAGAATTTTAACTTGAACGGGAGAAATCCACAAAGGAAGTGCGCCTGCGTATTTTTCAAGCATATAGGCAAGCGTTCTTTCATAACAGCCAAGGCTGGTGCGGTGAATAATGTAGGGGTTTTTCTTTGTGCCGTCCACATCTACATATTCCATACCGAAACGCTGTGCCAAAAGCATATCAATTTGAATCGTAACCAAGGTGTCCTCTTTGCCGAAAACGTTCTTGTACTGAATATCAAGCTTTGGACCGTAAAAAGCGGCTTCGTCTACTCCTATAGTGTATTCAACGCCCAAATCGTCCAAAATGGTTTTCATAGCAGCTTGTGCGGTTTCCCATTGCTCCGCCGTACCCTCGTACTTGTTCTTGGGATTTGCGGGATTCCACTGTGAGAAGCGGAAGGTGCAGTCCTCCAAAAGACCCACTGTGCCGAGCATATACTTGGCTAATTCCAGGCAGTTTTTAAACTCGCTTTCAAGCTGTTCGGGACGCAGAATATAGTGCCCTTCTGAAATGGTAAATTGTCTTACACGGATAAGACCGTGCATCTCACCGCTGTCCTCGTTTCTGAAAAGAGTGGAGGTTTCGGTAAGGCGCATAGGCAGGTCACGGTAGGAACGCTGTCTGTTTAAAAATACCTGATATTGGAAAGGACAAGTCATAGGACGGAGAGCAAAGCATTCCTTTGTTTCGTCCATTGGATCGCCTAAGACAAACATTCCGTCAAGGTAGTGATCCCAGTGCCCCGAAATCTTGTACAGATCACGCTTTGCCATATAAGGAGTTTTGGTAAGCATACATCCGTGCTTTGCCTCCACATCTTCAACCCAACGCTGCAAAATCTGAATAACCTTTGCTCCCTTTGGAAGAAGAATAGGCAAGCCCTGTCCGATATAATCAACGGTGGTGAAATATTCAAGCTCTCTGCCAATTTTGTTGTGGTCACGCTTTTTGGCTTCTTCCATTTTATCCAAATATTCCTGAAGCTCGGAAGCCTTTGGAAATGCAGTTCCGTAAATACGTGTAAGCATCTTGTTCTTCTCGCTGCCTCTCCAATAAGCGCCTGTTACGGAAGTAAGCTTAAAAGCCTTAACAGCTGAAACATTCATAAGGTGAGGACCTGCGCAAAGGTCGGTAAAATCGCCCTGAGTATAGAAGCTGATGTTCTCACCCTTGTCTGCGTGTTCTTTGCACAATTCAACCTTATAAGGCTCACCCTCGTCCTCTAACTTTTTAAGCGCCTCAGCGGGAGAGAGATAAAACTGAACAGGCTCTGCCCCCTCTTTAACTATCTTTTTCATCTCCGCTTCGATTTTCAGCAAATCATCGGCTGTGAAAGGAGTTTCAACATCAAAGTCGTAATAAAAGCCGTTGTCGATAGCAGGACCTATTGCTAATTTAACATTGGGATAAAGTCTTTTTACTGCTTGGGCAAGTATATGGGAAGCGGTATGACGGAACGCCTTCTTACCGTCCTCGTCATCGAATGTAAGTATTTCGAGCGAGGAATCCTCATTGATGCAAGTTCGCAAATCGCACACTTTTCCGTTTATTTTTGCGGCGCAAGCAGCTCTTGCAAGTCCTGCGCTGATGTCCTTGGCAATGTCAAAGGCGGTGGTACCGTTCTGATACTCCTTTACAACATTGTCTTTTAATGTGATACGCATCATTCATTCCTCCATTTTTTAAATTTTACGAAAATTTTCTGCCATTTTCGCATTTATATATTCTATCACCTTTTTGTAAAAAAGTCAAATAAAATATTGTAACAAATTTAGAATTTTGATAAATTGCGGATTTCCACCATTCAATAATTTGCTGATTTTTTTATTCCCATTCTTTAACTGCTAAATTCTGTTTATAATAACTTGCAAAAAAGACTTGTTTGTTGTATAATATAAAATGTAAATCTATTAAAAAATTTAGGAATTGCTATGAATAAAAAATTTTTTACATTTAATAAAAAGCTTAACACTTTCTTTGCAGCCGTAATTGCTTTATCATTCTTATTTTCATCTTTTTCGGCTTCGGTTTTTGCGGATAATACCCAAACAGAATCTGCAGCAACTTCTTCAAATGAGGAAGAGGAGCTTGTTTTTGGCAGGCTCAGTCATCTTGTAACCACTAACAATCCCGATAATTATGCTGTTATTGATACAGAGGGCGATAAAATAACCGTAAGGGGAAAATTTACAAGCGACAATCCTTTTATGATAGACATATTCGACACCTCCTGTCAGTCCAACGATTTTAAGCGTGAGGGCGGCGGAGCGTTTTCAGGAGAGCTGATTTGCAAGCCTTTGGAAAACGGATATTATAATTTTTATATCGGATTTGATTCAAAGCTTGCAATGACCTATCTTTTGAAATATGATGAAAAGGGCTGGCACATTCCCGACAATAACCTTAACGCTAAAAATGCGGAAAAGCTGAAGCATATCCGAGAGGCAGATCCTTTGGCGGCTGCATACTATATCAGTCCTACCGCAGACAAGCAGCAGATTAAGGACACCATGGAGAAAATAGAAGCTATTGCTCATCAGGTTTGCGACGGCGTTGAGGACGACTATCAAAAAGCCTATCTGCTGAACCGCTGGATTGCGGACAATATTTATTACGATCACGACGCTGCCGAAACCGAGGTCACTATTGAAACGGTGGCTTTGTGCAACGTTCTTGATCTGCACCGAACCACCTGTGCGGGCTATGCAAATCTGCTGTGTGCTCTTTTGGAGGTGGAGGGAATACGCTCCGTAAATCTAAAGGGAGCTGCCGCAGCGGGAGATATTACCTATGAAACGCTGACTACCGGAGGAGAAAACCACGAGTTCAGCGCATTTTGGTACGAAAAGCAGCAGCGTTGGGTTTACGCAGACGCTTGCTGGTCGGGAGCGGGAGATTACAAAAACGGCAAATACGAAAATAACACCACTTATGACAAATACTTTGATGTTACGGGAGAGGCTTTTTCTTTAAATCACAGAATAGATAAGGTTGAGGAAAGGCATTATACAAAGGCTTTGGAGGCTTTGGAGCAGCAAACGGCCGCCGTTTCCTCCGATAATACCGAAACCGCCGATACTACTCCAAGCTCCGAAACTGCTGAAATAACCGAAAACACTTCAAAACCGACAATCACCGCAGAACCTGTTACAAAGGACAGCTCCAACGAGAAAAATCCGAGCAATCCAAATAACGACAAAAAAGAAGACGGCTTTAACACTGTGCTTTGTGTAATTATATGCGTTATAGGAGCTTTTATAATAGTATTGGGCGTTATCTTAGCCGTAAAAAGAAAAAAAGCTAAAAATGACGGCAATTAAATTTTGATTTAGATTTATAAGTGCTGCAAAAAACGCTGACAAAACGCTCCATATTTTAGGCATTGAGTTTAATTTGATTAGGCGGAAGTAATATTTCCAAATAGGTCTTGAAATCTCCGCCTGATTTCTGCGGCTTTCTTACTTGCTTTTCGGCAGATATACGGCTAATATTCGAGAGTAAACCGAAAGAACAGCATCAAATATTAAAAACATAACAGAAAGGGTAAAAAAATGATAGTTATTGAAATGGAAAACGGAAAGAAAATCAAGTTGGAATTATATCCCGAAAAAGCTCCCATAACCGTGGCAAATTTTGAAAAGCTGGTAAAGGGCGGCTTTTATGACGGACTTACATTTCACCGTATCATCAAAGACTTTATGATTCAGGGCGGCGATCCCAAGGGCGACGGATCAGGCGGTCCAAAGGAAAGAATTAAAGGCGAATTCCTCAGCAACGGCGTACCCAACGATATAAAGCACGTGAGAGGCGTAATTTCAATGGCGAGAGCAATGAACCCCGATTCGGCGGGAAGTCAGTTTTTTATTATGCACAAGGACGCACCGCATCTTGACGGTAATTACGCTGCTTTTGGAAAAGTCGTGGAGGGTATCGAAACGGTTGACGAAATTGCAGAGGTTGAAACGGGATACGGTGACAGACCGATAAAGCCTGTTGTTATCAAGAAAATATATATAGCGGAAGAATAACGGCTTTTTATTTGATTTTATCTGATAAAGATAAAGTTATAAATTATTAAAAAATGTTCCTAATATATAATTATAATTGCCTATAACTACACAGCATTTCAAACTAATCTGTCGGGAGTTGAATTATATGGAGATAAAGCTTTTGCCGCTTCATCGGTTGGACGAGCTTAACAAAATCTATGATATGTCCTGCTACGAGGGATTTCAGGAAACAAGAAAAAGCAATCTTGAAAGCTGCAAGGAAATCTGTCTTGTGGCGGAGGAAGAGGGGCAGTTTGTAGGAGAGTTAAGCATTATGACTCAAAATGCAAACATTCCCGTAGCGGTCATTCCAAACAAAAGAATGTATTTTTTCGGGCTGAGAGTATTGCCCGAATATCAGCGGAGGGGAATCGGAACGGCTTTAATGCGCAGCGCAATCGCTATGTGCGTAAAACGGGGAATATTTGAATTTACAATAGGCGTGGAAAACCACAACAAGGACGCCCACCGACTTTATGAAAGATTGGGATTTAAGGATTATTTGGAGAATTGCAGCGAAATGCAGTACGGAAAAATCTGCAAATTCAATCTTATGCTTTTGCAAGTCGGAGTAAGAACATAAACACGGCTGTTTAAAAAATTAAAGCGGAAAACTATGCACTTTTTTGTTAAATCATTGGCAATATTTCACATTAACCGAAAATATTGCAATGAATTTAATAAAAAAGCATAGTTTTCCGTTTTTTATGTAATGAATTTCAGAGTATCACATCAATTTATACGATTTACAAATTACAAAGTTTTATAAACCGTTAAGCCGATATTTACAATATCACCTTTACATCTTTATTGATTACCATACTGTTTGGAGTGACAAGGCAGTCCTTTGCTTTAATAATCACTCCCTTTTTTTCCGCTTCTCTTAATGCGTCGCCAAAAGCCTTGTGAGTTGCGTCGTTGGGAGCAAAGCCGCTTACCCCGTTCATTTGAATTACGAAAAATATACAGGCTTTATATCCCTCCTCAACAGCCTTGCACAGCTCCTTGATATGCTTAACGCCTCTTTCGGTGGGAGCGTCGGGGAAAAATACGCTGCCGTTGTTCTCCAAAGTAACCCCTTTTACCTCAATCAGCCATTTTTCGTTTTTAACATTATCTCCATTATTTTTTGATTCAACGTAAAAATCTATTCTTGACTGCCCATAGGTTTTTTCGGGAACAATAACAGCAGCTTTACCGAAATATTCTCTTAAATATTCCCCGGCAGCCTTATTGGGAGCGTTGCTGTCCATATTTATCAGCTTTGTTCCCTTTTGAACGGCGATAAGGTCGTACTTGGTCTTGCGGCTTGGGTTGGAGCATACCTCTAAATACACAGCTGCGCCCTCTGTCAGCAGTTCCTTGCAGCGGCCTGTGTTTTTCACATGGCACACTTCTCTTTTCCCGTTTATTTCCACATTGGCTATAAATCGGTTGGGGCGGTCTATGAACCTTCCTTTTATCACGCTTTCGTAAATCATTGTATTGTTAAGCCACCGATATTCCGTAAGCAAAGGCTTTTTTATACCAATTACTTGTCATATCAGCAATCTTTACCGGCTGATCGTCGGTGGTGCTTAACACAAGCTTGCCATTACCCAAATATATGCCTACAAACAGGGTTTTTTCGTTATCATCCATATTAAAAAACGCCAAATCTCCCCTTTTAAGCTTATCATAGCCTATCTTGTTTCCCATTTCCGCCATATCCCTGACATAGCGGGGACATTTTATTCCGTTTTGTATAAGAGCATAGTATACAAGTCCCGAATTGTCAAATCCGTCGGGAGTTGAGCCGCCTAATTTAAACATAACTCCCACCTGAGCCTCCGCAAGCTTGGCGATTGCCTCCGCTTTTTCCACTACGGGTTCTACGGGATTCAGTCCCGCATCGGTAGAGCCGGGTATGGGGTGAATTGATACGTCGGTTGTTACCTTTGGAGCGGTGGTTTCCGTGGGCTTGCTTTCGGCTGTGCTGTTGGCAGTGGTTGCGGCGGGGGGTTGGGTGGTGTTTTCCGTCGGCTTGCTTTCTGTAGCGTTGGTAGCAGGAGTGGGGATAGTGCTTGCCGTACCCGGATTGTGATTGTCAACAGTGCCTATTGGTTTTTGACTGCCCGAATCGGTTTTAGAAGGCTTATCGCCAATACTGCTGCAAGCTGCAAAGGACATGCAAACGGCAATAGATACAGCTAATATTATTGGGGTATTTTTAATATTTTTCATAATAAATTCCTTTCGCTAAGCTCCGAAAAAATTACAAAATTCTGCTTTATGATTTGATTATAATCTAAAAAAATAAAAAGTCAATTACAAAACAGTTACATTTATATTACAAAACGGTAAAAATTGATATATAATGTGCAGTTCCCCCCCTTTAACCGTATTAGGAAAGCCCAAATAATCCTAAATTCAATAACATTTTCTCTGTATTTAACATAAAATGTATCAATAGGTATTTCATTATGTTAATTTTTTTCTGATATTTCATTTTTTGATTTTACAGCAAAATATCCTTAAAATACAGGATAATTTTGCAGAGCTTGAGATTATGAAAAAATATATGAAAGGAAAAGAATATGGAGAAATTTTTGTTTATAGGCGGAGATCTTCGTATGCTTTATGCCGCCGAATACTTAAATAAAGGAAACGACTGTTTTGCTTACGGATTTGAAAACGGGGAGGTTTTTCCCGTGCCTAACGTAAACAGGCTTATTCCCTGTAGGCGGGTGGTATTGCCTTTGCCTGCAACCACCGACGGACAGCATATCAATATGCCTTATCACAAGGAAAGCTTGGATTTTGAGGTGCTTGTATCCGCTGTGGAAAAAGGCGGCACGGTGTATACGGGAAAGACCTGCCCTTACTTGGAACAAATCTGCAAAGAAAACGACATTATCCTTAAAAACTATCTTGCAAGAGAAGAGCTTCAGGTTATGAACGCCGTGCCAACTGCCGAAGGCGCTTTGGAGATAATGCTAAGCGAGCTTCCAATAACGATATTCGGCGCAAAGACGCTTATTACGGGATTTGGACGAATAGGAGAGGTTATGGCAAGAATGCTGACCGCCTTGGGAGCAAGGGTTACCGTGGTGGCAAGGCGGGCAGAGCAAGCGGCTAAGGCAAGGGGCTTGAACTGTGAAAGCGTGGGATACGACAATTTAAACGGACTGCTTAACAGCTTTGATGCGGTAATCAACACCGTTCCCGCTCCCATTTTTGACAGAAAGCGGCTAATGATGCTGAAAAAAGACTGCCTGTTAATAGACCTTGCCTCTAAAACGGGGGTGGAGGATATGGAGCTTGCCGCAAGCGTGGGAGTAAGGGTAATCTGGGCGTTGTCGCTGCCGGGCAGAACCGCTCCCATAACCGCAGGACATATTATTGGAAAAACCCTTGAAAATATGCTGAGGGAGGAGGAACAATATGACGTCAGAATTTGAAAATATAAAAATAGGCGTGGCAATATGCGGCTCCTTCTGCACATTTAAAAAAGCCTTTGAAGCTGTTAAAGAGTTAAAGGAAATGGGGGCGGAAATAATTCCCATTATGAGCTTTAATGCGGCGTCTATTTCCTCGCGGTTTGGAAAGGCAGAGGAAAATCTTGCCTTGTTTGAAAGTATTGCGGGAAGAAAGGCGATTTTGACAATAGAGGAAGCTGAGCCTATAGGACCTAAGAAGATGACTGATATTATGCTGCTGCCAAACTGTACGGGAAATACTATGGCAAAGCTGAGCTTATCCATTACCGATACAACAGTAGTTCACTTACGGAAGCAATGCCCGATAGGATAACCGTAAGTCTTCCCGATGTTCGGGGAAGCTCTCAGCAGCTGTTTTTGATAAATCACGCCGAGAACGATCTGCAATCGGTTTCTGATAAAATCAAATACGCCCGACTGTCGGCACGGCTCAAATCAAGAGAGGTCGCCGAACGTGCGGGGCTGCATATCACCACATACTGCCGCTATGAGCGGGGCGAGATAACCGCCGAGGGAATGGACTACCGTATCCTTGAGCGAATAAGCGTGGCTTGCGGCTTTCCGCAGGACTTCTGCCTTGACGAATACCAGAAATTCAGAACCCGCTCCGCTGAAATTATACGAAATTATATGACCGATAACAGTATAACCAATGAAGCACTGGCACATCGGACGAACGTTTCACTAACCTCCGTCAAGCAATGGAAATCGGGCAAATGCAGCCCCTCTCACAAGCTGTGGGAAACTGTATTTAAGGAATACTCGTATCATTTGAATATATAAATAAGTTCTCCCCTCAAGGCAAGCAGCCTAAAGGGGAGAACACTTCTGTTTGGTTATACGCCGAGCATCTTGCCGACCGCTTCGGCAATACCCTCTGCAAGCTCTTTATCTGTGCAGAGCTGTGCTTCTTCGGTCTTTGGCATATGTACTGTTATGATTTTGGGAACTCCTGCGGTTTTCTTCTTCCCGTACTTCTTCACCGTATCGGGAATTAAGGTGTACGTCTGTGCGCCGTTATCCAAAGCGCTCTTTTGGTAATCGTTTATGGAAACTCGGCTCATCACAGTACCTCCTTTTCAGAAGATATGCTGTCATTTGCTTCAATATTCGACAAAACAGCGGGCGAGAAAGCAGCCACTTCAACTCGTTTATTAGGATTTTTAATGGTATTCATAATACCGCCTTTCCGAAACAAGACCATAGTAGAATTGCCGCATAAAGATTTACGGCTGATCGAGTTTCGGAAAGCTATGAATTAGCCTCAGCCGCTCAGCGCACATTTTCAAAAACTTTTGCGTTTTTTGAGGGTCTTAAAAGCAAGTTCTCTGTATTCAACAAAATGCAATCGTTATCATAGACTATTTTTGTGCAATATCACTCAGTCAAATAGACTTATTAAGTCTATGGGAATAATAGGTTAATAGAAAAAAAGCAGCGAGGATAGCTTGGTCAGTACCCAACCGCTCCCTTCATCACCATTGAATGCGTGTAGGCGCATGTTTAAATGACACATAAGTGTTTCAAACATCGAATACCTTATTTGTGCCTGCAGAGGGTGAGCAATCTTAGGCTTGTTAAATACCCTATTACTCATTTTTGATGCTCGGTAAGCACTGTTTTCACGAAATCATCTAATGCACTAATTAAGTAAATTGATACTGTGCAAAAGTGCATGAGCGCATAATTTTATAATCTGTACTTCAAATGAAAACAGGCGGCAAGCTCTGCGCCTACCGCCTGTTATATATTAAATCCCGCCCGCCGCACTCCAAAATGGGTTTAATCGGCTATGTAATTTTTAACGGATATCTTATTTATACACCGTCCCTCGCTGTCGGTTATTTGCTTACTGTAACCCTCTATTTCTCTCATATCCTTGACGAGCAAGTCAGCCTGTGCTTTTGTCATAGTTTCCTTCTTGGGGCGGGCAATACCTTTAGAGCAATTGAAAATGTGAATACCGCTCGGATAAAGCTCAAGACGTGCGCCCTTGATATACTGTTTGTTCTCCGACAACTTTTTACCGTCTGTGTTTATCCCCGCTATATCGGCTTCGGATACGGACATATCACGCAGACCAATAATAAAGTATTTCCCGAAATTAACGCCGCCGCTCATACCCTTGACGGATACAATGCCTTCTCCCCACACCTTGGACAGGTCGCTGTTAGATATATACGGAGCTTTGCCCTCAAAAATCATAATGACGTGCAAGTGCCATGCGCCTCGTCCCTGCGGCTCTGTCACTTTGATGTACTCAAAATCTCCCCATTTGCGGCGAAACTTCTTGCGGAAGTTTTCCCAATCCCGACCAAGCTTGTCAAGGTCGGTCATGTTTTCCTTATAGGTCAAAGTGACCCACTTGCAGCGGCTCAAGTCGGCTGTGTTGGCGTTAATTATATCGCATAGCTTGTTTAACGTCTTGCGGACGGATTTAATTGACTGCTGTCTGTTTTCAGTGTGCTTGTATTCGTGAACAATACCATCGCTGTCACAATATAAGTCTTTACTCAATTTTTTTGTTCTCACCTCTGTGTTTCTGTACCCTAATTCCATAACGGTCGTGTGCTTGCCCGCCTCCGTAACGGTAACGAGCTTATCATACTTTTCCATAGTTACATACCCTTTCTGTCTGCCTCAGCGGCAGATATTTTATTTGCTTCACGATATAATAAATTCACCTTATAAAACCTATCGTTTTCAATAACAAATAAGGCAGTTCTTACCGCTTGGATAGAACTGCCTTAATGAAGCAAATAGCGTAGGGTATGTAATTCTACGCAGCGGAGTTTCCTCCGCATAGTATATAATAAATGCGCATAGCACTCAGTTAATCGTTCTTCGTCAACCTCGTCAAATCTCAGCCGCCATTATGCCTTACCTTATAAGCTCGAATAGCCAGGGATCATTGGCTATCTACATACCAAAACCCAATCAAATCCCATTACAAAGCCATTTGACAAAGGAAAAACCTAAACCGTCAAATAGCTTCGCACTTGCCATTTACTCCCATTTTTTAACCCAAAAGAAAAATGGCAGAGTTGTTGAACCTATAATCAAGTTAATATATAGTAGGGCAGGGCGGCAGCCAACAGCGGCGATCCCGAAAATTCCTCTGAAAACGGAAAAAGCGGCAGCCCCGTAAAAGGACTGCCGCCAAAGAAAACAGAGAGCCACCAGAACGCCCCAAAATTCGCACGTGTGACGTTCTACGGAAAGGGTAGAGTAACAACACGACAGAGAGCCAAAAGCCGCGAGAACGGGCAATTTAAGAGAAAATAAACGCACCCCGCAAAAATACGAAGTGCGTAAAAATAATGGCTCTATTTGTAGAATAATTAAGCACTTACTGTAAGAGTAATCGCTGTTCCCCTTTCAACAAGGGTGCCTACTTCTATGCTTTGAGATATTACGCAACCTCTTACATAATCAGTTTTTTCTTCTGTATAAACAATATGAGCATCAAGATGTAATTCTTCACATAACACTAACGCTTCGTACTCTGGTATTCCAACAAGGTTAGGAACAGGAACGGTAACAGTAACAGAATCAGTTTTTGCCCCAATGCTTATTGCCAAAGTAATTGAGCTGCCACGCTCCACCAGTTCTTGTGCAGCAGGCGATGTGCGAATTACATATCCTTTTACTACATCGTTGCTCTCCTGCATAGATATAACGACATTAAAACCGTCAGCCTCAAGCTGTCTTTTGACCGCATCTCCGTATTCGTTTACTACATCTTTCATAACAACAATGCGTAATTGCCCGTTTTGTATTCCGCCGTTAATTTGTTCATAACGGCAAAACTCACCCTTATAGGTAACTTGAATACTGTTTGTGCAGCCATCGAATGCATTACTATACATCTCAATTACACTATCCGGTATTATAACATTTGAAAGGCTCGTACAGTCTTTGAAAGCCTCGCTGCCAATTGTGGTCACACTGTCGGGAATAGTTATGCTTGTAAGACCTGTGCAGCCTGCAAAAGCCTTTTCGCTAATCTCTGTCACACCATTGGGAATAACAACCGTGGTTAATTTCTTGGATACACCTATTAGTATACCATTCTCAATCAACATATCATTTTTGTCAAAATTGACTGCATCAAACAACCAATCATTGAGATGTTCATAATTGTAGATTTTGCCTTTGTAGGTAACCTTAATGTTTGTGCAATCGTCGAAAACATTTCTGTTAATTTGGGTCACACTGTCAGGTATCGTAACACTTGTAAGATTTGTGCAGTCACTGAAAATTCCATCGCTAATTCGTGTCACTCCATTACCTATTGTAATACTTGTAAGCCATTTGCATCCCTTGAAAGCATCGTTGCTAATTGAGGTTACACTGTCGGGAATAACCACTTCGGTCAATTCTCTTGATACAACTTTTAACACTCCATCTTCAATGATCATACCGTTTTCGCCGTAACGTACTGCATTATAAAAGTCTTCAATATGCTCATAATCATAAGTTTTATCTTTGTAGGTGATTTTGATGTTTTTTTTGCAATTCCAGAAAGCCATATTGCCAATCTCAGTTACGCTATCGGGTATCATAATGCTTGTAAGACCCTTGCAGCTCACAAAAGCATACTCGCCAATCTTGGTCACACTATCGGGGATAGTTATGCTTGTAAGGCTTTCGCAGCCCCCAAAAGTGCTCTTGCCAATCTCGGTCACGCCGTTGGGTATCGTAATGCTTGTAAGACCTGTGCAGTCATAAAAAGCACTATTGCCAATCTCGGTCACGCTGTTGGGTATCGTAATGCTTGTAAGACCTGTGCAACCATCGAAAGCCCACTCGCCAATCTTGGTCACACTATCGGGGATAGTTATGCTTGTAAGGCTTTCGCAGCCTTTGAAAGCACGCCAGCCAATCTCGGTCACGCCGTTGGGAATGTTTACATACTGCAGTGACCTTTTAATCTTTGACGACAGTTCGAAATCCTTAACACTATTGGGCATAACGAGCTGTGTCAGTTCTTTTTCTAATTTGCTGAAGTTAACCTTGACAACAGGTTCTCCCTCGAATTTGTCAGGAATTCTCACCTTCGGTGACTCTCTCAAATAGTCGGTAACAACCATACCCTCAAGCTCACTATCATACTTGTATGTAAATGCGCTCACATCTGTTACGGGAATTTCGGGAATAGCATTCCCGATATCAAGCTCCTTGTTGGAAGAATTGCCATCCGTCTGTATAGTTCCGCTACCATTCTCGCTCGGTTTTTCATTATTGGCACACGCCGTCATTGACAGCACCATAGCCGCCGCTATTACCGCAGCAATCGTTTTTCTAATACCCATATTTTTACTCTGCCTTTCGTATATTGGGAAATGTTTCCCGAAAATTAAAAAGTGCGCAGCCGAAGCTACGCACCGAAAAATGCAAGCCTCGTAAGCTGTCACGCAAATCGCTTTCCCTAAAAAAGGTATACGAAAGAGAGCATGCACTTTTACCATATGGCAAAGTGTATACCTTTAATTGGGAAAAATATTCGATTTACGTGACTTTATCATTTTAACATATTATCAATGATTTGTCAATATATTTTCCAGAAAAACCTTATGGGCAAAGGGTTCAGCGACCTTGACTGTCTTTCTTCCGCATCTCGTCTATCAACTCCGTCCTCTGCTTCCGAAATGCTTCTTCTTTGGTGTTCAGCAGGAACACAAGATAGGACAGCTTGTCCAAATCCGCGCCGTTAAGCCGTTTGTTGACCTCCGACTTCATCAGCGAACGCAAAATCCCGACCTCCTCGGTGCAGTCCGACACCAAAAAACTGTCTTTCTGTGAGGTCTTGGGCAGAAGCTCGGATACGCGATAATCGAACTCCCCATCTGAAAATTCGCCTGTCTGCGCATAGAAGCAGTCAAGACCCTCTTCGATCCTGTCCTGTTCGATCAGCAGCAAAGCCCCGCCGATAGTGCGCTCAAGCCGCTTGTCTTGCCGTGCGGCGAATACATGAAGGCACTCCCGTGTGGTATTGAAGCGTCCCGCTGTCAGCTCATAGTCAAACTTGCTGCTAAAAAGAGCGAGATATTTCTCACGAGAAGCCTTGCGTGTCCAATCGCCGAATTGAACATAACGCTGAAGCTCACGCAGAGCCGCCGCCTTTCGCCGCAAAAAATCTATCTCCGCTGTGTCGGAAACGCCTGCCGCTTCAAGCTCTCTGAGCCTGTGCTGTGTTTTATTGCTGCAATTCTTCAAGTCTTTGATAATCATAATCAAACCCCTTTCATAAAGCCAATTTGTTAATAAAAAGTACGGAACGCTTCATTTTTTCGGGAGCAGGCGGCAGTTTTGCGGGAAATCTACCCCAGAACTCTTAACAAAACAAATTCCGAAATGTTATTGTTAAGTCGGACTGTTAAGGCGCAGAAATCCTATTCGGATACCAATTGAAGCGTCTTGAAAGTCTTCTCTCGGCACGACCGCACAAACGGCTCTGTAATAAGGAAAAACAGGTCAGCTTCACAAAAAAATCACTGACTAAATTTGAGAAATCGCTCCCTTAACTTAAAAAACCGCTGACTAAGCACGGAAAACGGCTTGCCAAAGTCGAAAAAACGCTTATCAAATCCTCTGAAACACAAAAAATTACCGCCTGTCAATCATGACAGGCGGCTCGAAAATACAAATTGTAATGTACGCAAATCTTCAAAATCTACGTTGAAAAATAGCACCATTTGGCAGCGTAGCCGTACCTGTCGGAGTCTTCTGCAAGATAGAGCGAGTGTTGTCGGAATAGTAACGTAAAAGCTGCGCTGGAACAATGGTCTTGTTTATTTCAAAATCGAGCTTAGAAAGGGGAATATAAAGTACACCATTCCCTACGTCAGCTACTACCCACACCTCAATAGGGCTTGTTTTCCGAACGGGCTTACCGCTCGTGTCGTCAACTATCTGTTGCAGCTTGAAATTGTGTCCACCACACTCAAATCCTAAAAATTGAAGCATCTAATTTTCCTCCTTAATCAATTTATAAAAGCTATACTTCGACAACCCCAAAGAAAGCCTCGCAGCTGTCGCGGTAATCTCGCCATTACGCCATTTTGCCGCTACCTCGTCAAAGCCCTCTGGCTTTTGGACTGGCGGTCTGCCGAATTTTACGCCTCTCTCTTGTGCCGCCGCGACCCCTTGCCTCTGTCTTTCGCGGATAGCCAGACGCTCCTTCTCCGCTACGTAAGATAAGATTTGCAGAACGAGGTCAGCAACGAAATTCTTATCAAGACTGCTGTCGCCGCCTGTGTTCAGAACGGGCATATCAAGCACGACAATGCTGCACTTCAAATTTTGCGTTATGTATCGCCACCAATGCAAAATCTCCGAGTAATTGCGCCCCAGACGGTCAAGAGAGCAGACCACTAAACAATCCCCCGCTCTCATTGAGGGAGCAACCTCATCTGTGCCGACAAGCGACAGAAACTCGGCACGTTCAAAGTCCTTGCCCGACTGCTTCTCGGTTTTGATGTGCCGCTCGTCAATGCCGTAGGCTCTGAGCTGCTCCAACTGTCTGTCTAAATGCTGCGAGGTGCTGCTTACACGGGCATAACCCCACTTCACGGAATCCTCCATAAAATCACCTTCTTCCCACAGACCGAAAAAGTATACAATTTCAAACTCGGATATAACGCCGCCGAGCCGCCCGAAACGCTGTTTGAAAAAGCCTACCTTAGACTTCTCGGACGGACGGGAAATCGGCGGTACTTTTCCGAACGTTTTCCTCTGTCTGTAAAAAAGAGTAAAAGAGCCTCACGGTACGACCGTAAGGCTCAATAAAAAGGTAAAAAATATTTAATAAGTTATCGGACGGAACAATGCTCTTGAGCGTTAAAAAGCGCAGCAAAAAGCGGTTTGGTGTCTATCCCGTTATCCGTGTACCCCTCTAAAATCGTGTTGTAATAATACTCGCTGGGAATACCCACATCATAACCGCTTGACATAATATATGCGAATGCGCTCACCTTGCGCTTGCCGAGGTACACACGGAAATCCTTCTTGAAATACAACCGAGGAAAGCCCTCGTACCTGTCTAAATTCCGCTCGTCACGCTCCGAGATTTCCCATAACACAATGGGAACTCGGCTGTCCTCTCTCGGTACGATAGTTGCGACCGCTCCGCCGTTCCCGCCATGAAATTCGAGGGCGTAACCCTCGATCTGCGAAACTCCCAACAGCTTGGCGTCGGGACATCTATCTGACATCTGACCGATGTTCATATTAGACCCAAAAGCAATGTAAATTCGTTTCATAATCAAAATCCTTTCGTTTTAAAATCGTTAAGCCGAACAGGTGTTCGGGAGAGAGGAACTCCCTCCCGAAATTTTTCACCACTTAGGCACTTTGACCGTATCTCCAAGCAATATCTCCGTCAAGCTTCTCAAGCAGGAACTTCCGACAGGTGGAGAACTCGTCCCCGATCAGCCCCATGCGGAGAAGCCAACAGCGGAATGTGTACTTCTCGTTATCGCTGACGGTTGGCTTTGCGCTCGCGCATTTCTGTGTTATCGCTTGGTGAGAAACCGCTAAGCAGAACTGCACATACGCTTTGACCTTGCCTGCGTGGAGCGTTGAATTGAAGCAGCGGAACTCGACCGTTCCCTTTGTGAATACCGAGTGCAAATTAACTGCGTGATAGCGGCTTGAATTGTAGTGAGCGTTCCTATCGCCCGAATACCCCGCATACCAAATATCGGCAACCTTATTCATACTGTTCGGGCGGCTCTTGTTCAAGCTCTCCGAAAGCCTGTTCTCAAGTTTGCTGCAATAACGCTCACGTCCAGAATCCACCGCCAGAGCCTTAAAAATAATGTCCTGCTTGCTTGTGAAGATGTTCACCAAATTGCGAAGCGACCTCGGTGTGTGCTGATCAGCACCGATATGTATGTGAATACCGCAGCTTGAATTTGTTTTCGCTCCCGCCTTGCGAAGCCTGCGGATAAGCTCTTGAAGCAATTCGATATCTTCATATCGGAGAATAGGAGTGACCATCTCGACCTGCTGACCCTCGCCGTTTCTGCCTCGCTCCACACGAATGGACGAGTCCGAAACAAAGCACCACAACCGCCCTGTGCTGTCCTTTGCGGCGTATTTATCGTAACCGCCGCCTATGTACTCGCTTGCCGTTCCGAAATACGCCGCCGCGACCTCTGCCGCTGTCTTTCTTGTGATACCCGTCATCTCAAGCTCAACCCCAAATGTCTGTGTCCTCATTTTCATAGCCTCCAACTGTCTTTCTTTTCCTTTGGTGATGCTATGATAACTCTTATAGAGCGGGTTTACAAGGTCTAAGGTGTACAATGTTTATCTTTGTATTTTGGTGGGTATGTATCTTTGGTATACACTATCTTGTACAAACGGCTCATTTTGCCAAAAAAAGCTATTGTTTGCTTAAAAAATGTATTGACTGTTCGACATCAAAATTGTAAAATATAGATATATAGCGGAAAGGAGCGTATTATGCAGGAAAAAAACGGTGCTAAGAAAAAGGTTTTCATCTATGCGAGAAAATCCAAATTCACCAGGCAAAGTGAGTCCATAGAAACGCAGATAGACAAGTGCAGACAATATATTCGGTTAAATTTAACAGACCAAAACATCTCCGAAAACGACATAGAGGAATACTGTGACGAGGGCTGGTCGGGAAAGGATCTCAACAGACCTAAGTTCAAAGAAATGAACGATAAGATAAAGCGTGGCGAATGCGGATATGTTATCGTGTACCGCCTTGACCGTATCAGCCGAAGTGTGTCCGACTTTTCAAAGCTAATGTCGGATTTCCAAAAAGCCAGTGTTTCTTTTATAAGCGTTACAGAGGCTTTTGGCACAAACCCAGCTCAGGCGCAATTTATGATGAATATTCTAAGCAGCTTTGCGGAATTTGAACGTCAAATCATCGCCGAGCGTGTCCGTGACAATATGCACAAGCTCGCCGAAAGCGGACGCTGGCTCGGCGGCAGAACCCCGCTTGGTTTTCGCTCTGAAAAGGTCAGAAACAGTTCTCATATCGATTGGGGAGATAATACGGAAAGAACAGAGTATAAGCTTACCCCAAACGAAAGTGAGATAAAAACCGTAAAACTGATATACAAAAAATATTTGGAGCTGCAAGCACTGTCTAAGCTCGAAACCTTTCTGATCAACAGTAATATAAGAACCCGAAGCAACTGCAAATTTACTATTCGTACACTCAAGGAAATCTTGAAAAATCCAGTTTACTGTACGGCAGATCATGTCGCTTATGAATATTTTAACGATAATGGGTGTGACCTTTGTATTGAAGACCGCGAATTGGATCAGTCAAAGGGTTTTATTGCCTTTAACAAAACACAAAGTAACGACAAGCGCACCAAAAATCCCATATCGGAATGGATAATAGCAATAGGCAAGCACGAGGGAATAATATCGGGCGAGGACTGGGTAAAAGTTCAGCATATAATTGACCATAACGCCGATAAGTGCTATCGCAAATCAAAAAACCCCGTCGCCTTGTTATCGGGAGTGCTTCGGTGCAGCTGCGGAAGTTATATGCGACCGAAATACAACCGTGACAACAAGGACGGCGAACGCTCGTTCGTTTATATGTGCGAATTAAAAGAGAGCAGTAAGAAAGAACAATGCAACTCAAACAATCTGAGCGGCGGCACGGCAGATCAAATAATCTGCGATTTATTGCTTAATTACGAAATACCCTCTAATCCGCTGAACAGCCAACTTGAAATACTGCGCCGCAAGCTGAAAACCGTGGACGAAACCAATCAAAAAGAAATCAGACGACTGCAAAAGCAGGTCAATGAACAGAAAGCGGCTAAAGAAAATCTATTCGGCTTTATAGGCAGAACCTCCGATGAATCCCTTCAAGCAGAAGCGGAGCAAAAGCTCAGAGAATGCAACAATACAATAAAGTCTCTTGAAGATGAAATTGATAAGCTCGAAAACGCTGACAAGCTGAAAGAAAAATATACCGCCGAATTCATGTCTGCGGAAAATATCTTAAAAACCTTTAAGTCGAACTTCGATACCCTATCAGTCGCTGAAAAGCGAGAGCTTATCAGAACACTTTTTGAGAACATCACATGGGACGGCGAAAATCTCAGTGTTTTTATCCACGGCAGCCGTTGACAAAGGGCTATGCGAACTGCCGAAAATGCTTCCGTTAGTGAACTACAGCAACGCCTGTCACAATGGCGGTAAAAAGCCATTTAAGGGGCGGCAGGCCTGTGGTTATAAACGTCGCCACCAATGATGCCCTCAGCGGCTCGGCAAAAAATATAGGTGCGCTGATGAATTTGAGGAATTACTATTTTGTGCCGTTAAGGCAGGACGATTATGCTAAAAAGCCCACTTCCGCGGTGGGAGATTTTTCTAAGATACCTGATACGCTGAAGGCGGCGCTTAGGGGGGAGCAGGTTCAGCCGGTGCTGTGGGGAAATTTATAAGTGATTTTTTTGAACTTACAAGCTGTCATAATAAATTTTTATTGACAATTTCCTTTTGCTCATATCTGTTTGAAATTTTTAAAAGTACGAGGAAATTATTATCGTATCGCATTGCATTTTTTGTATAACCGCTGCAAAGATGTCCCCCGCCTCTTAGGCGGCACGGGTTTACGAGACT
>CAZRRT010000021.1:0-6102 GCA_964602605.1 uncultured Ruminiclostridium sp.
GGGGAGCTTCGATAAATCTTCCTCCTGTGCCTTTTGTGATACATTTGCAAGGGGAGATAACCTTTCCCGATTCTATATCTATCTCACAAAGGGAAACGCCGTTTTCACCGTAATCGTCCTCGCCGTTGCTAATAAAATAGGTCTTATCGCCGTCAAACAAAAGGGAAGGGTCTATTCCTCCTCTGCTTACTTTGATTGGATCGCTCCATTCGCCGTTAATATCGTCAGTGTAAATGTAAAAATTTCCGCCGCCGCTGACATCTGTCACCACCACATAAAATCTGCCCTTATTATAGCGTATTGTGGGAGCAAAAAGCCCCTGCGAAGCTCCGCAGCCGCTTAAATCAAGCTGACTTTTCCTTGTTATGCAGTGTCCAATCTGCTCCCAATGAATCATATCCCTGCTTTTAAACAGAGGAAGGGCAGGGAAAAACTGAAAGCTGCTGCATACAAGGTAAAAGCAATTATCATCTCTGCAAACGCTTGGATCGGGATAAAAACCTCTTATTATCGGATTTATGTATCTCATTTTTTATATTCCTTTTTTAGATTATTTATATTACTTCTTTTATCAAAAAGGGACTGCATTTACAGTCCCGAATTTACATTTGCAAAACCCAAAGGTTAAAATCCTTAAATCAAGTCATAGCCGATAACCGGCGGCAATATTAAAGCTGCTCCTCTTTTTCGGAATCTTCATCGTCCTCATCGTCGTCAAAATCAACTTCATCGTCGTCCGTATCGTCATCATCGGCAGCTTCAACATCTTCGTCGCTTACAGAAGGCATTTCGTCCTCCTCATTGTCGAAAAAGCGGATAAATTCGTCATCGTCTGCCTCTTCGTCAAATTCATCGTAATCGTCATCGTCTTTCTTCTTTGAAATCTTGTCCTTTAAAAGCATAGTTGCAACAAATGCGCCGCCCAATAAAGCCAATATACCTACCAATAATCCTACTAATCCCTTGTTCATGTATAAATCCTCCTAATTCCGCTTTTCAGCTAAGATTTATATTTATTTTTAGTTACGGCAAATCAAAATGAATTTGCCTGTATCAATTATATAACATTTTGGAAAAATTTTCAAGTGGTGTTGTAAATATAGCAATTTAACTAAAAATGTTACATATTTCCTGTTAAATTCATCAATACGGAAAGAGCAGCCAAAGGTGCGGTTTCACATCTTAAAATCCTGCTTCCCAAGGTTGCGGCGGTAATTTTGTTTTCTATGGCAAAAGCCGCCTCTTGGGGGTCAAAGCCTCCCTCGCTGCCGATAAATATTCCTATTTTTGTAACGTTTTCATTATAAAACTGTGATATAATATGAGAAAGGCTTTCTCCGCCGCATTCATAAAAAAGTATACCCAAGCCTTGACTGCTATATTCCGTTACCGCTTTTCTAAATTCTGTCAAAGGCTCTATTTGGGGTATTTTTCCTCTGCCGCTTTGCTTTGAGGCTTCTTCCGCTATTTTTTGCCACCTTTGTATTTTTTTAACAACGCTTTTTGGGTCGGGACGGGAAACACAGCGTTTTGAAAGGGTGGGAACAATTCTTGCAGCTCCCAATTCGGTTGCTTTTTGCACTATAAAGTCCATTTTATCGCTTTTTGGCAAGCATTGAAAAAGTGTAATTTCAATATTTGGCTCTGCATTGTTTTTTCTGTATTCGGTAACCTCCAATTCCACCAAATCCTTTTGGCATAAAGCGATTTTGCATAAATAATCGTTTCCTGCGCCGTCGCAGAGAACAACGTATTCACCGATACCCATTCTTAAAACCGTTGTAATATGCTTTGCGTCCTCCCCTGTGATAAAAGCCCTTTCTCCGTCGCTGCTGCCGAAAAATCGAGGATAACGCCAGCGCTGATTCTTTCCTTCTGCAATAAATTTATCAGTTAATTCCGTATTTCTCACCGCCTTGAAACAGTTTAGACACTAATTGCCTTAACCCTTTGTTTTTTTCTTGGGATAAATCGCCGTCCTCGGCTAATATTTCCGATGAATATTTTTGAGCAAGGTAAACAATTTCAATATCCCTTGTCATATTGGCAATCTTTAATTGAGGAAGTCCGTGCTGCGCCGCTCCGAAAAAATCTCCCGGACCTCTCAGCTCCAAATCCTTGTTGGCGATTTCAAAGCCGTTGCAGGTGGAAACCATTGTGTCTATTCTTGACTTGGTATATTCGTTTTTGCTGTCGGTTACAAGTATGCAGTGGGATTGAACGTTTCCTCTGCCTACCCGCCCTCTTAATTGGTGAAGCTGGGATAATCCGAACTGCTCTGCGTTTTCAATTACCATAACAACGGCGTTAGGCACGTCCACTCCCACCTCCACAACGGTAGTTGCCACCAAAACGCTTATGCGGTTATCCTTGAAATCCGACATAACCTTGTCCTTGTCATCCTGCTTCATTCTGCCGTGGAGCAGTCCCATTGATATATTTTTTAAAGGTCCTTTTTGCAGGCTTTCAAAGTATTTTACCGCCGCCGTTTTGTCGCTTATTCCTTCTTGGATCAAGGGACATACTATATAAGCCTGATAGCCTTCTCTAACATATTTTATTATAAAATTGTATAATCGCTGATGATAACTGCTGTCAACTCCGTAGGTTCTTATGGGAAGCCTGCCCTTTGGCATTTCGTCAAGTATGGAAATATCCAAATCGGCGTAAATCATAAGTGCCAAGGTTCTGGGAATGGGGGTTGCTGACATTACCAAGCTGTGGGGATTTTCACCCTTAGACTGTAATTCGGAACGCTGTGCAACTCCAAATCGGTGCTGCTCGTCGGTGACGGAAAGAGCAAGCTTTTTAAATTTCACCGACTTTTGTATAAGTGCGTGAGTGCCGACTACTACCTGTGATTCTCCGCTTGCAATACGTTTTTTTGCCTCTCTTTTCTCTTTTTCGGACATAGAGCCTGTCAAAAGCTCCACAGTAACTCCCAAAGGCTCTAAAAATGCGGAAAGCGTGTCTTTGTGCTGCTTTGCGAGTATTTCGGTAGGCGCCATTAGGCTTGCCTGACAGCCGTTTTTTACCGCAAAGTACATAACAGCCGTCGCCACTAAGGTTTTCCCGCTGCCCACATCGCCCTGCAAAAGCCTGTTCATTGGAACGTCGCCCCGCATATCCTCCACACACTCTTTTATAGCTCTCTTTTGTGCGTTGGTAGGCTGGTATGGCAGCTTTTCAAAAAAGTCCTTAATAGGCACTTTTTCCATTTTTATACCGCAGGCTTTTCTTTTCTTTTTCCCCAATAAGGAAAGTCCCAGCTGCAAAACCAAAAGCTCCTCAAACGCAAGCCTTTTACGAGCAAGACCGCACACTTCAAGGCTTTTGGGGAAATGTATGCTGTATACCGATTCCTTCAAGGGCATAAGCTGTTCTTTTTCTATTATATACTGAGGCAGTAAGTCCTCAAAATCCGCTTTTTCAAGGGCGGCTTGAATATTTATGCTTACCGTATTGTTGGAAAGTCCCTTGGTCAGCGGATATTTGGGAGTGATAATATTTTGGCTGCTTTCGGGAATAAAAATAGGGGACGCAGACTCCTTCTTTGCAAAATCACAGGTTACTTTTCCGTAAAATAAATAGGTTTGCTTTTCAATCAGCTTGTCAAAGGTATATTGACTGTTAAAAAAGGTGAGCAGCAGCTCGTCTGTGCCGTCGCTTACCGCTGCGTGATAAACGGTAATGCTGCTGCCGCTGAAATACGGTTTCAGCTTTTTGGTGACAGTGCCTTTAAATACGCAGGTTTCTCCGTTTTCGATTTCATTTATGGGCTTCGGCTCGCTGTAATCTATATAATCTCTCGGATAGTAGGTGATAAGATCCTCAAGAGATGTTACCCCTAATTTTCTGTACAGCGCCGCCTTTTTTTCGCCTATTCCCTTTAAATATGTTATGTCGCAGTTGTTCTTAATCATTCTTAATTATTCCCAATACAGTCAAAATAAATTATTAAAAATCCAATACATAATATTTTGCGTCAAATTTTCTTCCGTCAAAGCAGGTGTATGTTCCCATATGGTCGAATTTCATTCCTATTTTTTCCATAACTCTACCGCTGCCCGGATTATCTAACGCATGATCCGCTTCAAAATGGGTAATTCCTTTTTCTCTGTGAAGATAGTCAACAACCGTCTTTATCGCTTCGGCAGTGTAGCCCTGATGCCAATAATCGTAAGCTATGTTGTAGCCTATCACCCAGCAGCCTTTATTTTTGCTGTAATCCGCACCGCCGCTGCCGATAAGCTTTCCCGTTTCCTTCAGCTGAAAGCCGTAATCATAGCTTACCCCTTCTTCATATTCCTTTTGCACGCTTGTAAGCCATTCTTTTGTTTCACTTGGGGATTGGTGGGTGGTATAAATCATAAACTTTGTTACCCTCGGATCACTTGTCCAAGTTTTAAAGATATGCTCTGCATCTGATATTTCCAAAGGTCTTAAAATCAATCTTTTTGTTTCTAAAACGGGTATTTTCATAATTAAACTCCTTATTGTTCCCAATCACTCTAAAAACTCAACCTTGCCGCTGTCCGTGTGATAAATGGCGGCAATTACCTTTAAACCGTATTCCTTTTCATCCTTTTGAATTTGAAGGCTATTTTCTATTTTCTCTTTGCTGTACAGTGCGTTCAGCTTAGCGGCTTTGTAACCGTCCTTTTCCTCGCCAACCGCCTTATTGATTTCATCGGTTATGTACCTGATATAGCCTTCTGTGTGGTGATTTACGGCAGCGTCCACAGCGCCGCAGTGAGTATGGCCCAACACAACGGTCAATCCGCAGCCCAAATGCTCTGCGGCGTACTCTACGCTTCCGAGCTGATGATTGTCAATAACGTTTCCCGCTACTCTAATCACAAACAGGTCGCCTATTCCCACACTGAAAATCGCTTCGGGAATTACTCTCGAATCCGAGCAGGAAATAATAACGGCATATGGCCGCTGACCGTTTTTTAAGGTTTCTTCACGTCTATCCGAGGATATATCGCCTATTTGGTTTATTGAATCGATATATTTTTCATTGCCTCTTTTCAGCATTTCCAAGGCTTCATCGGGATTTTTTGTAAAGCTTATCATTTTATTATGTCCTTTATGTCTTTGATTTTTTTACTACTAACGCATCAATTATACAGTATACCATAAAATATTCTTTTTGTAAATACTGAAAACATATTCAAGATATTGACAACAAAAGCAAATATTGATATAATATTTAATGAGTATGCAGTTCATCAAACATATTAAACGACAATTTTTTCGACATTTACTATGATTTACAGCAAAACTCATTACAGAACAAAATATCTTGATAGAATCTGTACTGTATTGTGTTGGGCTGGTATATGGGAAATTTTGCAGGAATTTTTAGATTTTATTTCGTAAATACCTTAACATTGTCTAAATATTATTGGAAAGGACTAAACGTCATTTATGAAAAGAAGGCTTCTTCACATTTTTACTACTGTTTTCTCCTTGGTGTTTGCTGTGGCATTTGCAAATTTAAATAATGTTTTTGCCGATGATCTTGAGAAATCCGATGTGTTAAAGGATTGGATAATCTATACATACGACAATACCAGCGGATTGCCCACAGGAGAAGCAAACACAGTTCTGCAAACCTCTGACGGCTATATGTGGATAGGAAGCTATGGAGGACTTATTCGTTTTGACGGCATAAGCTTTCACAATTATTCCGAGGGCGGAGTTTTTCCGTCCTCCGCTATAAGAGCCTTGTATGAGGACAGCAAGGGAAGGCTGTGGATTGGCACAAACGATATGGGTGTGTTTTATTATGAAAACGGGGAATTTGTTCATATTGCCTACAGCGACAAGTCAAAATTCCTTTCAATACGCTGCTTTGAAGAGGGAAAAGACGGAATAATGTATGTGGGTGCCACCTCGGGACTTGCCACCGTCACAAAGGAAAACACCTTAAAAAATGTAGACGAGGTAATGTGCTGCACCACTGTATACAGTATGGCTACCGATAATGCGGGAATCACATGGGCTTGTATGGATGACGGAATTGCCTTGCAGGTTTCGGGCGGAGAAATAAAGGGCAGCTTTGACTCCTCAAATCAGCTTAAAGCCCACATATAC
>CAZRRT010000021.1:6125-25535 GCA_964602605.1 uncultured Ruminiclostridium sp.
AGCCGATAATGAGGGAAATCTGTATTTGGGTACAAGCAAGAATTATATTTATAAGGTGGAGGTTGCCGACTCATCTCACACCGATGTTTCTTACAACTTTACAGAGCTTGACACGGAAAATATTTCCACTATAAACAATATAGCTCGGGACGCTGAAGGAAGAATATGGATAGCCGGGCTTAACGGAATAGGATATTTTGAAACGGATATGTCTTGGAATCAGATAGACGACGACAGAACCTATTCTGCGGGAACAATCTGCTTTGACTATGAGGGAAATGTTTGGGCTTCCTCTTCAAGTATGGGAGTTATTCACCTTGTAAAGGGCTTGTTTAAAAACTTTAACACCGCTGCGGGAATTTCAAAGGTTTCGGTTAACGATGTAACCGTTTTTGATGCGGGATATTACATTTCCACCGACACGGGGCTTATTATCCTTGACAAGCATTTCAAAGTGAGAAAGACCCATCTTTCCGAAAAAGTGCAGGGCGACAGAGTGCGCCACGTAATGTGCGATTCCAACAACAACATTTGGGTGGGAACATACTATCAAAACGGCTTGCTTAAATATTCGCCAACCAGCAGCGAGATTACTGAATTTAACACCGAGAACGGGCTTTCAGACAACCATATCCGTATGACCTTGGAGCTTTCCGATGGCAGTATTGCGGTTGCCACACAAAACGGAATAAATATTATAAAGGACGATAAGGTAATCAAGACTTATACCGACAGGGACGGACTGTCAAATCCCATTATCCTTTGCTTATGTGAGGGAAAGGACGGAACTCTTTACGCAGGAAGCGACGGCTACGGCATTTATCAGATAAAAAACGGCACGGTAACCCATTACGGTGCGGACGAGGGACTTCCCTCAGGTGTAATTTTGCGTATGGCGAACGACCCCGACAGCGACGGAATTTACATAAGTGCTGGAAATTCCCTTTATTATTGGGACGGCAAGATATTTAAACAGTTTACCAATTATATGAAAAGTCCCGGAAGCATTTTTGACATTCAATTTCATAATGACGAAATATGGCTTATGCAGAGCAACGGCATAAATATTCTTAACAAAAGCAGCTTGGATAAGGGATTTAACACCACTGTCCGCATACTCGGTTCTTCCTACGGACTTACAGGCACTCTTAACGCAAATACTTGGAACGATACAAAAGACAACCATTTGCTGTTAGCAACCTCAAACGGCGTATCGGTCCTTGACATTAACGACCTAAACGGTGAAAATCAGCATATCTTGGTGGCTTTAAACAGCGTGGAGGTTGACGGTGAAAAAATAAACAGCACCTCGGACAATGCTTCCCCATTGCATATTGACGGCTCGGCTGCCCGTGTAACCTTTGATTTTTCGCCCCTTTCCTATTCCAAAAAAGACGTTATGGTGCAATATCAGCTAAAGGGCTTTGATAAAGAATTTACCGTAATGCACAATTCCAATCCCATGAACGTCAGCTATACTAATTTAAAGGGCGGAAATTACGAATTTTGCCTGCAAGTATTGGACAGCTACGGAAAAGATGTGGTGGGTTCTCTCTCAATTTCCTTAAAAAAGGATTATCAGATTTGGGAGAAAACTTGGTTTTGGGTTGTAATGATACTTGTGTTTATATTGGTTATAGTGGCTATTGCGGTTTGTGTAATGCGGATAAAGACGGAAGCGTTAAAAAGGCGGCAAAAGGAATACCGCCGCATTATAGATCAATCATTAAGAACATTTGCAAATATTATAGACGCAAAGGATAAATACACCAACGGTCATTCCTTACGTGTGGCTACCTACTCCTTGGAGCTTGCAAAAAAGCTTAAGCTTTCCGCAGAGGAGCAGGAAAGAATTTATGATATTGCTTTGCTGCACGATATAGGAAAAATCGGAATACCCGACGGAATACTTAATAAAGAGGGAAAGCTTACCGAAAAGGAAATTCAGACTATCAAGCGTCACCCCACCATTGGAGGCAAGATACTAAAGGACTTTACCTCAATTCCGGGAATCAGCGACGGCGCAAGGTATCATCACGAGCGGTATGACGGAAAGGGCTACAATAAAGGACTAAGCGGTAAGGTAATACCATTCTTTGCAAGAATAATCTGCGTTGCGGACTGCTACGACACAATGGCGGGCGGCAGGCATTATCAAGCAAAGAAAACTCAGGAGGAAATAAAGGAAGAGCTTAAACGCTGTTCGGGAACGCAGTTTGATCCCGAAATAGCAAAGCTTATGATTGAGCTTATCGACGAGGGAAAAGCACCTATAAGCTTTGAAGGAAACAGCTTCAGAAGCTTCTTTGAAGAGGAAGGCTGATCTCTTGCTGAGCATATATAACCGCTGCAAAGATGTCCCCCGCCTCTTAGGCGGCACGGGTTTACGAGACTTTGCAAGCAAAGTCTCCCATCTTAGGTTCAGTGGGGGTAAAATCCCCCACTGAGCCTCGAGATTGCTTTGCAATTTCGGCAGCTTGTTTAAGCTGCGCTTTAAAGCAGAGCTTAAACAAGCCGACTAAATTTTGAAGCAATTTTGAAGCTTTACGGGAATTGTGCTCAAAACCAACCTAAAATGAAATACGCCGACTAATTAGCATATACATTTCACTTTCGGAAAAGGCGGGGAAAATCCTTGCTGCGCTTTAAAAATTTATGAAAAACAAAGGACGGAGAATAACAAATGGAAATAAGCAGCGGACAGGTATACAGAAAGCTTGACGCAACGGTTAACGAAATAGAAAAGGCTATAGTGGGAAAACGTGACGTAATCACCGTTTTAATGGTGGCATTGTTGGCGGGAGGACACGTTTTAATAGAGGACGTGCCGGGAACGGGAAAAACCACTCTTGCCTCCGCTTTGGGAAAGGCGACAGGTTTACTTTTCAAAAGGGCGCAGTTTACTCCCGACGTCACCGCCTCGGACATAACGGGATTTAATCTGTTTAATAAGGAAACCAATCGGTTTGAGTTTCGTCAGGGTATCGCTATGACAAACATTCTTTTGGCGGACGAGATTAACCGAACCTCCCCAAAAACTCAATCCGCACTTTTGGAGGCTATGCAGGAAAAAAACGTGACGGTTGACGGCACAACATATAAGCTGCCCCGTCCTTTTATGGTAATTGCAACTCAAAACGAATTGGGCTTTGTGGGAACGTTTCCGCTTCCCGAAGCACAGCTGGATCGTTTTACCGTAAAAGTTAAAATGGGTTATCCAAACGTTTCCGAGGAGCTTAAAATACTTACCGACAGAAGCGGCAAGGATCCCTTGGAGGAAGTACGCCCCGTATGCTCCGCACAGGAGCTGGAGCAGTACACCGAGCTTACGGGACAGGTTAACGTAGATGAAAAAATAGGACAGTACATAGTAAGCTTTGTTTCCGCAACAAGAGATCACCCCGCCGTTTTGCTTGGAGCAAGTCCCAGAGCCTCCTTGGCTCTTATGAAATGCTCTCAGGCATTGGCGCTTATGTCAGGCAGAACTTATGTTGTTCCCGAGGACGTGTCCTCAATGATTCCCTATGTGCTGAGCCATAGAATACATTTAAAGCAGGACGCAAAAATAAAGGGAATAACTGCGGAAAATGTGCTTCTTGACATCAAAAACAGCATAATGTACCCCTTTGGAACATCGGGAAAGGCGCAAAGCTGATGGCGGCTTATCGTATCGCATACGCTGCGCTTTTTGTGGCGGCGTTGGCGTTTAGTCAGATTTACGCAGGGCATTTGTCCTCTGTGGTTTTCATAACCGTGGCGGTGCTGCCATTTGCTTCCTTATTTATGGTTATAATACAGCGTTTTGCTTTAAAGCTTTATTTTGACTGCAAAGCCGTTACTGTGGAAAGAGGAACTCAGCTTAAATTACAGCTGACTGCTCAAAACAGATTCTTTTTCCCTTGCTCCACCTTGTATGTAACCGCATCTATGCCCGATGTTGAGGAGCATAGGGAGGCAAAGCTGATTTTCTCTTTGGGTGCGTTTGAAAATAAGCAGCTTAATTTTGTCTACCCCTCCAAATTTAGAGGAGAATATGTTGTTTCAATAAATAAGGCATATATTTTTGATATTTTAAAGCTTTTTAAATTTACCAAAACCTTTAATTATCAAAAGTCGATTCTTGTTGTTCCCAAAATATACGACGTATACAGCGGCGAGGAATATAAAAACGTTACCGAGCAGGAAACGGAAATTCAAACCAACCAAATTTCGGGAGGAGAACGCAGCTTTGTAAGAAAATACAAGGACGGCGACGAGGTAAGGAAAATACATTGGAAGCTTTCCTCCAAGCAAGAGGATTATATGGTGTGGCAGTCTGCAAGAAGCACCCTTCAGACTGCGGTTGTTTTTTGCGATGTGAGAGAGTATTCCGATAATTCCGCAGAAAACGCATTTAATTCCGACATTTCCATAGAAGCGGGCATAGCCGCTTGTCTTTTTGGCATAAAACAGGGAAAAAATTGTGTTTTGGGATATTACGACAAGGAATTGGGCGACACCGCTTTTAATTCCGCAAATTCCTTGAACGACATTTACAGTCTATCCCAAGCAGCAGCCTTAATTAAGTCCTATTCGGGAGATCCGCAGCTTTCCTATGAAATAAAAAAGCTGTACGGACAAAACGAGCAATATCCTCAAACAGTCATAATAACCTGCGACTGTTCGGAGAATATGGTAAATACGGCAAAATCCGCTTCGGAATACAGCGACGTTTCCTTTATTATAATAGGAGCGCCCGAAAAGTCGGTTATCGACTCGTTAACCTCTTTGCGTCGAATTAAATTTTCGGTAATAAATCCCAACAATTTTTCTGAAGATATTTTCTATGCGGTAAAGCAGGTTTTGTAATATTCGCTATGCTTTCAGCCGCATTTCCTTTACGGAGTAATGTAAATGAGCAAAAAAAGCCATAATCAAATAAAACCCAAATCGGCGGAAGAAATCAAAAGTCCAAAGCCGAAAAAGGACAAAAGCTTAAAAAGGCAGAAGGACAGGGAAGCCTACGCCTATTTTAACTTTCCATATTATAACAGCAGCGTTAACCCGTATTTGCTATTTCCGGTTAAGGCTTTATTGGCTTGCTTTGCAGCGGGCTTTGGTGCGGTTTTTTATGCTCAGCTTTTAAATTACGGCGTACGGTATCAAGGCAGCCTGCCTTTGTTTTTCATAATTGCGTTTGCAGTCTGCGGAGCTTACTATGTGCTGCTGGGATTTTTCAAGAGCTTTCCCGTTGCAGCATATACTGCCGCAGCCTTTGCAGTATACGGTCTGTTTAGATTTAAGGTCTTAAAAAGCTGTTTTCAATCCTTTTACTGTATGTATTGGGGAACGCTTATAGGTGCGGACTTTAATTCGGGCGTTCCAAAAACTGCTTGGGGAAGTTATTTAAACAATTTTGATAATATAAATCAATCCGCCGCAAAATTTGATCCCGTGCCTTTTATGATTTTGCTGAGCATTCTTGTTGGAATAATACTTGCTTTCTGTACCGCAAAAAGATTTCACCCGCAAATAATTATTGCGGTTACCGCATTATTTGCCCTGCCTGCATTTATATCAAGGTCCGCTTGCTTTTATCCCTCTTTGGTAATATTTTCCGCATCTCTTTTGGCGCTGTGGTCGGCAAATCAGTCAATGGCAGCCAATACATATGCGGCTTCGGGAGGACTGTCAAATATAAAATCGGCGGACAGGCAGTATAAGCAGCAGTGCAAACGGCTTTCGCCCAAGCTGCGTTTTTCGGCGGAGGCAAAAAGGTATTCAAAGCACCTGTCCGACGGCATTGTAATATTTATAATTTCAGCTCTTACTATGAGCTTTGCCGCTTATTCCTTCCCCAAAGACGGAAATATAAAGTTAGATAAAGCCATACAAGCGGTTATAAATTGGGGAACAGATGTGGGGGACAGTATCGGGACTTGGACAGACGGAATATTTTACGATTTAAACTTTAAATTCGGCAACGGTTATCTTAAAGGCTTTTTTTCCGCAGACAGCGACACCATAAATATCTCAAACGGCATAAATCCCCGCTTGATAAATCAAAAGGGCAAGCCTGTGCTTGAAGTCACTACTCAGTATCAGGACAAGCTTTATATCAGAGGTGACATAGGCTGTGAATTTGACGGACGAAATTGGAAATCCATATCAAAGTTAGATTATTCCCAAATTAACTATAATTCTCTTTGGGGAGAAGTGGATTCAAACAATTCCGAAACCGATATGCAGAAAATATTTGACAGCTATCTGCCCGAAATAATGTTTCTTCACGCCCGCACCTCCAATTTTTACGGCGACGCATTTATAGGTATGCAGACGGTAAAGATAGACTATCTTAAAAATATGAACACGGTACTGTTTCCCGGAATACCTTTTTCCTATAATTTCAGAAACGGCGATAACTTTTCGGTGTACGGCGATTTTGTGGGAATTGCGGATAAAGGCAAGATAAGCTCAATGGAAACGGGAGTTTTGTACAGCAGAAATTCTCCTGAAAATATGAACGAGTTTCCCATTTATGACGAGTTTTTTGATAATTTACCTATGGATAGGGAAACCTTTGAAAAATATTCTCGGCTTTACAATCAACTTTCAACTGAATATTATACAAGAATCGACGATCATCAACGCAACATTATTTCCTATCTTACAAATAATATTATAATATCAGATTCCTTCACAAGCGAAAATGAATACAGATATAAATGTGCCGACGAAGTTATGAAATATCTTAACAGCGGAAAATTTAAATATTCCCTTACTGCGGATAACTTCAGCGGCACTTCCGAACCCATTTATTCCTTTTTGTATAAAACGCAGGCGGGACACTGCGCTATGTTTGCTTCCTCTATGTGCCTTGCATTGCGTGATTTGGGAGTACCCGCAAGATATGTAACGGGATTTACCGTAGGCGGTGATTACGGCTGCGAAAAAATAGGAAATCACCAATTCAAATATACGGTTACCGACAAGCAGCTTCACGCATGGGTAGAGGTATTTTATGACGGATTAGGCTGGATTCCCTATGACCCCACGCCGGGAACGTGGCAAACCGTTGTAGAACCCAATCCTCAGGGAACAACCTCCACGACGCCCAACCCCGTTACCTCGGCAGCGGAAAAAACCACCGCCGCCGTTACCACAAAGCCGCCTGAAACCACAGGGGAAAAGACCGACTCCTCCCAAACCTCCCAACAGCCCGACAACACTATTACTCAATCCCCAACCGCTTCCGACAGTGAAAATCCCAACGAATTTAAGATTGATCCTAATACTGTAAAGTTAATTTTGATTATTTTGGGTATAATTTTTGTTTTGTTCCTAATATTTATGTCATTAAGAGGGGCGTATAAAAAATTGGAACGCAAGCAAAAAGAACTGCTTAAATTCTTTAAAACGGGAGATCCAAACAAGGCGGTTAAACAAATGCTGCCCTTTATGCTAAAGCTTTTGTCAATGATGGGAGTAAGGAGAATGAAGGGCGAAACTCCCGAGGAATTCGGAATAAATGCGGATAATCAGCTTAAAATGACGGATACGGTAAAAAATACCATTCCCATTTTCGAGCAGTGTGAATTTGATAAGCAGCCTGTATTTGATACAGAGCAGCAGCTTGTAGTGTATAACTGCATCAATAAGCTTTTAAATCAGTATTTGAACAGCTTAAATAAGCCAAAGCGCCTTACGGCAAGAATCAAACTGTTTTACAAAAATAAATAAATATAACGGGGTAAAAGTATGAATTGCAAAGAATATGCGGAAAAGATTATTTGTAATACCGAAAAAGTAATAAAGGGAAAGAAAAAGGAAATAACCGCTGTAGTGGCGGCGATTATGGCGGGGGGAAACATATTGCTTGAAGATGTTCCCGGCACAGGCAAAACCGTTTTGGCAAAGGCGGTGGCAAAAAGCCTTAACTGCGGCTTTAAGCGCATTCAGCTTACTCCCGATTTGCTGCCGTCGGATATTACGGGAATACACTTTTTTAATATGAAGGAGCAGATTTTTGAGCTGAGAAAAGGTCCTGTCTTTACCAATATTCTTTTAGCGGACGAAATCAACAGAGCCACCCCCAGAACTCAATCCGCCTTGCTTGAGTGTATGGAGGAAAAGCAGGTGACTATCGACGGCGAGGAGATGAAGCTTGCTCCCCCGTTTATCGTTATTGCAACCCAAAACCCCATAGAAAACGCAGGAACATTTCCGTTGCCCGAAGCCCAGCTTGACCGATTTTTAATAAAGCTGTCATTAGGCTATGCGGCAAGAGAGCAGGAGGGAGAAATACTGTCGGAAATCGGATATTCCCACCCTGTTGACAGTATTCAGCCTGTGGTTGACGGCGGGGAGCTTCCCCATATGCAGCGGGAAGCCGCAAATGTGAAGATTAACAATGCAGTAAGGGATTATATTTTGGATATAGGAGAAGCCAGCCGCACTCATACGGGAGTGGTTTTGGGAATAAGCACAAGAGGTCTGCTTGCCCTTAAACGTATGTCGCAGGCGTTGGCGGCGGTGGAGGGAAGCAGCTTTGTCACTCCCGACCACGTGCAGACTGCTGTAAGATTTGTTGTTCCACATCGTTTAATATGCAGAGGAAACAAATCGGCTGAAATTACAGAGGAAATAATTTCCCGTGTGGCTGCGCCTACCGAGTACGGAGAGTAGGCTTATTATGGAAATAATAGTAATACTGCTTATTATCGCCGCCGCCGTATGGATTGAGTGCCTTTTGTTCAACCGATTCGGCGATGAAAAGCTTACATATTCCGCCAATCTTGAAAAAGACGAGGTGTTTGAGGGCGATGAAATTACCCTTACCGAAAAGCTTTCCAACGGAAAAAGACTGCCATTGCCCTTTGTGAAAACCGAGATAGTTGTTCCTGCCTGCCTCGATTTAGGGTCGGGGGAACAGGAAAGCAAGGAGGGGCTTTGCTATATCCCCAGCGTTTTCTCTTTAAAGGGCAGGGAACAGTGCATACGAAAAAGGCAGGTGAAATGCACCAGGCGGGGCGTTTTTGAAATCGGCTCTTCCTCTCTTTACGGCGGCGATTTGTTCGGCTTATCCTCCTTTTCACTGCCTATGAGCCGAAAAGAAAAGCTTACTGTATTGCCCACTCCGCTTATGACAGAGGATTTTTATCCCAACAGCAGACTGCTTTACGGCGATATTCAGGTACGCAGATTTATTTGCGAAGATCCTTTTTTAATCAGCGGCGCACACGAGTACACAGGCAGAGAGCCTATGAATACCATTTTTTGGAGCGCAACCGCCTGCACGGGAAAGCTTATGGCTTTAAACAAGGACTTTACCACCTGTTCAAGGCTTTTGATACTGCTTAATTTTCAAAAAAGGGACGATATTGTGATTGCCGCTTCCGATTCGGTTTGCGAGCTTTTAATTAAGGCGGCGGCTTTTGCGTTGGATCAGGCGGTGGCTTTAAACAGCGAGTTTGCTTTAGCCATAAACATTCCCGACCAAGAGCCTGTTTATGCGGGCAGCGGAGAGGATTTCAGAATGGAGCAGCTGCGCAGACTTGCGGGAACAAAGCTGTTATGCGAATCCACGGTAAGCGATTTTATTCAAAAGCAGAAGTTAGACGAGTACACCGATATTCTGCTGATTACTCCTTTGTTATCCGAAAAAACTGCGGAAATATTAAAGGAGCGGGAAAATTTAGGTCAGGGAATAAAGGTTTACGGCACGCAAAATCAGTCAAACTCGGATATGTTTGTGCAGATTGTGAGAAAAGCGGAATAATAGCCTGTTTTAGGTTAATTCTGTTTGTAAATCAAGCTGTTGAGAGTTGGCAGAAAAAATAATTCAAAAGGAAAGGGGCAGGTCTATATGAAAGCCGAAAAAGCTTTATCCTTAATAATGGCGGCGGTTATGCCCATTCCTTTTATAATTGCGGGCTTTGTAAGCGCATACGGAGTTTTAAAGCCTGTTGTTTTTCTTATCGGAATAGCTTGCGGCGGCTTGTCTTGGCTGTTGGGACAACTGTTTGGAGCTATTTTGAAAAAAGCAAACGGAAAAAAGGTTTATATGGCAAGAGCGGCTTCTGTTTTTATGGGGGTTGTGATATTTTTCGGTGCTGAAATCGGGGTTTTTTCTTTTGGAGTAGGCAGCCTTGGATTTTTGCTGCTGCCTTTGGGAATGATATTTTGGTATTGGTTCGGCTTTAGGGTAGGATCAAAGCAAGAGCCTGTATTAAATATGGTTATGGGGTTTTATATGGTGGAGGTGTGCTTTATGTACCCTATCTGCCTTTCCTTTGAGAATAAAAGCAACCACGCCTCTATGTCGATTTTAATAATAACCGCTTTTCTTACCGTCTGCGGCGCATTGCTGATAAACCGTCGGCAGCTTAACAATATGTCCCTTAGAGGAAAAAGCGAAAACAACCTGCTTACCAAAGCTACATCGAGGTTTAATATAAGGTCCACTCTTGTTTTCTGTGGAATTGTATTATTTGCTTTTTTCTTTGCGGGATTTGGGGCAAAATGGCTTTGGGAGTTTTTAAGGTGGGGAATAAGGCTTATAATTTACTTTTTAAGCCTGTTGCATTTTGCTATGACCGACAATTTTGATCCCGGAAAGGACGACAACGACGGCATCCCCCCCGAAATTATTCAAAACGACAACACCTTTTGGAAAATATTTACCGTAATTGCGTTAATCGCACTTGTGATAATATTCTTTAAGCCCTTTGTAAAGCTGATGAAAAACCTTTACCGATATATAATGGAGAAATTGGGCAAAAAAACAGATGAAACAGCCTTCATAAATTATGTGGACATCTATCAGAGCAGCGACACGGGCAGATCCTTAAAATCCGCATACAGAAAAGCCTTAAAGCAGTTTTCAAGGGAAAAGGATTTAGGGAAAAAATTTCGATTAGGCTACAAGGCTTTTATGATAAGGATTGAGGAGAGCGAGGAAGGACTTACCCCCTCCGATACCGCAAAAATTCATATGGAAAAGGGAAGAAGGATAACACAAAGCAGTTATTTGCAGCCCGCTGTGGAAATCTACTGTCAAGTAAGATACAACGACCATACCGCAACTCAATCCGACTGCGGAGTTATAAGCGGATTGCTGAAGGATTTAAAATCCTCTCGTTGACATTTGCTGAAATATGGATATAATATTTATATGGCATATATGGCATAAATTTCATACTTTTATTCTGATATTAAATTTTGACAAATACAGACTAATTAAGAAAGGCAAAAAATAAATGACAATAAAAGAAGCTCAGGAAAAGGTTGTAAAATTAAAAAAGGAAAAGGATTTCTGCATTTTGGCTCACAGCTATGTTAAGAGAGAAATTCTTGAAACAGCGGATATTGTGGGCGACAGCTTTAAGCTTAGCCGCGACGTATGCTCCGCACCGCAAAAAAATATTCTCTTTTGCGGCGTTCATTTTATGGCGGAAACCGCAAAAATGCTGAATATGGATAAGCACGTATATTTGGCAAACGGTATGGCGGGCTGTCCTATGGCGGAGCAAATGGATTCCGATTTGTTAAGACAGTTGCGTGAAAAAGAGCCTGACCGCAAGGTTGTGGCTTATATTAACACCACCGCCGCTTTAAAAATGCAGTGCGACGTATGCGTGACCAGCTCCTCGGCAGTTGAAATCGTGAAGAAAATGGACTGCGACAAAATATTGTTTATTCCCGACTGCAACTTGGGCGCATATGTTAAGGCGCAAGTGCCCGAAAAGGACATAAAGCTTGTGCAGGGCGGCTGTCCCATTCACGCTTCCGTATCTGCGGAAGAAGCAAGGCAGGCAAAGGAAAAGCACCCCGACGCACTGCTGCTTGTTCACCCCGAATGTGT
Source organism: uncultured Ruminiclostridium sp. (assembly GCA_964602605.1). GTDB lineage: Bacteria > Bacillota > Clostridia > Oscillospirales > Ruminococcaceae > Ruminiclostridium_E. The sequence goes on from CAZRRT010000021.1 coordinate 17,968, forward strand.
ACCTTCGGTTGTTGCACAGGCGGATTACGTCGGCTCAACCTCGGGGATAATCAATTTTGCAAAGAAATCGGACAGAAAACAATTCATCATTGGCACGGAGCTGGAAATTGCCGAAACTCTGCAATATGAATGTCCCGAAAAGGAGTTTTTCATATTGTCCAAAAAGCTGATTTGCCCCAATATGAAAATAACCACACTTACAGACGTGCTCAGAACACTTGAAAATCCCGCTGAAAACGGCTTTGAAATTCATATGACGGAACAGGAAGCCGCACAGTCCCGCAAATGTATTGATGAAATGCTCAGATTAGGCTGATTTTGCAGCTTGCCTTTTATCAATCCGCATCAATCCCCGCTTTGACCACGCAGCGGATTTATGTGTGGGTGACTAAAATATACATAACACAAAACAAAGGAAATAAAAATGCTCTTTTCAGATTTATTCTTTTTATACGGTTTTTTACCATTATGCTTGCTTTTGTATTTTGCAAGCAAAAATATACATTGGAAAAACGGCGTGCTTATAGTATTTTCCCTTATCTTTTACGCTTGGGGCGAGCCGCTATGGATAATTTTAATGATCGGCAGTATAATTGTCAACTACTTCTGCGGTCTGCTGATAGAAAGGTTTAAAGGCACAAAGTACGCAAAAACAGGCGTTGCAATATCCCTTGTGTTCAGCTTGGGACTGTTGGTAGCCTTTAAGTACACCGATTTTATAGCAGAGAATTTAAGCGCAATTTTACCCTTTAACATACCTGCGCCCCACCTTTCGCTTCCCATTGGAATAAGCTTTTACACCTTCCAGATAATCTCATACATTATGGACGCTTATTGGGGCAAGGTTAAGGTTCAGAAAAACCCGCTTAAATTCCTGATGTACGTTTCGCTGTTTCCCCAGCTTGTGGCAGGACCTATTGTGCGGTACGGAGTTATTGAAAAGGAGATTGACAGCCGCACCTCCACCGCCGCCGACATCAGCGAGGGCATCACCCGCTTTATAGTGGGATTGGGCAAGAAGGTAATTATCGCCGACAATATAAGCTCGGTTGTAATTTCAATCTTCGGCTCGGCAAAGGAAGGCTACACCGATATTTCAAGCATTTCGGTTATGGGCGTGTGGTACGGCGTTATATTGGTAAGCCTTTGGTATTTCTTTGATTTTTCGGGATATTCCGATATGGCAATAGGTCTTGGCAGAATTTTCGGCTTTCACTTTAACGAAAACTTTATCTACCCCTTTGTCAGCAAAAATATAACGGAATTTTGGCAAAGGTGGCATATCTCGTTAGGCTCGTTTTTCAGAGATTATCTCTTGTACGTGCCTATTTTCGGCAAGCGCAGACAGTATCTCAGCTTGTTTTTGGTGTGGTTCTGCACGGGACTGTGGCACGGCGCAAGCTGGAATTATATCATTTGGGGACTGTATTTCGGCTTGTTCATATTTATCGAAAGAAAAATCGGCAACAAGCGTATGAGGAAAATCCCCGCCCCGATTTCCCACATTTACGCACTGTTGGTAATTGCAGTGGGATTCGGCATATTCCATTTTGAAGATTTGAACTGCTTGGGAAATTTCTTTAAATCCCTTGTGGGACTTAACGGCAACGGATTTATTGACGTTGCGATACAAACTAAGTTTATGAACAACATTTTTCTGTTCGCAGCGGCTGTCCTTTTCAGTATGCCTGTTATTCCAAAAATAAAAGAGTTTATTACAAAGCAGCTTAACAGCGCAGCGTTAAACGGATCATTGCAAATTATCTGCAACGTCGCAATACTTCTTGTTTCAAGCATAATGCTGGTAAACACCACAAACCACCCGTTCCTTTACTTTAGATTTTAATTTGTTAAATAATTATTTTTGGATATTCTTTCAGCTTGCGAGAAATAGGTTTTCCGCAAGCTGATTTTTTGTCATATTTATTAAAATCGCCGTATTTATTTGTTAAAATTACTGATTTTTTAGGCGGTACTATTGAAAAATAATTTCCAATGTGATATAGTTATGTTGAGGAATTGTAATAATTTGTAGGAATTGTAATTCGTCACATTTGCGGAAGGAGGGAGAGATATGAAGTTTGATACTGCTGCGGTAAACGCCGCAGTGCAAGCAAACGCAGCAAAGAGCGCTGTCAAACAACAAGCTGCAGAAGTAAAACGCATTGCCCAACAAATTGAAACTGCTGAAGCAGACAAGAAAAAAGACGGCTTTATAGGCGATTGTCCTGCCTGCCAATGTGAAAAATGCCGTTCAAGACGGTATCAGGACGGCTCAAACGACAGCAGAGTTTCTTTCCAAATGCCTACCGTAATGGATCCCGCAAAAGCAAAGGTTCGTGTAATGGCACATGAAATGGAGCATGTGCGAGCCGAACAGCATAAAGCTAAACGGGAAAATAAAGTAGTGGTCAGTCAATCGGTGAGAATTATGAACGACCGCTGCGAAAAATGCGGAAAAAGCTATGTTAAGGGCGGTTTTACCCGCACTGTAACTCGTCCGAATCTTACGGAATTTCGTAAAGCTGTTTCAGGAACACTTGACAGCGACAAAAAGAAACTGATTGGAATTGCTTGAACTTGGTGAATAAAGGGACTGTGAAATGGCAGTCCCTTTTTATGTATAATTAAGGGATTGTTGCAAAATTAACAAAAAAATAATTTGTTTAGGTTGCATTTAAGTATAGTATAAACCATATCTGCCACAATGTTAATTAGTAGTGGCATTTTTTATTGACAGTTTCAAAAAATGTGATATAATGTTATTATCAATATTAAATGTATATATGGTAAATATTATATAAAAGCCGTATGTACAGATAAATCGGCAGTGATTATTCTGCTGAAATCTAAAAGAAAGAGGCATTTGAACATGAGCAAGATTGATTTAACCAAGTATGGCATTTCAGGCACAACGGAAGTTGTTCACAACCCGTCTTACGAGGAATTGTTTAAGGAAGAAACAAAACCCGGTCTTGAAGGCTATGAAAAAGGTCAGGTAAGCGAATTAGGCGCAGTTAACGTAATGACGGGTATTTACACCGGACGTTCTCCTAAGGACAAGTTTATTGTAATGGACGAAAATTCAAAGGACACTGTTTGGTGGACCTCCGACGAGTATAAAAACGACAACCACCCCGCAACAAAAGAGGCTTGGGAGGCTTGCAAGAAAATCGCAAAGGAGGAGCTTTCCAACAAAAAGCTGTACGTTGTTGACGCATTCTGTGGAGCTAACAAGGACACAAGAATGGGTATCCGCTTCATTATGGAAGTAGCTTGGCAGGCGCACTTTGTTGAAAATATGTTTATTCTTCCTACAGCGGAGGAGCTTGAAAGCTTTGAACCCGATTTTGTTGTTTACAACGCTTCAAAGGCTAAGGTTGAAAATTACAAGGAATTGGGACTTAACTCCGAAACTGCGGTAGTATTCAACATCACAAGCCGCGAGCAGGTTATTATTAACACCTGGTACGGCGGCGAAATGAAAAAAGGTATGTTCTCTATGATGAACTACTACCTGCCGTTAAAGGGCATCGCTTCCATGCACTGCTCCGCCAACACCGATATGGAAGGCAAAAACACCGCAATCTTCTTCGGACTTTCCGGCACAGGCAAAACCACTCTTTCCACTGATCCCAAGCGCCTGCTTATCGGCGACGATGAACACGGCTGGGACGACAACGGCATATTCAACTTTGAGGGCGGCTGCTATGCAAAGGTTATTGATTTGGACAAGGAGTCCGAGCCTGATATTTACAACGCTATCAAGAGAAACGCACTTTTGGAAAACGTAACCCTTGACGAAAACGGCAAGATTGATTTTAAGGACAAGAGCGTTACCGAAAACACACGTGTTTCTTATCCTATCACTCATATCGAAAAGATTGTAAGACCTGTTTCTTCCGCTCCCGCAGCAAAGAACGTTATTTTCTTGTCCGCAGACGCATTTGGAGTATTGCCCCCCGTTTCCATATTAACTCCCGAGCAGACTCAGTATTACTTCCTTTCAGGCTTTACCGCTAAATTGGCAGGTACAGAGCGGGGAATTACCGAGCCTACCCCCACCTTCTCCGCTTGCTTTGGTCAAGCGTTCTTGGAGCTGCACCCCACAAAGTATGCACAAGAGCTGGTTAAGAGAATGGAAAAGAGCGGCGCAAAAGCATATCTTGTAAACACCGGCTGGAACGGCACAGGAAAGAGAATTTCCATTAAGGACACAAGAGGAATTATCGACGCTATCTTAAGCGGAGCTATTCTCAACGCTCCTGTTAAGAAAATTCCTTACTTCAACTTTGAAGTACCTACAGAGCTTCCGGGAGTTGATCCTAAGATTCTTGATCCAAGAGATACCTATGCTGATCCTTCTCAGTGGGAAGAAAAGGCACAGGATTTGGCAGGCAGATTTATCAAGAACTTTGTAAAGTACGAAGGCAACGAAGCAGGCAAGGCTCTTGTTGCGGCAGGTCCTCGGAAGTAAATTGAATTCGTTGTCTTTAAAACCTTTATGATAATTATTTTGACGCTGAATTATTAAAGTCAAAAATGATAAATTGTCTTAATTGACGTTAATCTGTAAAGCATTTATGGGATTCTTTATAGGTTAACGGACAATACAAAGTAAGTTATATTTTTACAGCTTGTAAAAACGCTTTTTGTGCTTTTTGCAAGCTGTTTTTTTAGAATTTACTCTAAGCTCTTAATAAATAAAATCGGGCAGTTGTTATTCTGCTCGATTTTTTTAAAGTTTGGATAAAAAGATATAACTGGATGTCGAAAAAGTCTAAACTTTTTTGTTTCGGAACGAAAGGGGTTTTCCCCTAAATTGAGATCATAGCCTTGCCAAGAGCTTTTTCTCATTTCACAAGCTAAAAATAAAACAGCTCCTCAAACTTTTTATCCAATGCAATACATAAAATAAGCGCAAGCTTGGCGGTAGGGCAGAACTGTCCCGTTTCAATGGAGCTTATGGTATTTCTTGAAACGCCTACCATTTCCGCAAGGCGGCTCTGCGACAGGTCTGCCTCCTGTCTTGCCTCCTTTAAGCGGTTTTTTAATACAAGTCCTTCATTCATAGTATTCACCAATTTCACTCTTTAAGGCGAAGGCGGTGAGAAAGCCCGCCGTTAAAACTACACAGCTTATGAACATAATCAGGTTAAAATTCTTTTTTGTTTTAATGTACCTGAACAAAAATCCCGCTCCCAAAGGGGCGTTTACGAGAATAAGATAGCTTGTCATTCGTCCGCCGCTTATGACGCTGTTGAATGCAAAGACCACAGCCAATATTTCCGTAAGGATAAACACAAGCAGCATTGATTTATAGTTTATATATATTTCCATTTCGTCCTTGTTTTCCGCCTGCGCCTTTTGGAGTATCTCTTGTTTTTCCATAGCATTTTCCTTTCCCTATTATCCCATAAAGCTAAAAATCACCATAACCACAGCATAAACCGTCATAACTCCCCATAATACCGCCAACAGAATTTCGTGCTTCCTTCTCAGCTTTACCGCCTTGTAAATCCACAAGCCCATACCCGCCGACAGTATAATGAGAAAATAGCCGTAATTCATACCGACGTCTAAAATAACTCTTTCAACAAACATAAGCGCAAAGGTTACGCATAATGCAATCAGCCCGCCAATGCGCTGAGCCTTGCTTATTATTTCCAACTCAAAGATGTCCTTATTTTGATTTTCCTTTCGGCTTGCCTGTAAAATTTCTTCCTTATTCATAACTGCCTCCTTTTAATGACCCAAAAAGAATCTGACAGCGGCAAATATGCCCATTAACGCCATAGCTATGCCAAAAATCAAGTTGAATTTTTCTTTCGTTTTAGTGTACCGATATAAATACCCCGCACTCACCGAAAAAAGAACCGTCGCCGACAAGTCCATTATTGGCAGATCCTGCAAGCTTCTGATTATCGTAAAAATTCCCGCCGATAAAACCATTGTAACATATGTCCAGCGCATTGATTTGTCGGTGATAAAGGTTTCCATTTCGTCCTTTTTCTCTTCCTGCGCCTTTTCCAATATTTCTTTTTTATCCATAACAAGTACCTCCAAAGTTTTGCCAAGTTTTCTTGTCATTATTATAGCATTGTCAAGTTTACTTGTCAATAGGTAAATGATTATTTATTGAAAAAATTTTTAAAAGCAGTGTAAAATATTGATATAAAAGGGAGTGATGTATTGAAGGACGAAGTAATTAACCCAATAATAGCCACTGTTTAATAGCACAATGCAGGAATAGGAAAGCTTGCTGACGTGCTTTGAATCAAATCGGTAAAAGGTTGTACTTCTAAATCGTGAAACTATCTTTAATATTATTGAGAGTAGGAAATGCAGTAACGAAAAATTTCATAGGAACGAGCAATAACGAATTAGTCAAAACCGCTTAACAGAGGCGCAGCAGTTTGTTAAACGAAAAATATACCAACTCTCGCAGTAAAAAAAGCACCTGTCGGTCTGTAAAACCGAAAGTACAACATATTCGGTTCTGCACTCTATTCCGAGGAGTTGTCGAGCACTTTGATTATTTTGTGATCACTTTTTTTCTGCAAATTTACCTCATTCAAATAAATAACCCGACTGCGTTTGCAATCGGGATTAGCTTATAATAATCTGTCATAATCACGTCCGCTGTAAATAAATCGTCTTACCTCCATTACATCATCAATCACTACATAGAAAATTGTATAATTACCTACATATATTCGATAATAAACGTCCTTTCTATACTTTGCTGAATGATACGGCTCAAATGACAGCGGCGTTTCAAGCCTCTCCAATATTGCTTTTTCTGTTTCTGTCAAGAGTCTTTCCGCAGCCTGAGGATTGTTCAGAACATTGGCAATATATTAGGCGGCATCATACAAGTCCGTTTCAAAAATAGGAAGATAGCGCAGCCTATACATTATCGTCCAACCTTCTGCGTACATTGCCGAAAACTTCCTCGTGTGAAAGGCGTTTATCTGTTTTATCGGCGGCTGCGTCTGCTTCGTCCTATTTTGCCTCAATATCTCCCGTTAGTCTTGAATATTGTTCAATGCTCATAACAACCAATGAACCATAGCCGTTTTTGGTAAGATATACAGGCTGCCCTTCATTTACAACGCTTTCAATTTCAGTAAATTTATTTCTTAAATCTGATACAGGTCTGATTTGAATCATTTTAATCACTCCTTTTATTATCTTGAGTTTATCATAATTTTATCATAATTTTATCATAATTTTATCATAGTTTTATCAAAATTTTATCAAAATGTCAAGAAGGGAATATTTTACAGTCTGTCGAAAAAGCCTAAACTTAAATTTTTCGAAATGAAAAAGGTCTTAAGGAAAAATCGTCGGGTTTTTTCACTAAATTAGAATCATAGCCTTCAGGGATTCCTCCTAAATCAAAATCCATAGCCTTAAAATCGGGGCAGATTAAAGCTCTGCCCGATTTTTTTCGTCTATGCTTAAAAACGGCAATCAAAGAATAACCGCCCATTTTTTTAGGCGGTTATTTTGTGTTATTGTGACCAAATAGATTTTTAGGTGATATAACATAAAAATACGCTCCT
>CAZRRT010000022.1:0-18200 GCA_964602605.1 uncultured Ruminiclostridium sp.
ATCCTATCATCGTATTAAAAAATACTGTTGAAAGTTTTTGTTTAATATAAATAATATAATCATTTGTGATTTTGCGGTTTTATACAAATAAAAATAATAAGGTCATTTTATTTTATTTCCCGTTAAATAATCCGAAAAAAATTAAGTCAAAACCACAAAAACAAGCTTAAAAAAATCGGGCTTATTTGTTATATTTTCAGCTTATTTTAATTCCTTGAATTGAATTATTTCTAAAAATTAAATCATTTCAAATTATTTATCAAAAAAATTCTCTCTCTGAAAAATTAAAGGGAGAAACTTTTGGTATTTTTCAAAAAATAAAAAATGATAAAATTATTTTTCACATTTCATAAATTATTATGACATTTTTTTGATTGTTTAATGCGGCGGTTTTACAATTCAAAACAAATAAAAATTCTCAAAAAAATTACCTTGCTCTTATTTTTTTAATATTCCCTTTAAAAGAATATATTTTCTAAAGCCCTTATATAATGCTGTTTATCCATAATATTAAAAAAATAACGTCATCTTATTTTTTAGCTGAAAATCTGCAAAAAAATATGATGATGTTATTTTTATAAATAAATATATCCTCCTATTTTCAGACACTTATCCGTTTTTTACAATAAAGCTTTTTTGGATAAATCTGTGTCCTATCAGACGGAGGATATATAAAAAAATTATATTAAACAATTATGCTATCGTATCAAGGATTTCAATGTCGTTTTCTTTAAGCAGCTTTTCCGCATTTTCGTTGTCGTCCACTCGAATTACCACATAAGCGCCGCTGTTGACGGGAGCGGTAAAAGCATACATATAGTCGATATTGATACCTGCTTTTCCCAAAACATTCATAATTTTGTAAAGTGCGCCTGTTTCGTCCTTCATTTCGGCTGCAACTACGTCTGTTACCGTTACAAGAGTATCGGCGGACAAGACATTTTTTGCCGCTTCAACATCTGAAACTATCAGTCGGAGAATGCCGAAATCCTTTGTATCCGCAATACTCATAGCACGAATGTTGATTTTTGCCTCTGCAAGCTGTTTTACTGTTTCCAAAAGACTTCCCGCCTTGTTTTCGATAAAAACGGATAATTGTTTTACTGCCATAATACTTTCCTCCTATCAATGAAGCTTGCGCTTGTCTATAACTCTTACAGCCTTGCCCTCGCTGCGAACGATTGACTTAGGCGCAACAAGATGAACCTTCGGTCCGATTCCGAGCATAGTACGCATTGCGCTTTCCAAGGCTTTTTCTCTTGCTTGGTTTTCGCTCATCTTATCAGAGAATTGCTCGGGAGCAAGCTCTACGTTAATATCCAAAGTGTCGCTGTTGTTTACACGGTCTACTATTATCTGATAGTTAGGGGAATAATGCTCGTTTAACAGCACTGTTTCAATCTGGCTTGGGAATACGTTAACACCTCTGATAATAAGCATATCGTCGCTTCTGCCCATAGGCTTGCACATTTTAACAAAGGTTCTGCCGCAGGAGCATTTCTTCCTTGACAATATGCAAATATCTCTTGTTCTGTACCTGAGCAAGGGGAAGGCTTCCTTATCAAGAGATGTGAATACAAGCTCGCCTTTTTCGCCCTCGGGAAGTACCTCGCCCGTATCGGGATCTATTATTTCAGCATAGAAATGATCCTCGTTTATGTGCATTCCCGTCTGCTCGCAGCATTCAAAGGACACGCCCGGACCGCTGGTTTCGGTAAGACCGTAAATATCATAAGCCTTAATGCCAAGACTTTTTTCAATGCTTCTTCTCATTTCCTCCGTCCAAGGCTCTGCGCCGAAAATTCCCGCCTTAAGATGATTATCTTCAGGCTTGTAGCCCATTTCCGCAAAAGTTTCTCCTATATAAGCCGCATAAGAGGGAGTACAACAGAGAATGGTGGAATTTAAATCCATCATAAACTGAATTTGCCGCTCCGTATTACCCGAGGACATAGGCAGGGTAAGGCAGCCTACCTTGTGAGAGCCGCCGTTAAGTCCCGGACCGCCTGTGAACAAGCCATACCCGTAGCATACCTGACAAACGTCCTCGTTAGTTCCTCCCGCCGCCACAATAGCTCTTGCACAGCAGTCCTCCCAAAGGTCAATATCCTGTTGAGTGTAAAAGGCAACTACACGTTTTCCAGTTGTGCCTGAGGTGGACTGAATACGGACGCAGTTTTTTAAATCAGTGCCTAAAAGTCCGTAGGGATACGCTTCACGCAAATCCGCCTTTGAAAGAAAGGGCAGCTTTTTTATATCGTCAACGCTTTTAATATCGTCGGGCGTAACTCCCTTTTCCTCCATTTTCTTTCTGTAATAAGCAACATTGTCATAAACGTGCTTTACCTGCTTTACAATTTTCTTGTTTTGTATTGCAAGTATTTCCTCACGAGAGGCTGTTTCGATTTCAGGCTGATAGTAATTGCCCATTTTTTAAATCACTCCTTATGTATATTTATTAGAGATGAGCAGAACACAGATTTTCGGCAAAATAGAACTATAATAGCAGAAAAAGCGATATACGTTAAATGCTTAATTATAAAACTGAGTTTTTGTTCATATCATATATTTGTAATTTACGAGTTATAGCCCAATTCAAAGGCTTTTTTGTTTATATCAACAAATTGAGGCTTAACGCATTTTTCAATAGCGGAAATCCACTTGTCATAACCTATATCAAAGTATCTTGCCAGCTTTCCCATAAGCACAATATTGACGGATTTGGGATTGCCCGCCTTTTCCGCTAAGCTTAATGCGTCTGATTCGTCCACCTTGACTCCCTTGTCTTTAAGCTCCTCAAGAACATTTTGGGGATATTCCGCCGCTCCCGTTATTACCGGCATAGGATCTATGGTTTGAGTATTTACCACCATTACACCGCCTTTTTTAAGGCAGGGAGCGTGACGGGCGGCTTCAAGCTTTTCAAAGGAAACGATAAAATCCGCCTCTCCCTCCGACACAACGGGAGAATAAACCTTGTCCCCAAATCTTACATAGGTTACCACCGAACCGCCTCTTTGGCTCATTCCGTGAACCTCGCTTACCTTAACGTCGTAGCCTTCATCGGTAAGCAGTGCGCCCAAAAGCTTGCTGGCAAGCAGACTGCCTTGTCCTCCGACGCCTACTATCATAATATTTTTTGTTTTCATTTATCTTCCCCCCTTGTGGCAGCTGTAATAGCGTCGAATTTGCACATTTGAGTGCAAACCCCGCAGCCTACGCACTGAGTAAAGTCAATATGCGCCTTTTTGTCCTTAATGCTGATTGCGGGACAGCCTATCTTCATACACATTTTACAGCCCCTGCACTTGTCATTGTCAACAGTTAAAGCGGGCTTGGGCTTTACATATTTTAACAGCATACAAGGTCTGCGTGAAATAATCACAGACGGCTCGGATACGGCTAATTCTTCCAAAACAGCCTTTTCACATTCCTCCAAATTATAGGGATCAACCACTCTTACCCGTTTTATTCCGATAGCGTGACACAGTTCTTCCAAATTAACCGCTGCGGCAGGCTCGCCCTTTATGTTATAGCCTGTGGTGGGGTTCTGCTGATGTCCCGTCATACCCGTTATTGAATTGTCGAGAATAATAACGGTTGAGTTTGAGGCGTTGTAGGATATATTTACAAGCCCTGTCATACCCGAGTGCATAAAGGTGGAATCACCGATAACGCATACGGTTTTCTTTTCCGTATCTTCTCCCCCTGCCTTGTTAAAGCCGTGTATTCCAGAAACGGAAGCCCCCATACAAAGTGTGGAATCAAGAGCAAACAGCGGCGGAGTGCTGCCCAAGGTGTAGCAGCCTATATCGCCCAAGGCGGTAATTTTATTTTTTGACAGCACATAGAAAAGTCCCCTGTGAGGACAGCCTGCACACATAATAGGCGGTCTTATGGGAATAGGACTGTCAGCGGCGACGGTTTCAGGCTGTTCCATACCAAAGGCTTTCCTGATAGAAGCCTGATTGTATTCTCCAATAGGTGAGAACATTTCCTTTCCTATACAGCTGATTCCCAAAGAATTAAGATGCGCTTCTATAATGCCGTCAAGCTCCTCAATAACATACAATTTTTCAACCTTTGCGGCAAAATCACGAATAAGATTTTCGGGCAGCGGATTTACTATGCCCAATTTAAGCACCGATACGCTGTCGCCGAAAACCTCCTTAACATACTGATAGCAAGTGCCGGCACAGATAATTCCTATCTTGCTTTCGACTGCTTCAACACGGTTTAAAGGAGAGGTTTCCCCAAGCTCCGACAATTTTTTAAGTCTTTCCTCTACAAAGGGGTGACGCTTTATTGCGTTTGCAGGCGCCATAATATATTTTTGAGGATTTTTAACATATTGGAGCAGCTGCTTTTCTTCCCTGTCGTTAAGCTCTACCGTACTTTGGGTGTGGGCAATTCTTGTACACATACGGAAAAGCACGGGAGTGTCGTATTCCTCGGAAATTCTGTATGCTTCCTTAACAAATTCCTTTGCTTCCATAGAATCGGAGGGTTCAAGCATTGGAACTTTTGCGGCAACTGCATAATGCCTTGAATCCTGCTCGTTTTGCGACGAGTGCATAGCGGGGTCGTCCGCCACAAATATAACCATACCGCCTGTAATCCCCGTGTAGGAAAGGGTAAACAAAGGATCTGCGGCCACGTTAAGACCTACGTGCTTCATAGCGCATGCACTTCTCGCACCTCTTAAAGACGCACCAAAAGCAGCTTCTGTGGCAACCTTTTCGTTAGGCGCCCATTCGCAGTAAATGTCGTCATATTTTGCCGCAAATTCGGTTATTTCCGTTGAGGGAGTGCCGGGATAGCTTGATACAAACTTTACTCCCGCCTCATAAAGACCTCGTGCAGCAGCCTCGTTGCCAAGCATCAATTTTTTCAAAATAATATCCGTCCTTTCGGTTTAGAATTTTTGTGTGATTTTCAATGAGGAGCAACGCCCCGAATTTATGAAAAATCCGGGGGGCGCAAGCCCCTCAGGGTTTCAGTGGGGGATTGTATCCCCCACTGAAATACTGAATGGAACCCGCCGCCCAATGAGGCTATGCCTTTTGCTTACCGCAAAAGGCGGGGGACATCGGATTTTGATTATATTTTTTTATAACAGCTGAATACTTCCTCTTTTATTCTCCCAAGCTGTCGGTAATTTCAACAGTCTTTGTATCTTTATAGCAGCTGAATACTTCCTCTGCGTTTTTGGGACAGGTTTTTTGAGTAAACAGGCTTACAACAGGAACTAAAATTAAGCCGCCCACCATAGCAAATACTCCCGAATAAAGAGAATTGGTAAACACAAAGGATAAAACGGGATTTGCCGAAACATCAAGTATTTTAAGGGAAACCAAAAGCTGTATGATTTCAAGCCCTACACCAAATACAAAGGAAACGATAACAGCCGCCTTTGTAGTCTTTTTACAGTACAGTCCGTACAAAAAGGGAGCAAGGAAAGCTCCTGCCAATGCGCCCCACGAAACGCCCATCATCTGTGCGATAAACATATTTTTGCTTTTCGCCTGAAAAATGGCGATAACTGCGGATATTACCACAAATATAAATATGAAAATGCGGATTGTAAGCATTTTTTGCTTTTCATTCATTTCCTTTTTCCTTAAAGGAGCAATAAAATCAAGAGTAATGGTAGAACCGCTGGTAAGCACAAGAGAGGAAAGAGTGGACATTGAAGCGGAAAGCACCAACACTATTACAATACCTATAACTATGGGTGAAAGGGTGGAAAGCATAGTGGGTATAACGGCGTCATATCCCTCTTTGGCAACGTCTATATCATAAAGTCTGCCAAAACCGCCTAAGAAATAACAGCCGCCCGCCACAATAATTGCAAACACGGTGGAAATTACCGTTCCTTTTTTTATGGAATCCTCGTTTTTGATTGCGTAGAACTTTCCTACCATTTGAGGAAGTCCCCATGTGCCTAAGGAAGTAAGCAGCACCACAAACAAAAGGAACAAGGGATTGGGACCTAAGAAGGATGCAAATGCGCCCTGCCAATCTGCGGGAGCGTCGCCTGTCACAGACGCAAGGGATTTTGTTGCCTCCAACAGACCGCCGTTATTGTTCAAAACAGAGAGAATAACCAAAACTATTCCGAAAAGCATAATCATTCCTTGAATAAAATCGTTTATAGCGGTAGCCATATAGCCGCCTATCAGCACATAAACGCCTGTAAGTGCCGCCATAATAATTACGCAAACGGAATAGTCAACCCCCTCAAACGCCATAGCGAAAAGCCTTGAAAGTCCGTTAAACAAAGATGCGGTATAGGGAATAAGGAAAACAAAGGTTATTACCGAGGCGGCAATTTTAAGTCCCTTTGATTCAAATCTTGCGCCGAAAAAATCGGGCATTGTTTTGCTGGAGATGTGCTGGGTCATAATTCTTGTTCTTCTGCCTAAAATGCTCCAAGCAAGCAACGACCCGATAAATGCGTTGCCAAGTCCAATCCAAGTGGACGCAAGACCAAAGTTCCAGCCGAACTGTCCCGCATAGCCCACAAAAATAACTGCGGAAAAATAAGATGTGCCGAAAGCAAAGGCGCTGAGCCACGGACCTACCGAACGAGAGCCTAATACAAAGCCGTTTACGTCCTTTGCGTGTTTTTTGGACTTTATTCCTATGCCGATCATTAGCGCAAAAAAGCAAATTATTAAGCATAAGGAAATAATCATTGTTGCGTTCATAATTTTTTCTTCCTTTATTTTCAAGTGATTTATAATGCAGTTTATACAAGTCTTAAAACTGCAAAGCGTTTTTGTGTTTGTGTTTAAGCATAATAATTCCGCCAATTAACCTAAGATAAAGCCTACCGTCAAAAAGTCGGTAGCGTCTTATCAGCGGTTATACCGATTTAATCAGCTCTTATTCTGATTAAGCACAAGATGAGAAGCGCCGTACATTTCACGCAGCTTGGGCTTTTCAATTTTTCCGGTGGGATTTCTGGGAATATCCGCAAAAATAATTTTTCTCGGTCGCTTATATTTGGGCATACCCTTGCAAAACTCGGTGATTTCCTCTTCAGTGCAGCTCATACCCTCTTTTATCTGAATAACCGCCGCTGCAATTTCGCCCAAACGCTCGTCGGGAAGTCCTATAACCGCCACATCGTCAACCTTGTTAAAGCCTCTTATAAAGTCCTCGATCTGAACAGGATAAAGATTTTCTCCTCCTGTTATAATAACGTCTTTTTTACGGTCCACAAGGAAAACAAAGCCGTCCTCATCTCTCATAGCCATATCGCCCGTATACAGCCAGCCGTCTTTTATAGTGCTTGCGGTAGCATCGGGATCGTTATAATAGCAAACCATAACTCCGTCGCCCTTTAAGCAAAGCTCACCTACCTCAGTGCCGCTTACCTCTTTTCCGCTTTCGTCGACGATCTTGATTTGCCAGCCGTAGCCTGCGACGCCTATTGCGCCTACCTTATGTATATTTTCAACTCCCAAGTGAACTGCGCCCGGACCTGTGGATTCGGATAAACCATAATTTGTGTCATACTGATGATTTGGAAAGTATTCGATCCAATGCTTAATAAGACTTTGGGGAACAGGCTGTGCGCCGATGTGCATAAGCCGCCACTGTGAAAGCTGATAATTTTCAAGGTTAATTTTACCGCTGTCAACAGCGTTTAATATATCCTGCGTCCAAGGCACCAAAAGCCACACTATGGTACATTTTTCCTTTGATACGGCGTCTAAAATGAATTCTGGCTTTGTACCCTTTAACAAAACCGCCTTTGAGCCGCTGATAAGAGAGCCGAACCAGTGCATTTTTGCTCCCGTATGATACAAGGGAGGAATACAGAGGAACACGTCGTCGTGAGTTTGAGAATGGTGCTTTTGCTCAACTATGCAGGAGTGCATAAGCGCTTTATGGCGGTGCAGAATTGCTTTTGGAAATCCCGTTGTGCCTGAGGAAAAGTAAATTGCCGCATAATCCTCCTCGGTAATGTTAAGACCCGGATTATCGCTGTGGCAGTCGGCGGTCATATCCGAATAGCTTTCCGCAAACAAGGGACAGCCGTCGCCTACATAAATCAACAAGCGGTTTTTGCTTATATCGTCCGCAATTTCCTCAACTCTTCCGATAAACTCAGGACCGAACACAAGCATATCCGCCTCGGATAAATCAAGGCAATATTTTATTTCATCGGGAGCATATCTGAAATTAAGAGGAACAGCCATTGCGCCCGTTTTGAGAATACCAAAGTAAATGGGAAGCCATTCAAGGCAGTTCATCAGCAGTATAGCCACCTTGTCCCCTTTGCCTATTCCTCGGCTTATAAGAGCGTTTGCAAAGCGGTTTGCCTTTTCATTAAACACTCCCCAAGTAATCTCTCTGCGGTAGCTTTGTCTTTGAGTAGGCTGAACCAAATCGTAATCCCGCCAAGTGAGTCTTCGGTTATCCTCTATTTCGGCTCCACAAGAGCTGTTTCGTTTCTCAGCTCTTTACTGTTTTTTTCAAGCAAATCAATAATTGTAATAAAATCACCTTTTAATTTTTAATTTTTTGTTGTATAATATAGAAAGTTAATTTTTAGCAGGAGGTTATCACAAATGATAATAGATTCTCACACCCATTCATTCCCCGACAAGATAGCAAAAAGCACCATTGATTTTTTAGCAAAAAAAGGCAACGTAAAGCCTTTCAGAGAGGGTACTTTATCCTCTTTAAAGGAATCTATGAAAAAAGCGGGCGTTGATTATTCGGTGGTGCTGCCTGTTGCAACCGAAGCAAGGCAGGTTGGGTCGATTAACCGTCTTGCCTTTTCGGAAAATGGCAGGGAGGGCATAATTTACGCAGGTGCAATTCACCCCGACTGTGAAAATATTGAGGAAATACTTGACGAAATTAAGTCGGCGGGACTTTTCGGCATTAAAATTCACCCCGACTATCAGGGAGTGTATTTTGACGATGACCGTTATGTAAGAATTATGGAAGCCGCCGCCAAAAGAGGACTTATAACAATAACTCATGCAGGGCTTGACGTAGGCTACCGTGACGATATTCACTGCACACCCGACCGTGTTTTAAATGTGTTAAAGCGTTTAGACGGCATAATCGACAACAAGCTTGTCCTTGCTCACTTGGGAAGCTTTGACGCTCCCGATGAAGTGATTGAAAAGTTAGCGGGCAAAAATGTCTATATAGATACTGCGGCAGTGCTTGACCGCTATCCCGAAAAAGCAAAAAAGGTTATTGAAGCTCACGGCTTCGACAAGGTTTTGTTTGCCACTGATTCTCCTTGGGCGGATCAAAAGGCTTATGTAGAGCTGTTAAAATCCTTTGGCTTTAATGAATCCGCTTTAAATAAAATGTTCTTTGAAAATGCGGTTAAACTGATGAAGCTGTCAATTTAGGAATTTAAAACGGTAAATTTTAAGCTCATCTTTATAATTATAGCATAAAACTATTCATAAAGCAAGAAAAATTTATGCAAACTGTAAATTATGTTGTTATTGTTTGATTGATAATACTTTGCGCCCGCACTAAAAATAATGTCAAGCGGTATCGCATAATAAATTTATCTGTAAAGTGATTAACAATCGATAAAATCAAATGTGCCAAGTCCTCGTAATTTGCTTATGGGATTTGGCACTTTTAATATTATAATTTTTAAAATACAGTATTTGGTGATATATAATTTTTAGTAAATATCAATTTATGCTATATTATGCAGTCAATTATTACCCCGAAACGGACTTATCAATGAATATGCTTGTCAAGCTGAAAAAGAAAACAATATTCGGATTCGGGCAATAAATTTTGTGTTTGATCAATTCACCGATAACATTGAGTACGATGCACGAATAAAATCAACTATATCAACAGTTGACAAACAGAAAGAATATGATATAATAACCTCAGACGCTGAAAGAGGAAGATATTATTTGAATGTCTGAGAACATTTTACCGTAAAAGTGGAAGCGTTCGCTGCGCTCACTTTTCTTATGGTATAATAACCTCAGACGCTGAAAGAGGAAGATATTATTTGAATGTCTGAGAACATTTTACCGTAAAAGTGGAAGCGTTCGCTGCGCTCACTTTTCTTATGGTATAATAAAAAATTAGATAATCAAAAAAGAAAGGAGAGAGGAATTTGCTGTTAACAATTACATATGAGGGAGAAAACACCCGCAATTTGGGTTACTTATTACATAAAAATCCCGACCGTGCGCAGCAGTTTGAGTTAAGCTGCGGCAAGGCTTACGTCTTTTATCCCGAGGCTGACGAACATCGCACTACCGCTGCGCTTTTGCTGGATATTGACCCCATTGACTTAGCGCGAGGAAAAGTGGGTTCCCGTGAGGGCGGTCTGTTTGATTACGTTAACGACCGCCTTTACGCTTCAACTTCGTTTATGAGTACGGCAATCGCACGCATTTTCGGTACGGCTATGAGCGGACGCTGCGACAACCTCCCCGAGCTTGCGAAAACGCCCTTACAGCTAACCGCAACCCTTTCCGCACTAAAAGATTACGGCAACGACGAACTTGCAAAGGAGCTTTTCGAGCCTCTCGGTTACACCGTAAAAACGGAACGTACCGAGCTTGACGAAAAATTTACCCAGTGGGGAAGCTCACCCTATATAAACCTTACGATAAGCGGCAAAGTGCGGCTTTGCGAGCTTTTAAATCATCTTTACGTTTTAATTCCCGTGTTCGACCGTCAAAAGCATTATTACATTTCCGAGGACGAAATCGAGAAGCTGTTAAGTCACGGCGAGGGCTGGCTGTCAACTCACCCGTACAAAGAAAAAATCACGCAGCGGTACTTTAATCAGCGGAAAAGCTACGCCCGCAAGGCTCTTGATATTTTGCTGGGCGATGAGGAGATTATTGAAAATTCCGACGAGGAAAGCTCTGAAAAAGAGGAAAAACGCACTCCACTTAACACTCAGCGTATGGAAACGGTAAAAAACGCTGTTCTGACAAGCGGTGCGGAGAGCGTAATTGATATGGGCTGCGGTGAGGGACGGCTGACTTCGCTGCTTTTATGCGAACGGCAAATCAAGCGGATTACCGCATGCGACGTTTCCGTAAGCGTGCTTGAAAGGGCGGCGCAAAGGCTGAATCTCGACCGAATGAACGAGTTTAAGAAAAGAAAATTGACCTTAATGCAAGCGTCACTAACTTATAAAGACAATCGTTTTGAGGGCTTCGACTGCGCCTGCGCCGTTGAGGTTATCGAACATATCGAGCCTATGCGCATTCCCGCCTTTGAGCGTGTGATTTTTGAGTTTGCTTCTCCGAAAACCGTAATTATCACCACGCCGAACCGTGAATACAACGCAAACTACGAGCATATGCCGGAAAACGACTTGCGCCACGGCGACCACCGCTTTGAGTGGACACGCAGCGAGTTCAAAAAATGGACGGAACACGTTTGCGAAAAATTCGGCTATACTTGCGAGATAAGCGGTATCGGAGAGCCTGACGAAAAATTCGGCTCGTCAACGCAAATGGGGGTGTTTACCAAAAATGGATAAATTCAGAATTGAAATTCCCGAATGCTGTGTTGTCGCACTGGTTGGTGCGTCCTCGTCGGGGAAAAGCTACTTTGCGGCGAAATATTTTAAACCTACTGAAATTCTTTCGTCCGACTTTTTCAGAGGAATGGTATGCGACGATGAAAACTGTCAAAGCGTTTCGGGTGAGGCGTTCGATTTGCTGTACTATGCGGCGAATAAACGCCTTGCGAATATGAAGCTCACCGTAATAGACGCTACGAATATTCAGCAGTCCGCAAGAAAACAGGTTGTCGATTTGGCACGAAACAATGACGTTCACGCAGTTGCAATCGTCCTCGATTTGCCCGAAAACATTTTGCATCAGCGCAACAAAATGCGATCTGACCGCAATTTCCCGGATCGAGTAATTCGTCAGCATTGGCGAGATGTCAGACGGAGCGTCAAGGGCTTGAAGCACGAGGGCTTTCGCTATACTTATGTAATACGCTCACTTGAGCAGCTTGAAAACGTTGAAATAATTCGTATGAAGCTGTGGAATAACAAAAAAGACGAACACGGACCTTTTGACATAATCGGCGATATTCACGGCTGCTGTGACGAGCTTGAAATGCTGCTGAATAAGTTAGGCTACGTTAAAACGGGTGATGTTTACGCTCACCCCGAAGCAAGAAAAGCGGCGTTTTTAGGTGATTTTTGCGACAGAGGACTGCGAAACGCCGATGTTTTGCGGCTTGTTATGAATATGGTGAAATCCGGAAATGCGATTGCCGTGCCGGGAAATCACGATGCTAAATTGCTGAAATACTTAAACGGAAAAAATATAACGCTTTCTCACGGTATAGACAAAACGATTGGGGAGCTGGACAAATGCGGCGAGGACTTCAAAAACCAGGTTCGTGAATTTTTGGACAGTCTTATAAGTCACTACGTTCTCGATGACGGAAAGCTTGTGATAGCGCATGCGGGCTTGAAGCAGGAATACATCGGACGAGCGTCCGCAAGGGTTCGCAATTTTTGTCTGTACGGCGAGGTCACGGGCGAAAACGACAGCTACGGACTTCCCGTGCGGCTCGATTGGGCAGCTGACTACAGAGGAAGAGCGACTGTCGTTTACGGTCACATTGCGGCTCGTGACGTGAAGACACTGAACGGCACTTTTTGTATTGACACCGGCTGCGTTTTCGGCGGCAAGCTCACGGCTTACCGCTATCCCGAACGAGAAACGGTAAGCGTGGACGCTTTAAAGCAATATTACGAACCTGCAAAGCCTCTTGAAAATACGCAGGAAAACGAAATGGGAGATATGCTGACGGTCGGCGATTTTAACCGAAAACTACATATCGCAACCCGGCTTATCCCCTCAATAGATATTCACGAAAACAATGCGGCGGCAGCTTTGGAGATTATGTCACGCTACGCTGCCGATCCGCATTGGCTGATTTATTTGCCGCCTACGATGTCGCCGTGTGAAACAAGCAGCTTGGAGGGTTATCTCGAACACCCGTTGCAGGCGTTTGAATACTACAGCAAGCACGGCGTAAAAAAAGTGGTTTGCGAAAAAAAGCATATGGGCTCACGCTCGGTTATTGTGCTTTGCAAGTCGCCTGAAACAGCTCTGAACCGCTTCGGAATAACGGACGGCACGTATGGAATTATCTACACTCGTACAGGCAGACGTTTTTTTGACAACACCGAAATCGAGAAGGCTCTGCTTGACAGACTCGGCAATGTACTCACGAAAACGGGATTTTGAAACGACTTCAACACCGATTGGGTGTGTCTTGACACCGAGCTTATGCCGTGGAGCGAAAAGGCGCAAAGTCTTATCAGAACGCAATACGCACCTACGGGAAATGCGGGTGCGTTGGGGCTTTCGGCGGCTGTTTCAGCTCTTGAAAAAGCGTGCGAACGTCAAAATAAAGCCGTGGAGGTTGACAAATCAACTTCGGGTGCGAACGTCGACCCGAACTTCCTTTTGGCACGATACAAAGCCAAGCTTGACGATATAGAACGTTATTCTAAAGCGTACCGTGAATACTGTTGGACGGTAAAATCCATAGACGACTACCGAATTGCGCCGTTCCATATTTTGGCGTGTGAGGGCAAGGTTTTCTCCCACGAAAAGCACGTTTGGCATATGGAGAATATCAAAAAATACATCACGGGCGTTGACGACATTTTTATGGAAACGCCGTACATTTGCGTTGATACCGACGACGAAAACAGCGTTAAAAGCGGCGTTCTGTGGTGGGAAAATCTAACGGGAAGCGGCGGCGAAGGAATGGTGGTAAAGCCGGAGATGTTCACCGCAATCTCAAATTCCAAGCTTTTACAGCCTGCCGTGAAGTGCAGAGGACGAGAGTATTTGCGGATAATTTACGGCGCAGAATATCTGGAACCCGAGCATTTAATGCGGCTGAAAAAGCGTTCGCTCTCCCGCAAAAGGACCTTAGCTTTAAAGGAGTTTTCTCTCGGAATGGAAAGTCTTTACCGCTTTGTAAATCGTGAGCCGCTATATAGAGTTCACGAGTGCTCCTTCGGCGTTCTTGCGTTTGAAAGTGAGCCTGTTGACCCACGATTATAAATCATTATCCGCAATTTCATAAAATAAGAAAGCCGCCTTGAAATAAGGCGGTAAGACTGTCGAAAAAGTCAAAAGTGAAAAATCACGGAGGGAAAAGAGGCTTGGAGAAAAACCGTCAGGGTTTTTCTCCAAATTGAGATCATAGCCTTAAAATCGAGTATGAGCAAAGCTCTGCCCGATTTTTTGGGCGGCAAGCCGCCAAAAACGGCGTCAGCTTGACGGAAAACCGACCGTCGGGAAGTTTTTCGACAAGCTGAGCCGCCTTGAAATAAGGTGGTTTTTGTCAAATTATCGGTTGTCAATTATCACATTGAGTTAGCTCGATTGACTTATATTTATCCTCAAAATCAAAAGTGGCAAAATAGTCCTTTGGAGTTTCCGCTCTTCTGATAAGCTTAAAGTTGCCGTCGGGCTTTAGCAGAATTTCCGAGCTTCTCAGCTTACCGTTGTAGTTGTATCCCATAGAAAAGCCGTGTGCGCCTGTATCGTGAATTATGATATAATCGCCAATATCTATTTTTGGCAATAATCTGTCAACCGCAAATTTATCGCAGTTTTCACAAAGACCGCCGGTGATGTCATATTTGTAATTGCAGGGCTGATTTTCCTTTCCCGCAACGGTTATATGATGATATGCGCCGTATATTGCGGGGCGCATAAGATTGGCGGCGCATGCGTCAAGACCTATATATTCCTTATATATGTGCTTTTCACGAATAGCCTTTGCCACAAGATGACCGTAAGGAGCAAGCATAAATCTTCCCAATTCAGTGTAAATAGCCACATTGCCAAGTCCTGCGGGAACTAACACCTTGTTGAAAACCTCCTCTACACTTTTACCGATAAGCTGAATATCATTAGGCTGCTGATCTGGACGATAAGGAATGCCAACTCCTCCCGACAGGTTGATAAAGCTTAAGGAAACGCCTGTTTTTTCCTTGATTTCCACCGCTGTTTTAAACATTATTTCCGCTAAAACAGGGTAATAATCGTTGGTAAGAGTGTTGCTGGCAAGGAAGGCGTGCATTCCGAACCGCTTTGCCCCCTTGTCTTTAAGTATTTTGTAGCCCTCTATTATCTGATCGTGAGTAAAGCCGTATTTTGCATCCTTGGGAGTGTCCATTACATTGCCTTTTTCGCTGGTTTTAAACTCTCCGCCGGGGTTGTAGCGGCAGCTTATAGTTTCAGGTATTCCGCACAGCTTATCAAGCACTTCTATGTGGGTGAAATCGTCCAAATTTATCTGTGCGCCTAACCTTCTCGCCAACAAAAAATCCTCGTCGGGAGTGGCGTTGGAACTGAACATAATGTCCTCCCCCTTAGCCCCCACTCTGTCAGACAGCATAAGCTCCGTATAAGAGGAGCAGTCAAAGCCGCAGCCCTCCTCCATAAGTATTTCCATTATATAAGGATTGGGAGTGGCTTTTACCGCAAAATACTCACGGTAGCCTTTGTTCCACGAAAAAGCAGCTTTCAGCCGCCTTGCGTTTTCTCTTATTCCCTTTTCGTCGTAAATATGAAAAGGCGTGGGATAAACCCTTGCTATCTCCTCAATTTTTTCTTTGGTAATAAACGGTTTTTTCTCCATTTCTTTTGTTCCCTTCAATAATTATTATAAACAAGTCCAAAAGTCCAAATTGTATCTGCATATATCAGAAAATATACTTATAAACGCCCATAAAAACAGCAATCAAAATAAAAATCAGCTTTGAAATTAAGGCAAAGCTTCTTAATCTGCTTTCTTTTTTGTATTGATAAGCTTTATCCCCCTGCAAGTATTTTTTGCTTTTTATCAAGGAATTTCCGTGAGGCAAAAAGCTCATTACCGTAAATCCCAAATAAGAAAGCGCATCGACTATCATACTCATCATAAGCAGATTTCTTTTAAAAATCTCGTTTTCCGTATCGCAGTAATTATTCAGCAAAATAAGAGCGGCTGTTAACCACAAAATCGCCGCTCCCATAGTAACCCATTCCAAAACAAATTGATAACGCTTATATTTGGTTGTAACTATCATAATTATATCTTCATATACTTTTCCAAGAATTTAATTGACATATTTATCCACTGCTTGCAGTTGTCATTGTAGAAATACTCGTTCCAGCCCGTATTTTTGGAGCAGTCGGATAGTCCGTGAGGTCCTTCGTCAAACATATGCAGCTCGCAGGGAACCTTGTTGGAAACGCAGGCTTTTGCGAAAACAAGGCTGTTGTGAGCGCTTACGCAATCGTCGTTGGCGGTGCACCATACAAAGCAGGGAGGAGTTTTAGGCGTAACACGGTTTTCAAGGGACAATTTGGAAAGCTGAGATGAAGAGGGATTCTCTCCCAAAAGAACCTCAAAGCTGCCCTTATGAGGAGAGGTTATTCCGCTGATAACGGGATAGCTGAGTATTGCCGCATTGGGACGTATATCACTCGGCTGACAGCCTACTGCGTTAACTATAGCGGAGTCGCCCCACATAGTAGCAAGGCAGCCCGCAAGATGTCCCCCTGCGCTTGCTCCCCAAACTGCGATTTTTTGAGGATCTATATTAAATTCGTCTGCTCTGGCTCTGATTTTGTACAAGGCGTAGGCTGCGTTTATAACGGGAACAGGGTATTTCTTGCCGCAGTTGTAGTAAAGTACAAAGGTGTTGTAGCCCTCAGCAAGATAACGCATAGCAACAGGCTCTCCCTCTCTGTCCGAACAATATTCATATCCTCCCCCGGGGAAAATCAAAATGGCGGGACGGCTGTTTCCAAAGGGAATGCTCTCCACCTTATCCAAAAGATAAGCCTTAACATAAGCGGTTTTTTCGCTGTTGAGATAAAATATTTTATTCTTCATTACATACCCTCGTTCTGTTTATTTTATTATGGGGATTAACCCCAATTTGCAAATATTTCAAAATCAAAACTGCCGAAATTACTATCAGTTTAATTTGTCCTTGGCTTTTAACATAAATTTTTCGGTTTTTATAACAAACCTTTCGTGTACACCCTCTCCGATTAAGCCTTTGTTGTCGCTGACAGTTGTTTTAAACACAAGTCTTCTGCCGTCGATTTCGGTAAGCTCGGTTTCGCAGGTTATAATGCTGCCTACGGGAGATGCACTTAAATGCTTTATGTTAAGCAGAGTGCCTACAGTAGCTTCTCCCTCACCAAGAAAAGGGCTGACGCTGTTCATAGCGGTGTTCTCTATTAAAGCTGCCATAGCGGGAGTGGCGTACACCTCTAAGCTGCCGCTGCCGTATTCAATAGCGGTATCCTTTTTAGTTACTGTTATTTGTTGTTTGTTTTTCAGTCCTACTTCCATATTTTCCTCTTTTTACTCTATTTTTAAATATTATATCACGTATTATAATGTTTTGTCAACAACAGAAATGCGGTGATTTTTCTCCAATAATTATAAATTTCAAAAATACAATTCAAATAAAATATGCATTATAATATCAATATACAAACAATTCAAGCTTCTTTGTCCTATTAGCTGTTTTAACCAAAAAATCAAATATTTTAATTTATTTTATTACATTTTTACCAAATTATTTTATTTATTTGCAAGATAATATAAAACAACTTGCAATTCCGATTTTAATATAATATAATATATTAGTACGAATATGCTTTTTAAAAGGATTTTATATATTCTTTACATAAATCGGTTTGCTTATAAAGAATGAGTTAATAAATGATTATTCATAATAAAGAAAATTGAAAGGACAATAAATATGGCTATTTACAAGGATTTAACAAAAGAACAGCTGATTGAAGAAAAGAACTCGGTAAGCAAAACCTATGAGGAGTACAAAAAATTAGGCTTAAAATTGGATATGTCAAGAGGAAAGCCTGCTCCCGCACAGCTTGATTTAACCGATGATATGCTCCTCCACTGCTTAGACGGAGCTCATATCAGCGAAAACGGTATAGATTGCAGAAATTACGGCGTATTGGACGGTATATACGAGGCAAAGCGGCTGTTTATGCCTATGCTTGAGGTGGGCAGATACGAAATAATTATCGGCGGCAACTCAAGCCTTTGTATGATGTACGACAATATTGCAAGAGCAATGCTGTTGGGCGTTTTGGGCGGAAAAAAGCCTTGGAGCAAAAATGAACAGGTGAAGTTTCTCGGCC
>CAZRRT010000022.1:18210-25216 GCA_964602605.1 uncultured Ruminiclostridium sp.
GGATAAAGTAAAATTTCTGTGTCCGGTTAACGGATATGACAGACATTTTGCCATTTGCGAGAGTATGGGAATTGAAATGATAACCGTTCCTTATAAGTCGGACGGTCCGGATATGGATATGATAGAGGATTTGGTATCAAAGGACGAGGAAATCAAGGGAATTTGGTGCGTTCCAATGTACTCCAATCCTACGGGAATTACTTATTCCGATGAAGTTGTTAAACGGTTTGCCAATCTCTCTCCCAAAGCTGAAGATTTCAGAATTTTCTGGGACAACGCCTACTGCTGTCACCACTTAACCGACACTCCCGATCATCTACTGAATATTCTTGAAGAGTGCAAAAAAACAGGCAAGGAAAATATGGTGTACATATTCACCTCAACCTCAAAAATCAGCTTTCCCGGCGGCGGTCTTGCGGTTATGGCGGCAAGCGAAGCCAATATCAACTTTGTCAAAGCGCAAATGGGCTATCAGACTATCGGTTATGACAAGCTTAATCAGCTGCGCCACGCAAGATTTTTCAAGGACTTTGACGGAATTAAGGAGCATATGAAAAAGCACAGAGCAATTATTCAGCCTAAATTTGAAGCGGTTCTTAATATGCTTGACAAGGAAATCGCCCCTTTGGGAATAGGAAGCTGGCACAAGCCCAACGGCGGCTACTTCATATCCTTTAACGGGCTTGACAACACCGCAAAAAGAACGGTGCAGCTTTGCAAGGAAGCGGGCGTTGTGCTTACAGGAGCGGGCGCAACCTTCCCCTACGGAAAAGATCCTCACGACAATAATATAAGAATTGCGCCCACCTTCCCCACTGTAGAAGAGCTGCAAAAGGCTATGGAGGTGTTCTGCGTTTCCGTAAAATTAGCTGCGGTTGAAGCCTTGTTGGCTGAATAACAATCAAATAATAAATATTATAAATAAACCTGCCCTTTATGCTGCGTTTGAAGAATATTCAAAACGCATTAAAGGGCAGTTTTTATAAAATAATTACAATTACAAACCGTAAAAAAAGCCAAAACATAAAATTTCTGAAAGAAAAGTTATTAGGCAAAAGCCATAGGCTTATTGCCTAAATTTGGAGCAAAGCATTATTTCGCCTCCAACGCCTGCTTTTTTCTTTCCTCCAAGGATATGGGATTGGGACATACCCTTACAGTATAGCTTGTAACGTTCAAAACCGTTTCGCCGTCTATTTGCAAGGCTGTGGGGCGGTCGTACTCCACAGTCACTTCTTTTGACTTAAATATAGAAATATGCTTTTTGTATTTTATATGCTCTCCCTTAAAAGTCGAGGGGAAAGCAAACAAGGTGGGAAATCTTCTCCAGCCGTGAAACACCATAGTTGAAACGGTATCGTTTTTAAGCCTGTCCTGCATGGGAGTGGGCATAATTCCGCCGCCGAAATATCTGCCGTTCATAGTGGGAGTAAGCCATACCTTGCTGTAGCTTGTGGTTACTCCGTCCACCGTCACCTTTGCGTTGGTGGGAGAATATTTGTAAAACAAGCCGCTTAAAGCAATAGCGGTATAGTTGATTTGCTTTCCCGGATTCTTTGCTCTTATTTTGTCCGCTTCCTCGCAGCAAAAGCCGTCTATGCCGTAGCCTATTCCGTTTAAAAACTTGGAGGTTTTGCCGTTTACCGTTACCATGGGAAGGTTTATTATGTATTTATTCAGCAAAAACGGCTTTGAACCTTTGGGAATGCCTAAATCATAAAGAAAATCGTTTCCTGTTCCCGTGCCGTAATATAAAATGTCACGTTCAAAATACTTTTCGTCCGCAGAGTTTACAAATCGGTTTATAGTGCCGTCGCCGCCTGAAAGAATCAAGGTTTCGTCCTCTTTAAGAGATTCAAAAAATTCGGAAAAATCGGTTATTTTTGTAATATCAAGAAATTCCAAATCGTCGTTGGGATAGTATTCCTTAACCTTTTTGCACTCCTCTTCCCCTCTGCTGTTGTTGGAAAACGGATTGAATAACACTTTGTACTTAGCCATAATTTTTTACTCCTATCTTTTGAATATTTATTAAAATAACCGCTGCAAAGATGTCCCCCGCCTCTTAGGCGGCGGGTTCCATCTTATGTTCAGTGGGGGTAAAATCCCCCACTGAACCTCGAAATTGCGAAGCAATTTCGGCAGCTTGTTTAAGCTGCGCTTTAATAATTTATTTGTTTAATATTTATTGTTTTTCTGTCGGCACTTGAATTTTCTCTGATTTTAAATAATCAAAAACAATTATGCTTTGCTGCCGTCCCCCTTTTGGTTGTCGGTCTGTCCCAAAGCGTTTAACATATCGCTGCGTACACGTTCGCTTAAAACGCTTGTTTTCAAGCTTGCCACCGTTTCCTCGGAAATAATATCAACAAATCTAAGCTTAATCTTAGAGGATTTAAATGGGAAATTTTTATGTATCCTTTGAGTATTTTCCAAAACAGCAACAACTATAGGTGCATTCGCCTCCTGCGCCACACGGAAAACCATATTGTGAAAAGGCAAAAGCTGTCCCGTTTTGCTGCGTGTACCCTCGGGATAAATGCCGATAGAGCAGTTTTTGTTTTTCTTCATCAGCTCCGCCGCATAGTCCATAGTTTTTTTGGATTTACGAGGATTATTTCGGTCGATGGGCATAAAACAGCAGCGTCTTACCACCCTGCCGAAAAAGGGAATGTGAAAATTTTCAGGCTTTGAAATATAGGTGAGATTGGTAATATGACGCAGCACAATCCAGCTGATTATAGGATCGAAGTTGGAACGGTGATTGGTCATAAGCACAAAATTTCTGTCCTTGGGAACAAGCTCCATTCCCTCAATCTCTATTTTAATTCTCGCAACTATAAAGGTAAGGACCGTATAGTAATAAAGCAGGAAACGGTAAAACTTGCTGTCCTTGTCATACAGCCGATTGGTATCCACAAAAAAACCGCTTATAATAAGAATAATTCCCATTGCGGCAACAGAACCCAAAGTTCCGATTAAAAATCCCAATAAAAATTGCAAAATAATCATAATTATGTTCCTTGGAAATATAAACTACAAATTTTTTCGTGATATTTACCATATTTTATTTCGATATTTTGATTAAAAACCTCTAAAAATCAAGCAGAATATAGTATAACACAATTCGACAAAAAATTCAATAGTTAATTTATGCCTAATTTACTTTTTGATTTTGTTAAAAATCTATTAAAATATAGATGTTGCCAAATTTTACAAATTGTGTTATACTATACATATCTTTTTAAGTATTGGCAGAAATATGTACGGTAAGCCTTCTTGCCGCTTCACAGCAGAAAGGAATTAACATTATGAATTTATCGGAAGGAAAAAAGCTTTGCGGTTTTACGGTAAAGCGTATCAGAAATGAGAAAGAGCTAAACGGCTCTATGGTGGAAATGTGCCACGACAAAACAGGCGCACAGCTTGTTTGGGTTGATAACGGAGAGGAAAACAAGCTGTTTTGTATCGGCTTTAAAACCTTACCCGAGGACAGCACGGGAGTTTTCCACATTCTTGAACATTCGGTGCTTTGCGGATCGGACAAGTATCCTGTTAAAGAGCCTTTTGTGGATTTGTTAAAAAGCTCTATGAACACCTTTTTAAATGCTATGACCTACCCCGACAAAACTATTTACCCTGTTTCAAGCCGCAACAAGCGTGATTTTTTAAACCTTACGGCTGTATATCTTGACGCAGTGTTTGCTCCTAAACTCAGAGAAAATCCAAGCATCTTTCATCAGGAAGGTATTCACACCGAGATTAACGACGGCGTTCCCTCTTACAAGGGCGTTGTTTTTAACGAAATGAAAGGCGCAATGTCAAGTGTGGACGAAAGAATTGAACAAGGTCTTTTGCAGCTGCTGTTCCCCGACAGCATTTACCGCCACAATTCGGGCGGAGATCCTGCGGTTATTCCCGATTTGACCTATGAGCATTTTCTCCATTCCTACAACAAGTTCTATCACCCCTCCAATTCGAGAATTTTCCTTGACGGAGATATTCCCTTGGAGGAAACCTTGGAGCTTATTGATTCTTATTTGGATAGATTTGACAAGAGCGATGCGGTTATCGAGATAAAGGATCAAAAGCCCGTTACCAAAGAGGGCGAAAGATATTATGAGATCGGGGAAAATGAGGACGGCTCAAATAAGGCAATTTTGGGTATCGGCAGAATTATGGGCAGCTGGAAGGACAGAGATAAGATTTTGGCTGCACAGGTGCTTTGCGATGTTTTGGCGGACACCAACGAGTCGCCCTTAAAGCGTGCGGTTATTTCCTCGGGACTTGCCGAGAATTTCCAAATCAGCGTTTGGGACGGACTTTCACAGCCCATTATGTTTGCTGCGGCACGAAACATAAAGGACAGCGACAGCGATAAAATAAAGGAGATTATCACTAATACAGCAAAAAATCTTGTAAAAGAAGGCATTGATAAAAAATCTCTTACAGCGTCAATAAACCGCTTTGCCTACAGATCCAAGCAGCTTGATGAACCGCAAGGCTTGGAAAGAGCCTGTGTTTCCTACAACAGCTGGCTTTACGGCGGTGATCCTATGATGTATCTGCTGTTTGACAAATCTATTGAAAATATGAGAAAAATGGCGGAGGGCGACGGCTTTGAAAGGCTGCTTGACGAAATGTTGGGCAGCTATGAAAACTGCGCTTTGCTCCACCTTTTGCCCTCTCACACCTTTGGCAAGGAATTGTGCGAGGTTGAAGCCAAACGGCTTGAAAAGGAAACATCGGCTTTTTCGGAGGAGGATAAAAAGGCAAACCAGCTGTTAAACGAAAAGCTTTCAAATTGGCAAAAGTCCCCCGACTCTCCCGAGGATTCCGCAAAAATCCCCGTTTTGCCTTTAAGCGAGGTGGGCGAAAAGCCGGAGAAGATAAATACTTCCGTAAAAGAGGAAAACGGCGCAAGAATCCTGTTCCATTCCCACCCTTGCCACGGTATAATTTATCTTTCTTTGTACTTCCCTCTTACTAATCTCACAATAGATGAATTGTCAAGTATTGGGATTTTGCCCAATCTTTATACTCAATTACCCACCGAAAAGTATTCTATACTTGAATTGCAGCAGGAGATAAAAACCTATATCGGAAGCCTTAATTTCTCTCTTAACGCTTATGCCGATATAAAGGATTCAAAATGCTGCACCCCTTATTTAAAGGTTAAGGCGGGAATTTTAAAAGAAAATTTTCAAAGAGCAAAGGAGCTTATAGAGGAAATTCTTTTGAGAACCAAATTTGAGGATACCGAAAAAATCAAGGAAATTGCGGTTCAGGTAAACGAGGACGCAAAGCAGTTTATGGTAAGAAGCGGAAACGCATTGGGCGTAAGGGCGGTATTGGCACATTATTCCGCTTTGGACGCAGTTACCGAAGCACTTCACGGCTTTACCAACTTTAAAAAGCTTAATGATTTGGCAAAAAGCTTTGATGAAAACTACGGAGAATTTAAAGATACAGTCCAAATAATTTACAGCACCGCAATTATCAAAAACGGAATAACCGTAAGCGTTACCGCAGATGAAGAGCCTGATGTAAACGACCTTATTTCCGCTTTAAAGAATAAAGAAAAGCTGCCTGCCGCCGCCGAGTACAAAACCGACCTGCCAAATAAAACAGGTATTGTTATTCCCGCACAAATTTCCTTTGCGGTTAAAGGCTATAATCTTAATCAAACCGATGTGGAAAACAACGGCATATTAACCGTTGCCTCCAACATTATCTCTTACAGCTACCTTTGGAACAATGTGAGAGTGCAGGGCGGAGCTTACGGCGCAGGGCTGCGTATCAGCAGCAGAGGTCAAATGTTCTGTTACTCCTACCGAGATCCCTCTCCCGCAAGATCCTTAAATATTTATGACAAGGTTTCCGATTATATTAAGGAATACTGCCAAAGTGACGAATCTATGGAAAAATCCATTATTGCCTCTATCGGAGAAACAGAGCCTTTAAGAACTCCATATGAATATGGGGATTTTGCAGACAGTCTGCTGTTTGCGGGACTGACAGATGAATACAGAGAAAACAAGCGCAAGGAAATGCTTTCCGCTAATAAAGAAAAGCTTTTGCAGCAGTGTGAGCTGTTCAACAAGATGTCCGAGGAAGGCACAGTTTGCGTTGTGGGAAGCGAGGAAGCTTTAAAAACCTGCGACGGACTTACTGTTTTTAAGCTTTAATTACAATAAATCCAATATATAATAACTAATTAGCACTCTCTCCTATAGACTGTTAGCACTCTATATAGTCGAGTGCTAATTTTTTTGTAATCTTAACAATTCTGTCACAAAATCTACATAATATAAATGTATATTATAATACAAAGAAAGGAAGTAATAAAAAAAAAGTAAATCAAGTTTTATAAATCAACAAAACAATTTTTAAAAACGGTATATGCGGAAAATTTAAGGGCATATACATCTTAAAGGAGGAATTTATATGTACGGATTAACACCTTTTGAGAAAAAATCTTACGACTTGTTTAACGCTTTTCACGATTTTGAGGACGATTTCTTTAAATCTTCCGCAATTTCGGGCTGCAAAACCGATATTAAGGACGAGGGAAGCAAATACGTTTTGGAAGCGGAATTGCCCGGATTTGAAAAGCAGGACATTAAGCTTGATCTTGACGGCGACAGACTCACAATTACCGCCGAGCACAGCGACAGCAAGGACGAAAAGGACGATAACGGCAAATATATCCGCCGTGAGCGCACTTACGGTTCTTACACCCGCAGCTTTGACGTAAGCGCAGTGGATACCGAAAAAATCGAAGCGGAATACAAAAACGGAATCTTGATTTTGGATCTGCCGAAAAAACAGCCTGCTGCACCTGCTCAAAAAAGACTTGAAATTAAGTGATATAGTAAAATAAATTCGCCGCCGAATTGTTTATTGATTCGGCGGCGAATTCTTTTTGTAATAAAAACATAAGCACATACTCCTTGTGAAAAGTGTGTTACAGACATAACGGAAATTCCTGCAAAGGACGGCAAAC
>CAZRRT010000023.1:0-24754 GCA_964602605.1 uncultured Ruminiclostridium sp.
AGGGGCTTGCGCCCCCCGGATTTTTCATAAATTCGGGGCGTTGCCCCTCATTGAATTTACCCGATTACGTTCAATTAAATGAAAAAAACAAACAGATGTTTAAGCGGCTCTCAGCATATCGAAAAACCCGCAGTAAGCAGGACTTTTCTATATGCTGAGAGCCGTACCGCAATTAAGCGATACCGCCTGTTTGTTTTTTCATTAGCCGTATTATATAGTCATAAAGCTTTGGGTTAAATTCCTTAACAGCCGCCATTTAGACAGCCTTTTTATTCCTCCATTTGCTTGGAAAAATACATTGCAGCCGCTTGAACAAGTGCAGTTTGCTCGGGAGTTGCGTATTCCGAACCGTTTCCCTCCAACATCATAACCGCACCGTTAACATCTCCCTGTGATATTATGGGAGCGCAGACTATGGCGCACTTGTCAACGCCCTCGATAGGCATAAGCTTATTGTCCTCGTAAGAGCGGTACACGTGGCTTTTGCGCTGTTCAATCAAATCCTCCAACGAGCCTGATACCCTGCGCTCCATAATCTCCTTCTTCTGTATTCCCGAAGCGGCAATTATATGATCTCTGTCGCATATGGCAGCGGGACAGCCGCCGATTTTTGACAAAACCTCCGCATACTGTGAAGCGGTGGAGGATATTTCACCTATGGGAGAGTATTTTTTGAAAATAACTTCACCCTCGGAATTGGTAAATATTTCCAAAGGATCGCCCTCGCGTATTCTCATAGTGCGGCGTATCTCCTTTGGAATAACAACTCTGCCCAAATCATCTATTCTTCTAACAATACCTGTTGCTTTCATATTTAAATTTCATTCCTTTCATAAATCTTTTTTATGGCATAAACAAATCATAGTGAATATTAAAATCTGAAATTTCCGTTAAAGCTTTTAATAAATAATGTCAAATGCTTTGCCTTATTATTCTTTACATTGAATTGGAATTTATTCTTAAATTTTCATATGATATTTCTGATTTATAAAAACAAAAGCTTGCCAAAATCTGTCTGCTACAGATCTTAACAAGCTTGATTATTATTGACGGTTAAAATAATCTATTCCCTTATCGGGATAAAAATAGGTTCTTATATATCCGTCTGTGGATACCACAACAAATTCGTTGGAGCTTTCAACATAATAAATATCGTCGCCGTCCTCCGCTTCGATTTTATGCAGAGCATTTGGATTATTTATTACCGCCTCCGCCGCTTTTTCGTATTCCTCCGCCGACTTAAATCCCATATCCTTTCCGTGTTTTTCGTAATGTTGATTCAACAGCTTTTCATTTCTAAAGGAATAAGATCTATAACTTGGCGTGTCGGTGGAATCAGTTGCTTGCGTGTCGCTTTGCTCTGATTTGGTCGGAACGGACATTTGATTTGTAACGCTTATTTGCGAGCTGTTGGAAGCTGTGGATACAGGGTTTGTGCTTATGGGCTTTTGCTGATTAGAATTTCCCAATATCAGCACAAATATAAGAATAATAACAAGTATTATCAGAAAAAAGGTTATAATTGCTCCTGTTTTTTTGCCGCTCATAATTCCTCCCTGATTTTATGAATTAGTATTAGCTGAACAATATGTAACTGCCTCATTAAAAATATAACCCCGCCGCTTGTCTTAGCAACGGGGATATACCGCTTATAATCAAAAGCCGATGTCCCCCGCCTCTTAGGCGGCGGGTTCCATTCAGTCTTTCAGTGGGGGATACAATCCCCCACTGAAACCCTGAGGGGCTTGCGCCCCCGGATTTTTCATAAATTCGGGGCGTTGCCCCTCATTGAAATAAATCGAAAAGCTATTACTTCATCATTGAAGCAACTTCATCAGCAAAGTTTTCTTCCTTCTTCTGAAGTCCTTCGCCCTTTTCATAGCGAACAAACTGAACAACCTTAATATTCTTGCCAAGACTTGCAATATACTTTGCAACAGTCATTTCATCGTTCTTGATATAAGCTTCGTCCATAAGGCAGATTTCTTCGGTGAACTTTTTCATTCTGCCTTCAACGATTTTTTCAAGCACGTTCTGAGGCTTAGGCTTTGCAGCTTCCTCGTTTTCCTTTTGTGCAAGCTTCATCTGCACTTCTTTTTCCTCAGCAATTACATTAGCGGGAACATCTGCCTGCGAAACAAACTGAGGAGCAGAAGCCGCAATTTGCAAGCATATTTCTTTAGCGCACTGCTTTACAGCCTCGTCGTTAACATCGTCTGCCTCAAGTTTTAAAAGTGTGCCGATTATGCTGCCGCCGCCGTCGTGAATGTAGCTGAACAAATCGCCTTCAAGTCTTGCAAAACGTCTGATTTTAATATTTTCGCTGATAGTTGCAATTCTTTCGGTGAGAACGTCCTGTACTGTTTCGTTTGTGCCGCTCATCTTAACCTTTAAAAGAGCCTCAACATCGGCAACATCATTATCGATAACGGTTTGTGCAACCATATCTACAAATTCAACAAATCTGTCGGACTTAGCGGCAAAGTCGGTTTCGCTGTTTACTTCAACGATTGCGCCGATTTTCTTTTCGCTGTCGATTTTAATATGAACAAGTCCCTCTGCTGCAATACGGGTAGCCTTCTTAGCTGCCTTTGCAAGTCCCTGCTCGCGAAGATATTTAACTGCTGCGTCAAAATCGCCGTTGGACTGCTCCAAAGCACGCTTGCAGTCCATCATACCGCAGTTTGTCATTTCTTTAAGCTGTTTTACGTCCTGTGCGGATATAGCCATTTTTATTCTCCTTCTTGTATCTGTAATATATAATTTATTATTAGCATTAGCTTATTTTTATCAGAATTTTTACAATAATACGGCGTATTTTCTTAAATAAATTATTCAGCCGTATCTTCTGCCGCCGCTGCTTCTTCTTCCACAGCTTCAGCTTCCTGTGCAGGCTCTTCTTCCTCTCCTGTAACTACGGGAGTTTCGCCCTGACGTCCTTCGATTATAGCGTCTGCCATTGCGCCTGCAATAAGCTTTACTGCACGGATTGCATCGTCGTTTCCGGGAATAACATAGTCGATTTCATCGGGATCGCAGTTTGTGTCTACGATTGCAACAATGGGAATACCCAACTTCTTAGCTTCCGCAACAGCGATTCTCTCCTTGCGGGGATCTACGATAAACAGCGCAGCAGGCAATTTCTGCATATTCTTGATACCGCCAAGGAACTTTTCAAGCTTTTCGATTTCAAGATTCATTTTGCTTACTTCCTTTTTGGGGAGCAAGTCAAATGTGCCGTCTGTAGCCATTGTCTGAAGCTGTTCAAGTCTTTTGATTCTTCTCTGAATGGTGGTGAAGTTGGTCATCATACCGCCCAACCACCTTGCGTTTACAAAATGTGCGCCTGCTCTTTCAGCTTCTTCCTTAATGCTGTCGGAAGCCTGCTTCTTTGTGCCTACGAAAAGGATTTCTCCGCCCTCTTCTGTTGCCTGACGAACAAACATATAAGCCTCGTCAAGCTTTCTAACGGTTTTCTGCAAGTCGATGATGTAGATTCCGTTTCTTTCGGTGAAAATGTAAGGTGCCATTTTGGGGTTCCAGCGTCTTGTCTGATGTCCGAAATGAACACCTGCTTCAAGAAGCTGTTTCATTGATACTACTGCCATTGCAGTGTCCTCCTTGTTTTTGGTTATTTTCCTCCATAACGTTTTACTTTTCAAAAGAAAAATCTCACCAACGAAAAGTCAGCGCTATGTGTGGATTTGTGGATTTGCGGTGTAAAAATCCGCCTAATTATTATAACATATCGGAGGGCAAAATACAACAATGATTTTTTCGTTTATTTTAACAAATTTTTTAAGAATCCTTTACCGTTATTTGTATGAATTGGTAGATCACAGGTAACAAGAATGGTGTCTTGCCCTATAACCTCAATATCGCACCAAGGTATTATAAAGTCGTCCTCTCTGCCAAAAAGTCCGAAAAACTTTGCTCTGCCGTATACCACCAATTTGCAGATTTTGGCGGTACAGGTGTCAAATTCAATATCATCGGGATAACCCAATTTACAGCCTGTTTTAATGTTAATAATTTCCTTGCACCGAAGATCGTCAAATCGGCAAATCATAAATATCACCTCCGAATATGTTATGCAAAAAATAGGCGGCTTAGAACGGAAAAGCCGAAACAAGCACTAAAATTGGATTTATTTGTTAGTTTTGCCGACTTATAGAATTCAGATTTACAACTCACTAAACCATATAAACATATAAATAAGTACAGCCGATTTTTATTATTTATCACTTGACAACGGCACTCGGTTTGTGACATAATATTATTGCCGTCCCTGCTGATTTTGAATTTTTCCGCTTGTCGACTGCCGAATATCTCATTGGGAATCCTCGAAATATTCGCATATTACGCAGGTTTTATTTTCGTCAGCCGTTCATCGAATAAAAACTCAAGAGCAGGTTAGGGCAGCAATAAAAGAAGATAATCATTATACTTACGGAGAAGGGACTATGAGTTTTGACAAGGAATATACCGTCACAGAATTAAAAAGGGCGGCTCATTATGCTGTGGTGTTCTTCAAATGGCTGCTGATAAGTCTTGTAACCGCTGTGGTATGCGGCGGCGCAGGCTGCCTTTTTCATCTTTTGGTGGAAAAAGCGACGGGACTGAGAGAGGACAACGGCTTTATACTTTATTTTCTGCCATTGGCGGGCGTTGCTATTGTTGTGCTGTATCATTTGTTCAAGCTTGAAAAAATAGACGGCACTAACTATGTAATAAGCTCCATACGAAAGGACGGCTATGTTCCTTTTACAATGGCGCCGGGAATACTAATCGCCACAGTGCTTACTCACCTTTGCGGCGGTTCGGCAGGCAGAGAGGGAGCGGCTTTGCAGTTAGGCGGCAGCTTAGGCTCTACCTTGGGAAAAATGTTCAAGCTTGACGACAAGGATATGCACGTAATTGTTCTTTGCGGTATGAGCGCAGTTTTTACCGCACTTTTCGGCACTCCTCTTACCGCCGTTATCTTTGTAATGGAGGTAATAAGCGTCGGCGTGATTTATTACAGCGCAATTATGCCTTGCGTATTCAGCTCTGTTTTTACATATTTTCTCACCGTTATTCTTAAAATGCACCCTGTCAGCTACAAGCTTATGGAAGTGCCGAGTGTAACTCCCATAAGCTTATTGCAAAGCATAGGACTTGGAGTAATATTCGCATTGGGAAGTATTTTGCTGTGCCTTTCCTTTTCCCACGGAGAGGGGCTGCTGCACAAATACATAAAAAACGACTATGTAAGAATAATTATAGGCGGATGTACCATAATCGGCTTAACATTGATTTTCGGCACTGACTATAACGGATCGGGTATGGGAATTGTGGATAACGCAATACTTAAAGGACAGGCTCGTCCCGAAGCCTTTGCTTTAAAAATACTGTTTACCGTAATCACATTGGGCTGCGGCTTTAAGGGCGGCGAAATTGTACCCGCCTTTTTTGTGGGAGCAACATTAGGTTGTACCGTTGCGCCGATTTTCGGAATGGACTCGGGATTTGGAGCGGCGTTAGGGTTGGTGGGACTGTTTTGCGGCGCAACCAACGCTCCCTTAGCCTCCATAATGCTTAGCATAGAGCTTTTCGGAGTGCAGGGACTGCCCTTTTATGCAATAGTATGCTCCACCTGCTTTATGCTTTCGGGATATTACAGCCTTTATAAATCTCAAATTATCGTATATGACAAATTAAAGGCTGTATTTATTAACAGAAACACAAAATAGAGAAAAGGAGATATAGAAAAGGAGAAAATATGGATTACAAAAACGAAATAATAAAAATGATGAGAAATTCCATTGCGCTGGATATTGGAGGAGAAGGAAATTGCTCAGTTGGCGCAACACGTTTTGGCGGCGTTCCCGATGTTCCCCATAATTTTCAGTGGCAGTATTATAACGGAAAAGGCATAACCCCCGCTCCCCGCCCCCTTGCCTTTATAGCGCAGTTTAACTGCGAGGAATTATCCCAATACGATAAGGAAAATTTATTGCCCGATAAAGGCGTTCTATCTTTTTTCTATGATTTGAATTATGAATGCTGGGGCTTTGATCCAAAGGATAAAGGCAGTGCAAGGGTGTTTTGGTTTGAGAATGTCGAAGAGCTAAAGCCCGCAAAGCTTCCCGAGGATTTAGATGAGGCTTGTCGATTGCCCTGTTTAAGCATCAAGCTGCACTCAACGCCCTCCTATCCCGCCTTTGAGGATTTCAGCCTTACCCGTGACAATATGATAAGGCATTGGGACGAGTTCGATATGTCGGTGGGCAGAATAGATATAGAAAAAAGAGATGTAAACCACAAGCTGTTAGGCTGGCCTATGGTAATACAAAATAATATGACTATGGAATGCGAGTTGATAAAAAGAGGATATTATTTAGGCGGAGCGTGGGATAATATCACCCCTCAGGACAAACAGGAAAGCATAGATCACTCCTTAAAGGATTGGATTTTGCTGTTTGAATTGGATTCCTTTACCGATACCGATAAGGATTACGAGCTTATGTTGGGAGATGAAGGAAGCTTGTATTTTTATATCCGCCGAGAGGATTTGGAAAAAAGGAATTTTGACGATATATGGTTAATCTTTCAATGTTTTTAACAAAATATTTATAAATTGGGGAGAACGGTATGGCAATAAATTTTTTTAAAAAGCACAGTAACGACAGCGAAAACTATAATAAATCCAACAAAGCAATTACCAAAGAAAATGCGGATCAGTATGTATTAAAAAATGTATTGCATAAAATGTTGGGAATAAAAAACGTTATAAAAGGTGACAGCCTTTATTGCCCGCAGTGGGAGATGACCTTAACTCCAAAGGTGGCGGACTTGTCAGATCGGCTTGTCACGCTGAATATATTTATGGATTCTCCAAAATGGGGAAACCGGCTGTTTGAGTGCGTTTCCGCTATAGGAAAGGATTTAGAACAAGCAATGGGAATAGCTTGCAGCTCCTTTGTTTTCAGCTTTATTCAAGGCTTGGGAAAAATGGAGGAGGATCGGGATTTTGAGTGCTTGGAAACCGAATTTGCGGGGAAAAAGCACAAATGGAAGCTGTATAAAAGCGATTTGGTGGGCTTAGGCGAATCTGTTGCAGCTTATGTTGATTCTCCCGATTTTTTTTGGAGATTGCTTAAAGAGGATATCGTTAAAAGATTGGGTAATCAAAAGCTTTGCTACGTAAAAATCTATGTTGCCAAAAACGAGTCGGAGATTATCGGTGAATGCAGAATAGACGACGTCAAAAGCGAGGAATTAAGCGAGCTTGTGTCAAAAACCGCCCTTAATTGGGATATTGAAAAATTTGCTTCACAAAAAATGTTCTTTTTTATAAAACAAGAGAGCGATACTGTTATTCCATATCCATATTGGGGCAGGGAAGGCGGAGATTCCTTTAAAGAAAAGGTAAAAATCGCTATGAAAATGTTCTATGAATGTGATACCGACCAACAGTATGATACCTTGGCTCAAAGGACAAGCGAAATAATCGGCGACAAAACCTTAGCTGAGGAGTGTTTTTCCTTTATTCCCGAAATATGCGCCGAAAACGCCTTTTATCAAATAAAATATTCCGAAATGTTGGATATACAGCGGGGCAATGAGCCGAATTTCCACTGCTGGAAAAATCAGCTTTCGGATTATTATCGAATTCAAACAGCGGCGCTGTCCCTGCTGTCTTCGGGGACATTCGGCAATGAAACCGATAAGATTTACTCTAAATATATAAGCTACAGTGCAATCGGACACGGAGTATCCTCTGTTTTGGAAAAGGAAAATAAACTTGAGGGCGTCAAAATGACCGCTCTTCTGTTTAATTTTAGCGAGGATTTTGAGATAAGATAAATATGGAGAAAATATATGTTTTCCAGGGAAGAGATAATTTTTGAATTAAAAAAACAGTTGGCTGTTGATTATAATTGCAAAGCCGAGGATTTTGACCGCAGCGAGAATATTATAACCCTTTCCGCAAAAAACAGCGGCAGGCGTGAATACAGCGATAACGCAAGTTTCCTTTCTATGGCGACTATGGGGAAAAACGCCGTTATATCCGCCGATAAGGAGCTGCATTCCTTTTTGAATGAATTTGTAAGGGATAAAACAGGCTTTTGGCTTTTTGAACATCATAATTTGTCGGAGATTGAAAAAAAGCTTTCCGAATACGGGCAAACCTTCTCATCATCTCATCATATGTTTTTGCCCAACACAAAGCCCCTTAATTTTCAACCCGATTTTGAGGTCAAGTGGTTTGAGCAAGAGGAGATAGGGCAGTTTTACGGCGACAAGCGTTTTCCCAATGCTTTTTGTGAGGAATATCAGCCTAACCGTCCCGATGTGCTTGGAGTATGCGCCGTTATTGACGGAGATATTGCGGGAATGGCAGGCTGTTCCGCAGATTCAAGCAAATGGTGGCAAATCGGTATCGACGTAATGCCCGAGCATAGGGGCAAAGGCATAGGCACGGCTCTTGTGGGGCTGCTTAAGGACGAGGTGTTCAGACGGGAAGCTATCCCGTTTTACGGAACAGGTCCTTCAAATATACACTCTCAAAATATCGCTTTAAACTGCGGATTTTACCCTGCTTGGGTGGAGATTGAAAGCAGAAATAAACAGAATATATAAATGAAATACCGGCTTGATGAAAAACCTCCCTTTGATCGGTTTTCCGCCAAGCTGACGCCGTTTTTGCCGGTTTGCCGCCAAAAACAAAAAATCGGGCAGAGCAAGGCTCTGCCCGATTTTAAGGCTATTATCGCAATTTGGAGAAAAAACCTGACGGTTTTTCCCTAAGACCTTTTTCCCTCCGAATAATTTATGTTTAGGCTTTTTCGACAGTCTTAGGGAAAAACCCTGATGGTTTTCCCTAAGATCCCTTTCGTTCCGAAAAGAAAAACTTGGACTTTTTCGACAGCCTAAATAATAATGTTTCACGATACTCTTAAAAATATTTATTTATAATAAGACCGCAAAATCGGTTCAAGCTCTCGCCACTTGTTCTCGTATTGCTGTCGGTAGTCTTCAACGGTCAGAGAGGGCTGCACCACACGTTCCTTACCACGGTACTTGACAGTATAAGGCTTGAATGCGTCTGAATTTGGATCTAAACCGTAAAAGTCCTCAAACAGCTCACGTCCTTCTTCAAGATTGCGCAGGAGAATTGCGGTGGTAGATCTGAATGTTTCCGACAGCTCAAAGTCGTGAATGTCAACCCCGTGAGCCAATAACTCGTCCAACACTGCTTTAAGCATTTCCCGAAGCTGGCGGTTGCCTGCTTTTGTCTCCTCTGCATAGTAGTCGGGATATGTTCCGTGGGCAAAATTATTATACTCGTTCAAAGCCACCTGCCAAGCGTTCAAGGACGGACCGTCGGAGGTAAACTTCTGATTGGGATTCATACCCATATCCAATAGCCGCCGCAGCAGCAGAAAATACCCCTTGGAACGTTCCTTGCTCTCCTCGGATACGGTATGTCTTGCCCGCATAAAGCACTGTCCTACCGCAAGATACCAAATAGGAGCGGATTCGTTGTGGGGCTGTGTGGGAGCGTCCTTAAAATTCACGTCTGCGCCTCGGTCGAGGAGAAGATGCGCCACCTCTAAGTTATCGCTTTTAATAGCCACCATCAGCGGCGATTGTCCGTCGTCTTTTTTAGGGGGAGCTTTGGCAAGACAGGAAATCAAATCGGGATTTTTGTCTAAGATTGCAGCTACCTCGTCTACCTTTCCTTGTCTTATGGCAACAAATAGTTTTTTCATAATTTTTTGCTTTTGTCATTCAAAGCTTGTTTACCAATTCTTTAAAATGCTTTCCTCTTTCCTCAAAATTCTTATAAAATCCGTAGCTTGCGGCGGCAGGGGAGAGCACACAGCAATGTTTTGCTTTCTCGCTTGCTTTTTGTACCGCTTCCTCCATATTTTTTACTCTAAAAACATTTGCTTTGGTATTAAGCATATCCGCAATTCGATAACCGCTGTCGGGCAGGCAGATAATGTTTTCCACCTCTCCATTATTTAAAAAATCAACCAATACATCATAATTTATTCCTCTGTCCATACCGCCTATTATTACCGTATCCGCATTAAAGGTCTTAACTGCGTTTACGGTGGCAAGTGGAATTGTGCTTATGCTGTCGTTAACATACTTAACGCCCTTTACCGTTCTTACGACCTCCATACGGTGTTCAAGCCCTTTAAAGCTCCTAACTGACATAACCGCCTTATTTAAATCGCAGCCTTGCTCCAATACTGCGGAAAGGGCGGCGGCTATATTATAAATATTGTGTCTGCCCTCTAATTTAGGCGATATATCATCATAGCTGATTTTCCTGCCGTTTAAAACTATATCCTTTCCCTGTAAATAAACGTCTGCTTTTTCCTCCATGCTTACCGAAATTTTACGGCAGGGAAGCGCTGCTATTTCTTCACTGAGCAGTGATTTATTGTATATCAGCAGGTCGTTTTCCTTTTGACGGCGATAAATATTTTCCTTTGCCTGCTTGTATGAATTAAAATCCACATAGTGATCCAAATGCTCCTCATATACGTTAAGCAAAACCGCAGTATTGGGCGACGCTTTAACATATTCAAGCTGATGACAGGACATTTCCATTACCACCACAGTGTCTTTTTCCAAATCATCAACCGCAGACAAAGGCGGTATTCCTATATTGCCGATAAGAACGGCATTTTTGCCGCATTGGTTTAAAATATGGGTTATAAGGCTTGATGTGGTGGATTTGCCTTTTGTGCCTGTTACTCCTATGGTGTAATTGGGACAAAATCTTAAAAACAGGTCGGTTTGCCCTGTTATTTTTTTCTTTTCCTCATCGCTGATTTTATCCAAAAGCGCAATACCGGGAGTTTTCATTACAATATCATAATCTTTTATTGCATCAAGGTAATTTTCGCCGCCGAAAAGCTTGTATTGCTTAATATCATCGGTTATAACAAGGTTTTTGTCGGAAATTCCTATCTCGCAGTCAAAATCCTTTATCAAATCGAGAGTGGATTTTCCTTCTCTTCCAAAGCCCAATATTAGTGCTTTTTTGCCCTTAAAAAAAGCCTTTAGTTTTTCTTTCATCTTATAAAAACGCCTCTTAAAATTTATTTTAATAATTCAATAAGCTCTTGGGGAACATAGTTTTTTTCATCAAAAAAACCGTCTAAGCTTTGGGGATTTTTTTCCGAATAGGGACTGTTTATATAATCCTTAAGCAATAAGGGAAGCTTTTGCCCCTTCCTTCTTTCAGCCGCCTTATATAAAGCCAAATTTATTTCCTTTTTTGTTCCCACACATTCAAAGGGCTTGTTGTAATCCTGATAGACAAGACCGTTGAACAAATCTCTGTATTCCTCTTTTTCAAGCATATTTTTGCCGAATA
This sequence comes from uncultured Ruminiclostridium sp., assembly GCA_964602605.1. Classification (GTDB taxonomy): domain Bacteria; phylum Bacillota; class Clostridia; order Oscillospirales; family Ruminococcaceae; genus Ruminiclostridium_E. The sequence continues at coordinate 11,384 of CAZRRT010000023.1, forward strand.
TTTTTATAAGCTGTTCATCGGACAAAAAAGCCGCCAACATAATATAAACGTAAAGGCATTTGGCACAGTCTGCACACCAAGTGTCATTTTTTGAGCCGATGTTGCAGCTTTGAAAAACGGGAAAGTATTTGGGATATTCCACAAATTTTTTCATAATCTGCCACTCGCTCCAAGGCCTCAGTAAGCTGAAATACTTGGGATATTCGGAAAAATAAGTTTTGGTATAATATCGGAAATCCCCTTCAAATTCAGTGCTTTTGCTGTATTGGTGGTTAATTTTTGTGCCGCTTATATTGGATTCGTTTGCGCTGCTTTCGTTGGAAAGAGCAATATACTTTTTACCTGCGCAGTATGCGAATATCCAAGCGGAAAATGCAATAACTGAGCTTATGGGCGTATGTCCGTTAAGATACCCCTTAGCGTTTAAATCCAAAAGCTGTTTATCTATAGTGCGTTTTACTCCGATTATTTGATTGTCGTTATATTCGGCAGTATGAGCGCAGTTAAGGGTTGCTCCCCGAGGATTAAGTATATAGCAGCTGTTTTTGTCCTTGTACTCCTTTAGAAGCTCTAAAGTGACAATGCTGTCCTTGCCGCCGCCAACAGGTATTAAAAAACCTCTGCCTATATTATTTTGATTAAAATGGGGAACGTTATCGGAAATGGGAATTATTGTCATAAAGCTGTTAATATCCGTTTTAATTCCGTTTCTGTAAAAAAACTCTCCCAAGCCGTTAAAATACAGCTTTTTCCACCATTTAACCTGCTCACTGTTTAATGCGCCGCAGTTGATTTTAACCACAGCTGGACAAGCGCATTTCCAATAGCTTACCAATTCGGACATACCCAAAGAAAACACCGCATAATCCAAAAGCTCTTTATTCTCCGCATTTTTAATATAATCAGGGGAAAAGCTCCATTTTGGGTTAAAGGAATAATTGTCCATTTTAAAATGAAATACAAAGCTGTCCTGGTTAACCTCATAGCCTTCATATACAAATTCCCTGTGCTTTTCTCTGAGCTGCTGAAATTTATCCATACAATTCTTCTTTCAAAAAATATGCTTTTTAACAAATCTGTCTATGCTTTCGGGATCGGTTCTATCAAATGTGTCGTCGCACTCTCTAAGCTCCCAATACTCGTTATATTCGGTAAATTCTCCGGGACGCAGGGTTTCCAAAGTGCCTAAGGATTCTATTTCCATAATAAACTGATTGGTGTATGTTTCATAATTTACCGAATAGTCGGGATATTCGCCCACAGGATCAAAATCAAAGCGTTTAATGAAAAGCTGACCGTTATTAAGATATGCGCCCCAGCCGTCCTCGTTGTTGATTCCTATTTTAAAAGCTTGCTCTCTGTCGGTTTGGGCAAGAGTCAGGTACTTGTCGCAAATGAAAAATCTTGGATCTCTCACATCGGAATACGCCCAAAAAACAGTGCGTCTGTTGGATAAAAGCCCCGTGTCCTTTGTTGATTGAGGCACGATTTCAACGCCGCCCTTTTCCGCAACGGTAAGACACCAAGGAGCTAATTTTATTTCATAATCGGCAATATTTGTAATAGCGTGGTTTACCGTCACCCTTGAAGAATTATCCTCCAATGTAACGGTCATAGCGTGGCGTTCTCCCACCTTAACCCTGTCCTCGGGCATAAGCTTTATTGAATTTCCCTTGATTTCATAAGGCACAGGGTGATTGTCGGGAGTGTAGCTTTCGGGGTAGCTTTCGGGACTGCTCCAAAGGCGGTGACCTCCGTAAATATACCAATTTTCACCTGTTTCAAAAAAATCGTGAAGCTGCTTTTTATCGTTAAAGCTGTCACGGTTTATGTCCTCTCGGAAAACGTTGGTTTTGCCTTTTAGTCCGTAATAAATCACACGAGGACCAACATCGACGGTGACAATTACCTCTGCGATTTCATTTTCCATTTTTATGCACTTTCCAAAGTTTTTATAGCTGATTTCCGAAAATTTTACGCTCATTGCAGTATTCCTTTCATTCTAAAATAATAGGCTTTGCGGTATAGTCAAGTCCGCAGACCAATCTTTTGTTAAGAGCCAAGGCGTATTGATTGTCGCACCGCTGTTCTAACCTTGCCTGTTTTTTTGTATTTTCGCTGATTTTTTCAAGCTGGGAAAGGGAAGTATTTATTGGAAGCTGGCATTTTGCAGCCGAAAGTATTTCCTTGCCCTTGCTGTTCATACCTAAAATTCTAACATAAGAGGGGTCGATTTTCAAGTCGTTTTTTGTAATTCCCAAAAATGCGGATAAAATAATTCTTCTTATTCTTGCCAAGGTGTAACGCTTTGTTTTAACAAGGAAATACAGCTGATTAAGGCTTACGGCGACAGACGCCGCCCTGACTATTCTGTTTTCCAAGCCCATAAGCACGTTTGGAGCTTTTTCTATTTCGGATTTGCTCATTGCCCTTAATCTTGACAAAATCGCCGCCTCTATGTTATATATTGAAGCCGTGTTTGAAAAATCGCAGGCGGGCGCATATTTGGAAATGTCCTTGCCATCCAATATCATATTTCTCAGCTGAGAGCCGCTTAAAATATCCGAGCTATCATCAATCTCACTGTCGTGGGGCGCAATATAACGCTTCACCGTAATCGGCTTTATACTTGAAGCAAGACTGTCAATCGCCTTGATATATTCCACCGCCAAGGTATTGTTGGGACTTGCAAGAGTTTCTATAACATCGTCGGTATAGAATTTTTCCATAGCCTTTTGCAAAGCGGCGGGGTAAGTCAATCCGTTTTTCATCAAGCTTAGAAATTCTTCCGTTTCCTGAGTGTAAATAACGGCTCTTGCCGCCTCCTTAATTGCGTCGATATTCCCCGATTCGCTGCCAAAGCTTAACATATCCACACAGCCCAAGGAGTTTAACAGATATACCGCTCCCATGGCAAACTGCTCCGCACTTCCCAGGGCGTAAGCCACAGGCAGCTCAATTACCAAATCTACACCGTTTTTTAATGCAGTTTCCGCCCGCTTATATTTATCCGCAACAGCCAAATCTCCTCTTTGGGTAAAGTTTCCGCTCATTACCGAAACTATATGAGTCGCGCCGTATTCCTTTTTTGTCTGCTCAATTTGGTGTTTGTGTCCGTTGTGAAATGGGTTATATTCACAAATGATTCCGCATATATTCATTTTTTCCTCCAATTTTTTTCTTATCTCTTGATTTTTTTGTAATAATGTTATACAATAAATTATGACATTATTTTTAAAGGCAGCGCTGCTCAAAGACGCAAGCCGCCAACTGTGCGGTGCTGCCTTAAAGAAAGGAATTTTTAATAATGAAAATCTTAGTTATCAACGCAGGAAGCTCCTCATTAAAGTACCAGCTTATCAATATGGACGATGAAAGCGTTATTGCAAAAGGCAACTGTGAGAGAATCGGCATTGACGGTCATATTACTCACAAAACCTCCGACGGGAAAAAGATAAGCGAGGACTGTGATTTCCCCACCCATACTGAAGCCTTCGGACGGGTTGTTAAGGCTTTGACAGAGGGAGAAGGCGCAGTTATCGGAAGTATGGACGAAATTGCCGCAGTAGGTCACAGAATAGTGCAAGGCGCTGAGGTCTTTGACAAAACAACTATTGTCACCGATGAAGTAATAGACAAAATCGACGGTCTTTCCGAATTAGCTCCCGTACATAATCACCCTCATGCGCTTGCTTTAAGAGCCTGCAAAAAAGTAATTCCCGCCAGCGTTCCGCAAGCGGTGGTATTCGATACCGCCTTTCATCAGACTATGCCCGACAAAGCGTATATGTTCGGCTTGCCTTACGAGTGCTATGAAAAGTATCACGTAAGAAAATACGGTTTTCACGGCACTTCCCACAGATTTGTATCTCAGGCTTTGGCTGAAGCTATGGGAAAGGATATTAAGGATTTAAAGATTGTTTCCTGTCACCTTGGAAACGGTTCTTCCGTTACCGCTATCGACGGCGGAAAATCAGTAGATACTTCAATGGGATTTACTCCTCTTGACGGCGTCATTATGGGAACAAGAAGCGGAAGCGTCGATCCGTCGGCGGTTACCTTTGTTCAGCAAAAATTAGGGCTTGACGCTCACCAAATGAGTGAATATCTTAACAAAAAATCGGGATTTTTAGGCATAAGCGGAATCTCCAGCGACAACCGTGAAATAGAGGACGCAGCAATAGCGGGTGACAAAAAGGCAATTCTTGCGGAAAGTATGTTTATTTACGGCATAAAGAAATACATAGGCTCTTATGCAGCGGTTATGAACGGACTTGACGCCGTTATCTTCACAGGCGGTCTTGGTGAAAATGCACCTATTATCCGTGAAGGCGTGTGCAGAAATATGGATTACTTGGGTATTAAAATCGACGAGGATTTGAACTCCAACATAAGAGGAAAGCTCACCAAGCTCTCTACCCCCGACAGCAAGGTTCAGGTGTGGATAGTACCCACAAACGAGGAGCTTTTGATTGCAAGAGATACAAAGGAAATATGCGGTCTTTAATAATCCGATTTTTGGCAATACCGCAAATTTACACTAATACGAATATTGTAAAATAATAAAGCAGGCGGCTTATCTGTCTGCTTTATTTTTATTTCAATAATAATTTAAAGCTTTGGGATTGGTGTTTTTGAAGAGTAATACTTTTTTAAGTTTAAGGATTGGAATAAAATCGGGTAAAATATGTTCAGGCTGATGAAAAAGCCTAAAATAATGTTATTCGGAAGGAAAAAGATCTTAGAGAAAAACCATCAGGGTTTTTCCCTAAATTGGGATCATAGCCTTAAAATCTTGGCAAAGCAAAGCTCTGCCCGATTTTTGTTTTTGGCAGCAAGCCGCAAAAAACGGAGTCAGCTTGGCGGAAAACCGACCGGCGGGAGGTTTTTCGACAAGCTGATATGTTTTAAAATTTCAGCTTGCTTGCCAAATCGAGAGAATCAAGCTCGGTGCTGACATCTCTCGTTAGCTTGGCGTTGGCGGAAGCGGTTTTTCTTCTTCTTTCCTCTTCCTCCCTCAATGCGGCTGCCTCCGTATAAGCCTTGAAACGCTTTATATATTTATCTGCGCTGGGCTTTAATATATTATAAGTGTCATTGTCGCTGTTTAATATTTCTCTGAAAATGCCCTCTATTCTTTTGTCCATAATAGAGCCCAAGCGGGTGGCGGTATATTGATGAATGGCGGTTAAATCCTCGTTTTTGAGCAAGGCGGAAGCAAAATTCAAAAAGCGGTTAAAGTCCTTGTACTGCAAATAGTTTAAAGCGATAGTAATGCTTGAATAATAGTTTTTGTTAATTATATATTTGCCGTTAATTGTAGTTTCGCCAAGCAGCAGAGCGTTTAACTCATCATCACTTAAATGTCCCACCAACGCCGCAGACTGAAGCATTTCGCAATCCGGGTATCTTTCGCATTTTTCCAAAACATTTGCAGGCATAGAACGCTTGCTTTTAGCGTGTGTGGGGCGTTCGCAGTTGGCGGTGACCGTATCGGTATATTTGGTTATTTCCTGTTTTCTCGTTAAAAACAAGGTTTCCAAAATGTGGTTTGGAATTCTGCTGAAAGGTATTTTTACGGGACAGCTGTAAATGCAGCTTTCAAAATTTGTTTCCGATTCCTGCTGCGGCTCTGCTTGCGGTTGTTCTTCATTATTTTGAGCAGCAGCGTCTTCGCCCTCCTGCGCCACGTTGTCGGGAGCGGGATGTGAAACCGTGCTGTAGCTTTTCATTTCCTCCGCTGTGCAAATATGTCTGATAGGCTCGATAACAATACACTTAATCTTCTTATCCTGCAAAAGAGCGGCGGTAACGTCGTAATGATTTGACAGTAGAGCGCAAAACATTCCGCTTAAATGAAAGCATACCCCGTAGGCGCAGTTATCCTTTTTAACCCTTTCCATAGAAATTTTCATAAGCTTATCGGAAAACGATCCTATATTATCTGTGGGAACAAGGAAAGAGGGAATTAAAGAGTGCTGCTTTTTGCACACGGAATTAAAAGTGCCTGAGCCGGTAAATTCGTGAGGCACCATATAGCTTGACCAAAAATAGTTGCCCGCTCCGTCGGTGGGAATCATTTTTGCTTCATATATAACATACATTCCCGATTTAATGTATTCCAAAAGCGGATGTAATGCGGTTATAATATTTTTGTTATTAAAAAAATAGTCGTCGAGAGAAACGGCTACCCGTCTTGAAAAATCTCCGCACCTGTCTAAGGTTGAAACTTGTGATATTATCTTATTGGAATAATCGTCGTTTATGCTTTTTTGAACAATGTTCAACAGCGGTTCGTTTCCCACATAAAAGGTTTCACGTATTCCTTTATCCCTTTGAATTGTGGTATCGCATAAGCCGAAGCTGTTTGAAGAGGCTTCTACTCCCACTACGGTATATTCCTTGTTGTTTATCAATACAGATTCGGAAGTGATAGCAGCATTCATAATAATTTACCTACCTTTGTCTGACTCTTGCAGCAATTAAACCGAAAATTTCGGATTGCTGATTTTTTGGGATAAAGCTTTTGGGAAGCCAAAATACCGACTTGTTATCTCTCAGCACCACAAGTCCGGCGTGAGTTTCAATAAAGAAGTTAGCCTCGCTCCACGGAATTAAATCTCGTCCCGTATACACAAAGCTTTCCACTGCGGCAAAGCCTTCGGGAGCGACAACAACTGTAATTTCCTTTACCGTGGCGGGATCAACTTTTTTGGTAGAGTTAAACTTGTGTCTTGCAATAATTCCCACAATCAAGTATGCCACAATGGAAATTATTATGCCGAGAAAAATGGAAAGAGGCAGGTAATAAATCCAATTTTCTTTTAAATCTCCCAGCACGTTGATTAAAATTAAGAAAATGGCGCATATCAAAGCCAAGGTTGCAAAAAACATATATCTGCCGAATCTTGCGATTACCAAAGCGATATTGCAGGAATTTATAACCTTTTCGTCATAATATCCTTTCATAATATAAGCGTTTGTGGGAGTGATATTTTTATACAGATATTTTAATGGGAGAATACGCTTGTTAAATTTATAATGCACGTTTGGATAAAATGCAAGCTGCCCTTCTATAATGGCTCGGACGGTTAAAAAAATGTCCTCCGTGTCAAAAGCCTGCATTTCAATGTCATATTTGCGGGAATTTACCGTTATACAGATTCCCGACAGATTTTCAACAACGTCGGTTACGCTGCTCCATTCATAAATGTCGGGCGGATTTGCTTCACCCTGTATAACAACAAAGTAATCCCCAAAAATATATGTAGTACCGGTCATATGAGAAAAAATTTTTATTCCCTTAACACTTTCAAAAGCCATAATCGACTCCTTTGTAAAGTAAAATATATTTTTTCTTGATTTAGAAATACAACAAATTTATTATAGCACAGTTTTAAATAAAATGGAATAGATAAATCGTTATTTTTGACAAATTTGTAAAATTTTTTACTTGAAACCTTGAAAATTTAAGGGATATGTTTTATAATAAGAATGTTTTAAACCGAAAATATTAAAAGAAATCGAAAAAATTAAAAGGGGAACAAGAATGGCAGATAAAAAAATGGTTGAGGCTATTACTTCCAGAGATGAAGATTTTGCTCAATGGTACACGGATATTGTTAAAAAAGCAGATTTAATCGATTATTCAAGCGTTAAGGGCTGTATGATCATCAGACCTTACGGATATGCGATTTGGGAAAATATGCAGAAAATATTGGATAAAATGTTTAAAGACACGGGACACGAAAACGTCTATATGCCTATGTTTATACCCGAAAGCCTGCTGAATAAGGAAAAAGACCACGTTAAGGGCTTTGCTCCCGAGGTTGCATGGGTGACCTACGGCGGCAGCGAAAAGCTTCAGGAACGCTTATGCGTGCGTCCTACCTCCGAAACCCTTTTCTGCGAGCATTATGCAAATATTATACATTCTCACCGTGATTTGCCCAAGCTTTATAATCAATGGTGTTCGGTTGTACGCTGGGAGAAAACCACCCGCCCCTTCCTTCGCTCAAGAGAGTTCTTGTGGCAGGAGGGACATACCGTTCACGCCACCGCAGAGGAAGCTGTTGAAGAAACGGAAAGAATGCTGAATATTTATGCCGACTTCTGCAAAAATTCCTTAAATATGCCTGTTATAAAGGGCAGAAAAACAGACAGCGACAAATTTGCGGGTGCAGTGGCGACGTATGCCATAGAAGCACTTATGCACGACGGAAAAGCTTTACAGGCAGGCACTTCCCACTACTTCGGCGACGGCTTTGCGAAAGCGTTTAATATGACCTACACCAGCAAGGAAAACAAGCTTGAATACGTATACCAAACATCGTGGGGCGTAACCACCCGCCTTATAGGCGCAATAATAATGTCACACGGTGACGATAACGGTTTGGTTCTTCCTCCCGCAGTCGCTCCCATTCAGGTTATAATAATTCCCGTAAATCAGCATAAAGAGGGAGTTTTGGAAAAGGCACGGGAGATTGCCGCAGAGCTTAAAGACAAATACCGTGTAAAGATAGACGACAGTGAAAACAGTCCCGGCTGGAAGTTTTCCGAATACGAGATGAAGGGCGTTCCTCTCCGTCTTGAAATAGGTCCTAAGGATATTGAAAAAAATCAGTGTGTAATTGTTCGCCGTGATAACCGTGAAAAAAGCTTTGTGGATTTGAACAATGTTCAATCAACTATTGAACAGCTTTTAAAAGCTTACGGCGAGAACATTTATAACATTGCATATGAAAATATGGAAAAACGCACTTACGACTGCACCTCTATGGAGGAAATAATTCAAAAGCTGGAAACCAACGGCGACGGCTTTGTTCGTGCTATGTGGTGCGGAGATCCCGCCTGCGAAGAAAAAATCAAAGAGGTTACGGGAGTGGGTTCAAGATGTATACCATTTGATCAGAAGCATATCTCGGATACCTGCGTCTGCTGCGGAAAGCCCGCAAAGCAAATGGTTTATTGGGGAAAGGCTTATTGATAAATATTTATAAAGGCGGATAAAAATCGGCTTGCTGAAAATCGCTTTGTATGCGAGAGTTTTCATCAAGCCTTTTTATTTTAATAATATGTCAAATTGGATATGTTAGATTATTTAATTCGGTTGTGCTTTTAAGATGAATATACCTTCACAATTTGTATTCCCATATGAATTGGTTTTGTATAGTAAGATTAAAAAATATTATTCGCAAAATAATACGTTTTTTAATCATAATATAAAGCCTTATTCGTTAAGATATGCGGAATGCTTTTTGTTTGCTCATTTATAAACTTTTCAAGCTCTGTTTTGCCTTCAAGATAAGCGTAAAAATCCAGCTTGTCGAAAAACCTCCCATTGGTGGGTTTTCCGTCAAGCTGACTTGGGTTGTTTTATGTATGCTATTGTAAATTATGTAAATTAAAGCGACTTCAAAATTTCACCGTAAAGATTTGGAGTAGCTCCGATTGCATTGGATTCATCGGTATCAATGTGCATAGCGTCTGCGAACTTTTCGCTTACTCTAATAACAACATCTCCTAAAACTGCCTTTCTCTCAGGTGTTTCAAGCTTTACCCAAACTATATCCTTATTCTTAACGCCTAACTTTTCGGCGGTTTCGGGAACGAGGTGTATGTGACGTTTTGCAACTATAACGCCCTCCTTGATTTCCACCTCTCCGCAAGGACCTACAAGCTTGCAGCCGGGAGTGCCTGCAATATCTCCGCTTTCTCTTATCACAATGGGAAGTCCTATAGAGCGTGCGTCGGTTGCGGATAATTCAACCTGATCCGCAGAGCGGCAAGGACCGAGAATAGAAACGTTTGCCAATGACTTTTTAGGTCCTACGACAGTTACTCTTTCCTCGCTGGCAAATTGTCCGGGCTGTGACAGATCCTTCTTCTTAGTAAGCTTTGCGCCTTTTCCGAAAAGTGTTTCAAGTGTTTCTTCGGTAACGTGAACGTGACGAGCCGATGTTTCAACTAATACTTGTGACATTATATGCCTCCTGATTTTTAATAGAGCAAAGATGAAATTATATAACCCACGGCAATTATAACGGCGAGCACCAATGCGCCTATTTTAATAACTACCTGCAATTTTTCTCTGGTTTTTTGTTTCATCTTAAAGCCCCTTTCTTTTATCCTATTATATCACACACTATTTTTAAATACAAGTGCTTTTTACACTAAACTGCAAATATTTGCGGTTTGCCGTAAAAAGCGATTAAAGCTGTATTGGGAAAGTATTATAAATTCGTAAGGGATAGCCCTGCTTATTATTTTATATAAAAAATAACCCCATTTTTGTCTTGGTAAATAGGGGTTATTATTAAGCTTAATTTATGATAAATTAGGTGTTTTTAAAAAATATTCAATACACAGCAATTAAAGCTGATCCACCGTTTCTTCTTCTTCAAATAATTTGTCGTCGTCAATTTCCTCAGCTTCGGGAATACCTTCAAAGGTAGGTAACTCGTCAAAACCAATCTCGTCGTTTTGATCGTCTTGATCGTCTTGGTCATAGTTGTCGGAGCTTGAAGGCGTTCCGTTAATTGAAGTTACAAGATCCTTTATTTCGCTTAATTCGTCTTTGATCGATACTGCGGTGTCCTTGATTTCGTCTTTAATATTTCCGGAAGCGTCCTTTAAATCTTCTTTAATATTGCCGGTAGAGTCTTTTAAGCCCTCTTTTACGGTTTCGGATTTTTCCTTTATTCTTTCTTTAATGGCGGCGGAATTGGCTTTTATCTTTTCAACCTGTTCTTCACCTTTTTTAACCATATCTTCCGATTTTACCTGCTGAATACCCTCAGAAATCTTATCTGCGGTAGTCTTTATTGCTCCCACAGCATACATAGACGCTCTGCGAACCTTTCCCTCCTTGTGGGGTTCTTCTTTTTCCTTGTATTCGGTATATGCTGCTTCAACTTCCTTTGTTTCAGTGATCTTCTTGTAAACCAAATAGCCGATTCCCGCTGTGCTTGCCAAGGCTAACAATGCTGTTAATGCTTTCATAATCAGTACCCCTTTTAATTTTAATATTTTTGCGGGAAAATATCTGTTCCCACTTATTATTTCCTTATAATATTTTAGCACATTTTCCCAAAAATGTAAATAGCTTTAAATTATTTTTGCTTAATTTTTCAAAAAAGCTTCCAAATAAAAAATAGGCATTCCCATTTCAGAAAATTTTTGTTCATATTCTGTAATAATATTCCCTTTAATATTGCTGTTATGTAAATCAAGAGAAACATTTTGAAGGTAAAAGCCGTTTTGGGAAAAACTTTCTATGGAAAACTCAAACAGCCGTCTGTTATCGGTTTTTTGCTTAATATATCCCCTATCGGTAAGCAGGTATCGGTAAATTTTCAAGAAATTGGGGTGAGTAAGGCGGTGCTTTGCATAGCTTTCCTTGGGATAAGGACAGCTGAAATTCAGGTAAATTAAATCAACCGAATGGGCGGGCATTATTTTTTCCAAATATTCCGCTTTTCCCGCATAGTATTTAAGATTTTTAATACCGCTTTTTTCCGTCCTCTCCATAGCGGTAACAAGAACATTTGCGGTTTGTTCTACTGCGATATAATTTATATTTGGGTTTTCCTCTGCCAGCTGTTGGATAAACTTTCCTTTGCCGCAGCCTATTTCCATATGAACGGGGTTGTTATTTCCGAAAATCTTTTCGCAGCAAAATTTTTCCGCTAATTCCGATTGATCTCTTTCCTCGGAAATATAATCGGGAAGCCAGCCCAAATAAACGTTTTTACATTCTTCCCATCTTTCGTCAAGATGCTTTTTCTTTCTCATTCTCATAATACATAGTCCTTTTATACGATTTTTATATCTTTTATTCTTTTAATTATTCTTTTAATATAGTATATAATATTAACAAATAAATGTCAATCATTCAAAATTGTATATTGATAAATATGAACTTTTGGTATATTTATAAAACGTATTAACACTTTTAACCCTTGATATTTTTATGAATATATAGTATAATTTATAAATCAAGAAATAGGCGGAAATTATATGCTGTTTGATGAAGAAATGATGCTTAAAGCCTTGGATTTGGCAAAAAAAGCTTATGAATTGGGAGAATGTCCCGTTGGCGCAGTTGTGACGGACAAGGACGGAAATATTATCGGAGAAGGCTATAACAGGCGGGAATGTGACAATTCTCCCACAGCCCACGCCGAGATATTGGCGTTGGAAGCTGCCGCAAAGCATTTAAAAAGCTGGCGGCTTTCCCAATGCACCATATATGTAACATTAGAACCCTGTCCCATGTGCGCAGGCGCAATTATAAACGCAAGGATAAAAAGACTTGTGTACGGCGCATTTGACGAAAAGGGAGGCGCTTGCACATCGGTTGTAAATCTTTTTGAGCTGCCCTTTAACCACAAGCCTTTGGTGAGAAGCCGAGTGCTTGAAAAAGAGTGCGGGGAATTATTGACAAAATTTTTTCAAGATTTGAGAAAATAATTTATTTGAATTTTTGAGGAATAATATATATAAATTTCAAGTAAATCGACGTTAAAATTTTTGATAAAATGAAAACGTTGGCAGAAGAAAAATTTATAATTTAAGAGTAGGGAGGACAAATATATGTGCACTGCTGCAACTTATAAAACAAAGGATTTTTATTTCGGAAGAACATTGGATTATGAATTTTATTACGGAGATGAAATAGTTGTTACACCTCGCAATTATCCCTTTAATTTCATAGAAAAGGGAACAGTTTCAAATCACTACGCTATGATCGGTATGGCTCATATTGCAGAGGACTATCCGCTGTACTATGAAGCGGCAAACGAAAAAGGTCTTTGTATGGCGGGTCTTAATTTTGTGGGAAACGCCGTTTATTTTGACAGCAGAGAGGACAGGGACAATATAGCTCAATTTGAATTTATTCCTTGGATACTGTGTCAATCCGCAACTGTTGAAGAAGCAAGATTGTTATTAAGCAAAATAAATCTTACAAACAAGCCGTACAGCGAAAAACTGCCTTTGGCACAGCTTCATTGGATAATAGCGGATAAAAATTCCGCAATTACCGTTGAATCGGTGTCGGAGGGAATAAAAATATACCAAAATCCCGTTGGCGTTCTCACCAACAATCCCACCTTTGATAAGCAGATGTTTAATTTAAACAATTATATGCAGCTTACAGCCAAAAATCCCCAAAATACTTTTGCCAACGGTGCAAATGGTGCAAACGGTTTGGAGCTTAACATTTACAGCAGAGGATTAGGCGCAATGGGGCTTCCCGGTGATCTGTCCTCGATGTCAAGGTTTGTGAGAGCATCCTTTGTTAAAATGAACTCTGTTTCAGGGGAAAGTGAAAAGGAAAGCGTCAGCCAATTTTTCCATATTTTGAATTCG